>NZ_CP014571.1:1895223-2211093 GCF_017357425.1 Arthrobacter sp. D5-1 | reverse complement strand
CACTGAGGTGGTTCTCGCTCCGGGGAATCGGGTAGAACTCCTCGTAGAAACCCGCGAAGCGAATTCCACGCTCGCCGCCGCCCCCGTGGACCGCGGCAGCATGAGTCCCATGATGGGCGGCGCCATAGGAGGTGGTACCCAATCCGGTGGAGGCACGCTCGAACTATGTTCTCTGACCGTCTCCCCAATCACGAGCACTGATCTCCGGCCAATAACCAACGGCCGGCCCCTACGCGATCTGCGGAAGGAACCTCTCGCTGCCGCCCGAACACTGACCTTGGGTGCGGGGACAGATTCGGAAATGGGTATGGGCAGCGGACACGGAAGCATGATGGCTTTCACCATCAACGGACGCACGTTCGACCCCGAAAGAGTCGACGAGACGACCTCAGTGGGCACCGTTGAGGAATGGGCCCTGGTCAACACCAGTTCCATGGACCACCCCCTCCACCTGCACGTGTGGCCCATGCAGGTCATCCATGACGGGGACCGCGAAGTAACCGAACCCAGATGGCAGGATGTAGTCAATGTCCCTGCCCGCGGCCGTGTGACAATCCGGGTGGCCTTCGATGACTTTCCCGGCCGCAGCGTCTTCCACTGCCACATCCTCGACCACGAAGACCAAGGCATGATGGCTACCGTCCAAGCCATCTGAGCGACACGTCACAGCCGTATAAACCCACACGGCAAACCTTTGCAACGCCTACTCGTCGCGCGGCAACTGGATCGTCTCCTCGGTTTCGGTGTGAGGGTCCCTCGCGGCGAGCAGCAATGCCCGCAGTTCTTCCAGTAGTTCCAGCTGTTGGCTGTTAATGGCCATAAGCCGGTCGATCTCCGTCTTCGCTTGCACGTCAGTGTCGTAATCGTGCTGGGCCATGGCTGCCGCTATAGCGTCCTGCCTTTTCGCGGCGATGAGCAAGATAGCGCCCTGGAGCCCTGCCAACATGGATAGGAAGAGATTCAGCAGGATGAACGGGTAAGGGTCCCATGCATCCTCGGCCAGCAGGTAGGAATTGACGGCGGCCCAGACCACCATCACCAGGACGTAGCACCCCACGAAAATCCAGCTACCCATGCCATTGCGGAGGTAGTCGGCGGCACGCTCTCCCCTGCTGAGGCCGGCTTGATGCTGACCGTGCCAAGTGTTCTCCCGCTCACTCATGAGCACAGACTAAGAACTCTGGAACAGTGTTGGAAGCCTACTGCTGCTGCGTCCACACCCAGTCCCTGATTTCGGGTAGGTCCTCAAAGTGCTCGCGGATGTAGAGGGAATGGGCGTCCAACTGCTTCCGGCAATGCTCCAGCAGTTGCTCTGCCCCCGGGAATTGACCGCGAGTCCGGCGCAGGGCTTCCATCACCAGGTGGTATCGGCTGACCTTGTTCAGTACCACCATGTCGAATGGTGTGGTGGTGGTGCCTTGCTCGTTGTATCCCCGGACATGGAACCGCTCGGGGTGCGGGCGACCATGCAGGAGCTGGTGCAGTGCCCTTGCGTACCCATGCCAGGCCATCACGACATCCACATCATCGGTGAAGAGTTCTTCAAACTTCCCACCAGACAGCCCATGCGGATGCGCCTCTGGCGGCGGCAAGACCATGGCATCCATGACATTGACTACCCGGACGGACATCTCAGGAACATGCCGCCTGAGGAGCCATGCAGCCGCCAACGTCTCTTGCGTGGGAACATCTCCGGCACATGCCAGGACGATATCCGGGCCGGACGGGGTCCCGGATATTTCGTGTCCGGCCCAATCCCAGATGGATGCACCGACGGCTGCATTTTCCCGCGCCTCTTCGAGCGTCAGGTACTGCGGGTGGTCCTGTTTATCGATCACTACCAGATTCACATAGTCCTTACTTTTGAGCATGTGTTCGGCCGTAACCAGCAGGGTGTTCGCATCGGGTGGGAAGTAGACACGGATGACGCTGCTGGACAGGGACAGAACCGTGTCGATAAGGCCAGGGCCTTGATGGCTGAAACCGTTGTGATCGTTCCGCCAACAGGTAGAGGTCAGCAGGATGTTCAAGCTGGGCACGGGCCGCCGCCACTCCAGCTCCCGTGAATGCTGCAGCCATTTGGCGTGCTGAACGGTCATGGAAGCGCTCACCATCGCAAACGCCTCATAGCTGGCGAATAGGCCGTGCCGGCCTGTCAGCACGTATCCTTCCAGCCATCCTTGGCAAAGGTGTTCGGACAGGACTTCCATCACGCGTCCGCTGGCGGAAACATGATCGTCTGCGAGCGCGGCTTCTGTGGCGGCCGCTGGTTCGAGGAGGCATCTGTCGGTGGCTTCGAAGACTGCGCTGAGCCTGTTGCTGCTGGTTTCGTCGGGGCAGAAGAGGCGGAACCTCGGGTCGTCGGCTGTGTCGATGTAGATATCGCGAAGCATCTGGCCCAATGGCTTGGTGCTCTGGTGCATCACGCCCCCGCGGGGAACACTCTCGATGGCGTATCGATCGAGCGAGGGTATGGCGAGGTCGCGGCTTCCCATTCCGCGGCTGCCCGGCAGTGCGCCCATGCGCAGATCGCCTGTCGGGGCGAGCTGTTCGAGCTCGGTGAGAAGGCGTCCGTCGGCGTCGAAGAGCTCTTCTGGCCGGTAGGAACGCATCCACGCTTCAAGCTGCGCCAGGTGCGCCGGATTCTCTCTGACTCCGGCCAGTGGGACTTGGTGGGAGCGGTGGGTTCCTTCTACGGGTTTTCCGTCCACTGTCACCGGCCCTGTCCATCCTTTGGGGGTGCGCAGGATGATGGCCGGCCATCGTGCGGGTCCGTTGACTCCCTCCGCGCGGGCGTGGGACTGGATTGCGCGGATGGAGGCGTAAGCGGAGTCCAGTGCTGAGGCGAGGGCTGGGTGGACGACGGCGGGGTCGTCACCGGAGACGATGACGGGATCCCAGCCGTGCGCTTCCAGTAGTGCTGCAACAACCGTGTTCGAGCGTCTGCCCAGGACGGTGGGGCCTGAGATCTTGTGACCGTTGAGGTGGAGGATTGGAAGTACTGCCCCATCCCTGAGCGGGTTGATGAACGAGGGCGCTTTCCAGGAGCCTTCGAGTGGGCCGGTTTCTGCCTCTCCATCACCTATGACGCAGGCAACGATCAGGTCCGGATTGTCCATGGCCGCACCTGTGGCGTGCATGAGGGAGTAGCCCAGTTCGCCACCCTCGTGAACGGAGCCAGGCGTGGCGGGGCCGACGTGGCTGGCGATGCCTCCGGGCGTCGAAAACTGCCGGACAAGCCTCCGAAGCCCTTTCAGGTCTTTGCCAACGGCCGGATAAACCTCCGAGTAGCTGCCTTCCAGATAGGTATTGGCGACGACGGCAGGACCTCCGTGACCGGGACCGGCCACGAACAGAACTTCCACACTCGTGCGACGGATAAGGCGATTGAGGTGTGCATAGATCAGGGACAGCCCGGGGCTTGTGCCCCAGTGACCAAGAAGCCTGGGTTTGATGTGCGCTGCATGCAGCGGTTCCCGGAGCAGCGGGTTCTCCTGCAGGTAGATCTGGGCGACGGTCAGATAGTTGGCCGCGGACCAATACCGGTGCAGGAGGTCAAAGTTTTCGACTTCCGGCTCAGTGTCGCTGGATGTGGCGTTCTCGTCGATGCTCATGTCGCGATCAACCTTCCTTAGGGGGCGCGGCGAGCAAGGCCGCCGTTAATTCTGCAATAGCGCGTTCCTCGTCGCTGGGCACTACGAGCACAGGAATGTGGAGTCCATGGTGCTGATCTCGCGCATGCCTTCCTGGCTGGCCATATTCAGGCCTTCATCAAGGCCGAGCCCCAGTGGTCTCAACCAGGCGACCACCTTGGCCCTGAACAGTGCTGAGTTCTCGCCCACGCCGCCGGTGAACACCAGAGCGTCAGGCCGGTCAACCACCATCGAGTACGCCGCTATGTATTTGGCGAGACGGTAGGCGGCCATGTCTATGGCGAGTAGGGCTTGGGGTTCACCGCTGCCCGCAGCCTTTTCAACCGTCCGCATATCTGCGGATCCTGCAACGGCCAGCAACCCCGATTGGTTATTCAGAATGTGGTCGACTTCGTCCGCAGTTGCGCCTTCTTGCTGCAGCAGGAGGACAACGGACGGGTCCAGGTCTCCCGATCGCGTCCCCATGACCAGGCCCTCCAAGGGGGTCATTCCCATGGAGGTGTCCACGCTGAGCCCGTTCCTGACTGCGGTGACGGATGCGCCGTTGCCAACGTGGGCCACTATCGCATTCAAAGGCGCCACGTCGAGAAACTCTGCTGTGTCACGACAGGCCATCTCCACGGAGATACCGTGAAAACCATAGCGCCGCACAGGATGGGCCCGGTAGGCGTCCTCCGGAATGGCATAGCGGGCGGCGAAGTCGGGAATGGTGCGGTGGAACGCCGTGTCGAAGACGGCCACCTGTGGGAGATCCGGCCATCGTTTGCCGGCGGCGTCAATGCAGGCAACACTGGCCGGGTTGTGGAGCGGCGCCAAGGGACTGAGTTCTTCAATGGCGGACACCACATCCGCCGTGACAAGTACCGGGGTGCTGAACTGCGGACCGCCGTGGACGACTCGGTGTCCAATAGCCTCCGGGTGCGCGGTACCGGGGCGCTTCATAGTGTCAGTCAGCTCTTCAAAGGCAGCGTGCAGATGCGTCGCGCTGGAACGCTCGTCCGGTGGCCAGTCGACCTGTCCGGACGCAAGAATGCCGGCAGCCGGGTTGGCGGCGGCTGTGTCACGCAGGTGGTACTTCAGCGATGAAGAGCCGGGATTCAGCACAAGAACACGCATGTTCTCCTCTCACTTCCGCGGGGAAGGCTGCGGTGGATGCCTTTCCTCTGGACCCTAATGCACTGAGCCGTTCAGTGGGAGGGCCTTCCGGCCCTTGCAACGACGGGCCGTCCCGCTGATAGTGGAGACCACCACCGTTGGCAGTCCGAAAGGAACGTCGGTTCGTGAAGAAACAAATCCTGGTTGCCCTTGACGGCTCACGGGCGGGCTCGTTCGTGGCTGACTGGGCTGCGGCCCGCGCGAATTCCCTTGATCTCGGCCTAGCCCTGGTCAATGTGGTCCCCGGGGAGTGGGCTTACCCCCGGGAGAACGACCATCAACTGGCGGTTAGCCGCGCTGAGGACCTCCTCAACAGCGAAGCGCAACGGCTGGCGGCAGCCTTTCCCAACGTGGGCATGACGACACAGCGGTTGTCCGGCGAACCTGCCGCAACGATTGCTTCCTTGTCACCGGCCTACTCGATGGTGGTGGTGGGCACAGACCGCGGACCCGGCACGGAAGGGCAGGGATACGGCTCAGTCAGTTTCCAAGTTGCTGTTACCAGCAAGAGCGACGTCGCCGTTGTCCCGGGGCCGGCACGTGACCAGCGTTCCGGCGTAGTGGTAGGCGTTGACGGATCCGCTGAGTCACTCGACGCCCTGGACCGAGGGGCCAGGGAAGCTCAACGTTTGAATGATGAATTGATCATTGTCCATGCAACAGGTCCCGGGGTGGGGCCTGCCGAGGGCGGAAACGTCCTGAGCGCGGCTGTCCAGCAGGTCAACCACAGGTTTCCGTCCGTCGTCGTGAAGGAAGTCCTGGATACCAGTAGTAGCCCCGGGGAGGCACTGATAGCTGCTGCAAGAGAAGCACAGCTGCTGGTCATGGGCTGCAAAGGACGGGGAGGTTTGAGCGTGCTGCTGGGCTCCGTTGCCCAGCACGTGCTCCTGCACGTGCAATGCCCCATCATCCTGACCCGACCCTAGCCAGCGGTGCCGGGCGGGACCTCCTGGCTTTCGCCGTCGTGCGCGTCAGAGGCGGTCGGATCCAGCGGCGGCCACCACTTCGCCGGAGGTGCAATGACGAAGCGGCGACCACTGATCTCCGTGGGCGTGACCCTCACCAGAACGTCCTTGGCGCCGGGCTGCCAAGGAGAAAGACCGGCATCCACGGCTTCCTGGATATCTTCAGGCTGCGTCACGAATTCCGGCCCTCCTTTGAGGATGACACTCCAGGCGACGGTCCCGTAACGGTTGAACCCATCGGCTTCCAGCGCAATGACCGCCCCTTCCCGAAGGGCGTCGAGCTTGGTCCCAGGCCCGGTCCTGAAAAGAACAGTTCCGAAGTTCGGAACAAAGTTCACTGGAAAGATCTCAGGCTCTTCACCGTTGATGAGGGCGATCCTGCCGATGGACACCGATTGAAGGTACTTCCAGCAGTCGTGGACGCTAAGTTCTTTGGTGTCCTGATCCGTCGATGTGTTCTCCATGGGCTGAGCCTAACCCCTCCGCCGACACGCACATAGGGCAGAAGGTCCCTCTCCGACGGTGCCCTTCGACCCTAGACGCGGGCAGTTCCCCAGTGGAGTCTTTCATCGAACAGGCATTCCCGTATTGGAGAGAAGATGTCCCCTGGGAACACATCCCCGGCCTCGCTGTCCGAGACCCCTGGCGCCGAGGGCCTGAGCTCGCAGGCGGCCGGTGATCTGTTGCGACGATTCGGACCAAACGTTCTGCCCGCCGCCAGCAACGTCCCCCAATGGCGAAAGCTGCTCGGGGAACTGACGCACTTTTTCGCGCTGATGCTGTGGGCTGCAGCTGGGCTCGCCTATGTGGCCGGCATGCCACAACTGGGCATAGCAATCATCATCGTGGTGATTGTCAACGGCGTTTTCGCCCATATTCAGCAGGAACGCGCCCAACACGCAGCCGAACGGCTACAAGCGCTGCTTCCCGCCGACGTCACTGTCCGACGGGATAGGCGGCTTCAGAGCGTGCACGCGAGTGCTTTGGTTCCCGGAGATGTGGTGGTCCTGGCCGCAGGTGACAGGTTGCCGGCAGACGTGCAGTTCATCTCAGCATCAGCATGCAGCGTCGATGAATCGATGCTCACCGGTGAGAGCGAGGCCGTCCCCAAATCCGCGACGGACACAGCGTGGGGCGGAACGTTCCTGGTCAATGGCGAAGCGGAAGGGCAGGTGACCGCCACCGGTGCCGACACCAAGCTGGCAGCCATCGCAGCGTTGACCAGCGGCACGAAGTCTCCGCCAACTCCTTTGACCATGGAGCTGCGCAGAATAGTCCGCTTGATTGCCACCGTGGCGCTCGCCGTTGCCGGGCTGTTCTTCGTGGTCTCACTCCTTGTCGGAATTGAGTGGCGTGATTCCTTCCTGTTTGCCATTGGGGTTGCGGTTGCGCTGATCCCCGAGGGCTTACTGCCAACGGTTACCCTGTCGCTCGCCATGGGCGCACAGCGCATGGCATCGAGAAACGCACTTGTCCGCAATCTTGAAGCTGTGGAGACCCTTGGCTCAACCACCTTCATCTGCACCGACAAGACCGGCACGTTGACGCAAAACCGGATGAACGCCGTCGAGGTACTCACGGTGGAAGGGCCGCTGTATGTCAGCGGTGACGGATATGGGCCCCAGGCCCTGGTGGAAGGGCCGGGACAGCCGGCCGCCGTCAGGGTGGCCTGTGCAGCTCGGGCCGCTTCGCAGGGGCGCGCAGTGCGCCACGGCGACGAATGGGTGGCGAGCGGGGATCCCATGGAAGCTGCGATCGATGTTTTGGCGCGACGCCTTTTGGGGAGTGCACCAGAGGAACTTCAGCCATCGGTACGGTTCGCCTTCGACGCCGACCGTCGGAGGGAATCGGTCATTGTGGGCAACACGTTATATGTGAAAGGAGCTCCGGAATCGGTCCTGCCACTCTGCGGAGTCGAAGCCACTCAACTGTCCGCAGAAGTAGAAACCATGGCCGCCAAAGGCCTGCGCGTCATCGCTGTCGCTACGAGGGAACTGCCTGGAGCAGCCGGCAGTTGGCGCGACCGGGACGCAGAAGAGGCTGAACGGGACCTCGAAGGAATAGGCCTCATTGGCCTCCATGACCCACCCCGACCGGACGTCGCCGATGTCATCAAAGCCGCCAGGGGCGCGGGAATCCGCATTGCGATGATCACCGGCGACCACCCCTCCACAGCAGCGGCAATTGCACGGGAAATCGGGCTCCTGAGGCACCCGAACCTGGTCTTCCAAGGCGCCGAACTCCCCCACGACGAACAGGTCCTTGGGGCCCTCCTGGACCGTGATGGAGTGGTGGTGAGCCGGGTTTCTCCCGAACAGAAACTGAGGGTGGCCAAAGCCTTGCAGAGCCGCGGCCACGTTGTTGCCATGACCGGCGACGGCGTCAATGACGGTCCCGCGTTACGTCAAGCCGATATCGGCGTGGCCATGGGACTCAGCGGCACCGATGTGGCCCGTGAGGCCGCAGACCTTGTGCTCCTGGATGACCATTTCGCAACTATAGTCGCCGCCATAGAACAGGGCCGGGCCACTTATTCAAATATTCACCGGTTCCTCACTTACCACCTGACTGACAATGTCGCTGAACTCACGCCCTTTGTGATCTGGGCACTTTCCGGTGGTCAATTCCCGTTGGCCCTTGGTGTCCTCCAGATACTGGCCTTGGACATCGGGACCGATCTGCTTCCCGCCTTGGCCCTCGGGGCGGAGCCACCAGGCAAACGCGTGTTGAGCCGGCCTCCCGAAAAGCGGCATCTTCTGGATCGGCAACTCATGCTGAGGGTGTTTGCTGTCATGGGTCCCACGGAGGCGTTGTTCGCCATGGGTGCTTTCTCTGTGGTTCTCTTTGGCAGTGGTTGGGGCCGTGGGGATCCGCTGGACCCGGGTGTGCTGATGGGCGCGTCAGGGGCAGCATTTACGGCTGTGGTCCTTGGCCAGTTGGCAACTGCCTTCGCTTGCCGCAGTGCTACCGCTCCCGCATGGAAGCAGGGATGGTTTACCAACAAGTTGCTGCTGTGGGCGGTAGGGGTGGAACTGGCGGCGTTGGCACTGTTCCTCTACGTACCTCCCGTAGCCGGCATCCTGGGTCAGGCTCCTCCTCCCTTCCCTGGCTTTGCCACTGCCCTCCTGGCGATTCCCGGCGTGCTGGGCGCGGACTGGCTCTACAAACGGCTGCGCCACGGAGGGGCCCTCCCCCATTAAGGCAGCTTGCCGGATCCGTGCCCTTCGACCCTAGTGGCGCCGCCAGGTGGAAGAGCAGGCTGATCCCATGAATACACACCCGCGCTCTGATCGGATCGTTGTCGGCGTCGATGGATCCGAATATTCCTCCAACACCCTGCAGATGGCCGGTCGCATGGCAGCTGCGTTGGGAGGCCCCCTGGAGGTGATCACCTGTATTGGAATGTCCGACTACTTCATGGCCTCCCGCTTTGAGCCCGAATTGACCCGGTTCACCACGGAATTGGAAGACACCGCCAAGCGGCTCGTCGATGAAGCCTTGGAACGAGCCTTCGGTGCCGACCGCCCCAAGGATCTAACAGTGACGGTCAAATTCGGCGAACCAGCCAAAGTCCTCGTCGAAGAAAGCCATGGGGCACAACTACTCGTAGTGGGGAGGCGGGGTTCCGGTGGTTTCCTCAATCAGCCCATAGGATCCGTCAGCAGGGCTTGCTCGGCCCACGCGCAGTGCCCCGTCCTGGTGGTCACTCAGGACGAAAAGGGCTAGATCTACCCCTGCGCCTGGACAGCGGTGATGGCAACAGTGTTAATGATGTCTTCGATCGTCGATCCCCTGGACAGGTCATTGATGGGTTTGCGGAGCCCCTGGAGGATAGGCCCGACGGCGACAGCACCGGAAGACTGTTCGACGGCCTTATAGGTGTTGTTGCCTGTGTTCAGGTCAGGGAAGACAAGGACTGTCGCCCTTCCCGCGACAGCAGAGGACGGCAGTTTTGAACTCGCGATGGCCGCATCCACCGCGGCGTCGTATTGTATGGGCCCGTCCACCGCAAGGTCCGGCCGGGCAGCCGCCACCATGTCCGTGGCACGCTTGACCTTATCCACCGACGTTCCGGCGCCGGATACGCCAGTAGAGTACGACAACATAGCCACCCTGGGCTCTACGCCGAACTGCGCCGCCGTCGTCGCCGATGCGAGCGCAATGTCCGCCAGTTGCCGGTCCGTTGGATCCGGCACCACGGCGCAATCCCCGTACACCAGCACGCGGTCAGGAAAAAGCATAAAGAACACCGAGGACACCAGTCCGTTGCCATGCTGGCTCTTCATGAACTCCAACGCCGGCCGGATTGTGTTGGCCGTGGTGTGCGCTGCTCCGGAGACCATCCCGTCGGCCTCACCCAGGTGGACCATCATGGTGCCAAAATAGGCGCCGTCGAGCATGACTTCCCTGGCCCGTTCCAGGATCACGCCTTTGTGGGCACGCAAGCGCTGATATTCCATCGCGAATCGCTCACGTAATGGCGAATGGGCGGGGTCGACGATGGTGATGCCACCCACCTCGATGCCCTCGGCTTCGGCAAGCTCCCGGACCGCAGAGGGGTTCCCGAGAAGCGATACGTGGCACACATCCCGGCGACGCAAAATCTCCGCCGCACGCAACACCCGGCTATCTGTGCCCTCAGCCAGAACGATACGTTTCTTCTGCTGGCGGGCGCGTTCCACGAGGTCATTGAGGAAGCGCAGCGGCGTCATGGTCGCCGGACGCGGGAGCGCCAGACGTTCCAGCAGCTCCTTTTCGTCAATGGAGCGAGCCCAGATGCCCAGAGCGGCGGCCACCCGGCGGCTTTCTCCGGTATGGATCTCGCTGCGGACGTGCGAGACCCGTTGAGCTGTAGTGTAGGTATCCGCAGTTTCAGCGAACACGGGGAATGGCGCATGTGCCACCATAGGCAGCACGTAGCTGGCAGGGACCAGGCCATCGGTCAGGATGACTCCGGACGGTGTGGGCAGCTCCGGTGACAAGGCCGAGGCCATGCAAGCCATGACGATGTCAGCGCGATCCCCGGGAACAATCACCAGGCTCCCGGGCTCAAGTACCCGCAGGAAGTTCTCCACGTTCATAGCGGACACTTGCACGCTGCCCACGTCCCGGTCCAGCTCTGCGCTGCCCGAGAGTCGTTCAAGTGACAATGACATCGCCACATCGGCCACCGTGGGCGCCGATATCTCAGGAACCTCGGGAATCACATAGCTTGGACGGCTTCCCGTAGCTGCCCTAACGGCCCGGACTGTGTCGATGCCTGCTGGCCGGGCGCGGTTAACCACGACGGACAACACCGCGCATCTGGCTGCCTCGAGCTGCCGTGACGCGTCCGCCACAGCCTGTGCGGTCTCCCGAGGACGCAAGCCCTGGGCCCCGATGACAGCGAGAACCGGCAGGCCTAGATTGTTGGCCAAATGAGCGTTCAGGTCGAACTCCCTGCCGGCGTCCGGGCCCCTCAGGTCCGAACCGTCCACCACAACCACGTCACATTCTTCGGCGATGCGTCCATACTCCTCGAGCGCCCGGGAAACAACCTCGTCCTCACGGCCTGCCGCCAGCGCTGCCCGGGCATCAGCCAACGTCATTCCGCCCCTGCAGCGGACTGACTCCACCTTGTACCGCCTGCGAAGCATCCGGAGCAGCGGGTCGTGGGCAGGATCTGTTCCGTTCACGATTGGCCGGTAGAAACCCAGACGGCCTGTTCTGCGGTGCAACGCGTCAGCCAAGCCCAGGACCACGAGTGACTTCCCTGATTCCGGTGCAGTGGACAGAACATAAACGCCTTGGACCATGGTGTATTCCTCCGGGCCGGTCATCCGATGCTTCAGGTTCCTCCCCGCTGGCCCCCATCACCAGAGTCGAAGGTCATGGTGGCTGCTTTCGCCCTCGGGACCTTGGACTCTGTTGGGGGCGGGAAGCCAGCCATAGGCTCGGGAGCATCGAACCAACGGCGACGCGGCGATCCGCCAGCAGCCACCACCCACTCAGGAGACCGAGATCATGGAAACCGACGAACGCCCTGGAACCGTCCTCACCGAAGCCGACTCATGGAAGGTCCTGGAACGTAACCAGCATGGTCGCTTGGCTGTCAGCGTCCTGGGTGAACCGGACATCTACCCACTGAATTTCGTCGCCCACAACCAGCGGCTGCTGCTCAGGACGAACCCGGGAACAAAGCTCGCCGAACTGACCGTCAATGAGAAGGTCGCCTTCGAAGTTGAGGAGATCGTCGACGCCGAAGCCTGGAGTGTTGTCCTTAAGGGGACTGCCAGGGTGATCGAATCGCAGTCGGAGATCGACGAAGCGGACAAGCTTCCCCTGAAGCCTTGGATTCCGACGCGCAAATACACCTATGTGGAGATCACTCCCACCCGGGTCCATGGCCGCCACTTTGAACTCGGTGACGAGCCGGAGCGGTACTGACCTCACGGACCTCCCCGGAGCGTGCGGGCACAACAGTCCGTCCGGGACCCAAAGCCCGGAGGGCATTGAGAATGGTGGCAAGATCCACCAGCTCCTGGAGCAGCGCCCCGGCGACGGCCGGAATCATGCCAAACGAGGCCATCACCATCAGACCGAGACTCAGAAGTATCCCGGTCCAAATGCTGGTCCGGGCGATTCGAAGCGTACGCTGCCCGATGCCTACAGCGACGGCGGCCTTGGACAGGTCATCGACCATAATCACCACGTCCGCCGACTCGCTGGCTGCAGTGGCGCCTTTGGCACCCATGGCGATGCCGACGTCGGCCGCTGCCAGTACGGGAGCGTCGTTGACGCCGTCGCCCACCATCATCACGGGCCTGCGCGGAAGTGCGGCTACGGAGGCAACTTTGTCAGCAGGCAGGCATTCGGCCATGACGTTGCTGATGCCGGCCTCCACGGCGATATGTCGGGCTGTGGTTGCAGCGTCTCCGGTCAGGAGCATTGTTTCCCCGACTCCGAGCCTCCGAAGTTCCGTCAGGGTGTCCTTCGCATTTGGGCGCAATGGATCGCTCATGATCAGAGTGCCGGCAAACAGGCCATCCACACCGACGTAGATCCCGAGATGGCCTCCGGGCAGTGTCGTCTTATCGAATCCGCTCACCAGGGAGCCTACGTAAGCGGGTTTTCCGACCACCACGTGGTGGCTTCCGCAGTCGGCCGTGACACCGTTGGTTGCATGTTCACTTGCGCCCGTTGCCGGTATAAGTACCAGGCTGCGCGCTCGGGCTTCTGCCATGACTGAAGCAGCGAGGACGTGGGTGGAATACTGCTCGGCGGAGGCGGCCAATTGCAGCAGGGCGTCTTCGGACAGATGTGAGGCCGGGGCCACCCGGATTCCAGCCAAGGAAGGGTTGCCTTGTGTGAGGGTCCCCGTCTTGTCGAAGACGGCGGTCTTGACTCTACTGAGTTGCTCAAGCGTCCCCGCGTTTTTGACGATGATGCCGGCATGTGCGGCCCTGCTGGTCCCCGCGAGGAACGCGACGGGTGCAGCAATCAGCAAAGGGCACGGGGTGGCTACCACCAGAACCTCAGCAAACCGTCTTGGATCCTGGCTGAAGAACCACGCAGCGCCGGCCAGCACCAAGGCGACCAGAGTGAACGGCACAGCATATTTGTCAGCAAGCCGTACCGTCGGCGCACGGCTTGCCGCGGCTTCCTGAACCAAGGCAACTATTTGGCTGTACTGCGAATCCGCTGCGGTGGCCGTGGCCTTCATACGCACGGCATCGGCCCCGTTGACAGTGCCGCTGAGCAGCAGGTCGCCCTTGGTTCGCTCTGCAGGCAGGCTTTCGCCTGTCAGCGCTGACTCATCAAAGATTCCGACGTCGGACAGCAAGGTACCGTCCACCGGAACCAACTCTGAAGGCCTGACCAGCAGCACGTCTCCCGGAACCACGGCATCCACGAGGATATCCTCCACGGACATTCCGGGCCGTTCGCGGTGCGCGTTGCGCGGGGACCGGTCCAGGAGCGCACGGAGCTCCCTGGTGGCGCGGCCTTGGGCAAATTGTTCCAGCGCCTCGCCGCCTGTCAGCATCAGAACCACGATGAGGGATGCCAGGTATTCCCCCACCGCAACTGTCGAGCAAATAGCCATCACGGCCAGGAGATCAATGCCCCAGCGTCCGTGCAGGAGCCCTTTGAGCATGGTGCCTGCCCGGTAGAGTGCAACACTGAGGGCGAAGATGCTCGCCAGCCCTTGGGCCGCCGGTATCAGTCCGATGACTGTCAGGACCGCGACTGCGACGAGCACCACAAAGGTTGCTGTCACTAACGGAAAGCGCAAGGCCGAGTGCAGCAGGCGTCGTGTCATGTCCGCTGATCAGTCGTGAGGGGTGCGGCTGAGAACAACTTTCAGGGCACCTGTTTCCGCCGCGCGCGAGAACGTGTCATAGGCATCAATGATCTGTTCCAGGCCGAAATGGTGGGTAGCGAACTTATCAGCGGGGAGCTTGTGTTGTGCCACCAGGCGAAGCAGCATCGGGGTGGTGTTGGTGTTGACCAGACCCATGCTGATGTTGATGTTTTGAATCCACAGATCCTGGAGGGGCAGTTCGACGGGTTTTCCGTGGACACCGATGTTGGCCACGTACCCGCCGGGGCGGACCAGGCGCAAGGCCATGTCAAAGGTCTCCGGTATTCCCACTGCTTCCATGGACACGTCCACCCCAGCCCCGTCGGTGAGGGTGAGAACTTCCGCGATCCACCCGGGTTTGGCGGGGTTGACCGTGTGCGTGGCTCCGAAGTCACGGGCCTTCGCGAGGCGGCCCTCGTCGGGATCTATGGCCACCACCGTTGCCGCACCGTGGAGCCCGGCTGTTGCCATAGCCGCCAGGCCGATGGGCCCTGCCCCCACGACGGCCACGACGTCACCTGGGGCCACGTGCCCGGCCTGGACTCCGATTTCGAAGGCTGTGGGCAGGATGTCGGAGAGCATCACGGCTTCGTCGTCGGTGACGCCGCGGGGCAGTTTGTGCAGGGAGTTTTCTGCATAGGGAACCCGGACGAATTCGGCCTGCGTACCGTCGATGAGGTGGCCGAAGATCCAGCCGGTTCCTGCCTGTCCTTCGTCACCGAGGCAGTGGGAAAACAGGCCCTTCCTGCAATTGCCGCAGTGTCCGCAGGACTTGATGCAGGAGATGATCACCCTGTCCCCCGTGCGGAGCGAACTGATTGAACTCCCCACATCGGTGACAGTCCCCACCCCCTCGTGCCCGAGGATGCGACCCGGCTGGACCGCAGGGACATCACCTTTAAGGATGTGCAGATCTGTACCGCAAATGGTGGTGGTGTCGATGCGCACGATTGCGTCGGTGGCCTGAAGGATGACGGGATCCGGAACGTCCGTCCAGGACTTTTCTCCGGGGCCACCGTAGACGAGTGCCTTCATTGTGTGATTCCGTCCTTGTTGTGCCTGGCTGAAAGATTGGGCGTTTGCGCTAGTGGAACACGCCCAGTCGGGCGTCGTTCAAGGGGGTCCCCCAGAGGTCTGGCCGTTTGGTCTTGAAGCGCCGCCCAGTGACGGCATCAGGAGTCAGCCTTAGGTAGCAGTCCTTGTTGCCTGGTTGCCAGGGATCCAGTCCCAAGGCGTCGACGTCGGCTCTGTCCTGACGGTCGAGTATCAGGTGTGTCTGCCCTCGGACAACGACGCTCCACGCCTTTCCGCCCAAGGCCCGGTAGCCATCACTTTCGAGAGCGCAGGGGGTTGTCAGTGTGCTCCAAAACTTGGTGCCCACACCGGTTCGAAACACAATGCTGTCACCATCCAGCACATAATTCACTGGAAAGATATCGGGATGTCCGTCCACCAGGACGGCCAGCCGGCCAACGTTGGTCTGCGCCAACAGGTCCCAGCATTCGTCCGGAGCGAGACGTTCGACGGCGGCGCTTGGCTGTGTTCTCATTCCAAACCCGCCCTGGTGGCGTCGTCGAGCGGACTCCACCACGTCAGCGGCGGTGTCACTTTGAAGCGGCGCCCGGTCAACGAAGTGGGAACGATACGGACAAAATGGTCCTTCCGCCCGGCCTGCCACGGGAAAAGCAGCAGACCGACGGTGTCCAGCACCTCTTGGGTCAGCTTGATGCTCTCTGCCCTGCCTTTGACCACCACACTCCACGCGATTCCCGACGTTGGGTCTACTCCGTCGGCTTCCATCGCTACCGGTGTGGCGCTGAGGGCAGCGTGGAGTTTACTCCCCTCGCCAGTGCGGAAGACCAGCGTGCCGTGGTCTGCTTTGTAATTGATGGGAAAGATGTCGGGATGGTCCTGCGCCCAGACTGCGAGGCGGCCCACTGAGACACTGCGCAGCAGCTCCCAACACTGCTTGTTGTCCAGGATCTCAGCTTCCGGAACCGTAGGTTTGTTCGTCATGGTTAGACCGTAGGCCTGGGGGCGCCGGGACAACAGGGCACAAAGGCCCGCACGCGCCGCCCCGCGCCGTAGCCGGTTCAGAAGCGCCAGAGTAGTCTGGCAGCAAGGAGCCGCCCGGCCCCGTCGCAGAATCTCATACGTTCTTCGAAAGGCACTGGTGAACGAATCCGAAGCTCCCGGGCCCCGCCAGCCGAAGCCTGAGCCGCGGATCCCGATTGACGACCTGTTGAAGGACTTCGTTGGGCGAGCCGGGGAGCTGTTACAGGCACAGGAAAGAACGCGGGGCCTACTCGAAGCAGTAGTCGCCGTGGCAGAAGACCTGAGCCTCGAAGCAGTGCTCCACCGCGTGGTGACCTCCGCCTGCCAGCTCCTCCATGCCCGATATGGGGCCTTGGGCGTCATTGGCGAGGACAACGCACTCAGCCATTTCATCACCGTGGGGATAGACAGAGAGCTCGCCGAACGGATCGGACCCCTCCCTACCGGGCACGGCGTGCTCGGCCTGCTCATCACCGAGCCTGCGCCGCTTCGCCTCCACGATCTGGGCCAACACCCGAAAGCCTACGGATTCCCGCAATACCATCCGCCCATGAAGTCGTTCCTCGGAGTTCCGGTGCGGGTGAGGGACGTGGTGTTCGGAAACCTCTACCTGACCGAAAAGGACGGCGGCGGGGACTTCACGCCGGAGGACGAGGACCTTGCCGTGGCTTTGGCTGCGGCGGCCGGCGTGGCAATCGAGAACGCCCGGCTGTATGAAGACGCCAGACGTCGGGCATCCTGGCTCGAAGCCTGCATGGACATCACGGGAAGAATGCTGGGCGGCGAACAAGGTGAGCAGGCTGAGAACTCGGCACTGGACCTGATCGCTGCGAGGGCTCTACGGGAATCTGCATCCCATCTCGCCTTGATCCTGGTCCCCACTTCTCAGGGAGGAGCTTATGTAGTGGCGGGTACGGCAGGGAAACCCGGCGCTGACTTCGCCGGCATGTCATTGACAATGGCAGCCCCGGAGGTCCTTGGGGTTGGACGAAATGGGACGGCTGTTTGCCTTGATGACTCCAAGGAGCTCCTCGGTATAGCGGAGAATGGCGGGCCAGCGAAGCTCCTCATCATCGATCTCAGCGCCCAAGGAGCCCATCATGGACTCCTGATCCTTGCCCGTAATCCAGGCACAGGAAATTTTTCCAAGACCGACGTCGAAATGGGGGCAGTCTTCGGCTCACATGTGGCCCTCGCGCTGGCGCTGGAAAGGATTCACAGGCTTCGGGAACAAGTGGTGGTGTTCTCCGACCGGGACAGGATCGCCCGGGATCTTCACGACCTGGTGATACAAAGGCTTTTCGCTGCAGGGTTAAGTGTTCAGAGCCTCCGCCGTTTTACGACCAGCGAGTCTGCCCTGAACAGGATCGACTCAGTTACTGAAGAGCTGGACACCAGCATCCGCGACCTACGCAACACCATCTACTCCCTCCAAGCCAGTACCCATGAGCGGGAGCCATTGAGCGGCCGCATCCTCCAGTCGATTCAGGCCGGCGCCAAGTCCTTGCCCTACGCGCCACATCTGACCTTGGCCGGCCCCGTTGATTCCCTGAATGACGAAGCCATGATCAAACACCTGCTGGCTGTTCTCACCGAGAGCCTCAGCAATGCGGCGCGTCATTCAGGAGCCCAGTCCATCAATATTTCGGTGGCAGTCCAGGAAGGCCGGCTGACACTTGAAGTGGTGGACGATGGATGCGGTTTCAAGGATCCGGCGCCGGGGAACGGTTTAACAAACATGGCTCGCAGGGCAGCGGAAATGAACGGCACTTACAACGTCGCCAGCGCACCAGGCAAGGGGACGTCGCTGACATGGTCGGTCCCGTTAGCCTGATCCCTCAGCGCCGGTTCCCGGCGTCATCTTCGGGAGAATGTGCCATGAAAACCGCAGCCTGGGTTCGGCGTTCAAACCCGAGTTTGGCCAACAGGGATGAGACGTAGTTCTTGACCGTCTTCTCTGCCAGGAGCATTTCCTCTCCGATCTGGCGGTTGGTCATACCTTGTCCAACGAACTCAAGGACCCGGCGCTCCTGCGGGGTGAGGGACGAGACTCGGGGATCCTGTTTCTTCGGCTCCGTGAGGCCCTGGATGATCCTCGTCTTGACGGCCTCATCGAACAACGACTCGCCCTTGGCTGCCTTGCGCAGGGCACCAAGCAGGTCCATTCCGCCGATTTCCTTCAGGACGTACCCGGCGGCACCGGCAAGGACAGCGCCGCGGAGGGCTTGTTCGTCGTCGTAGCTGGTGAGTATGAGACAGTTCAACGAAGGGTCGACTGAACGCACATCCCGGCAAACCTCAATTCCCGTCCCGTCAGGCAACCGTGCGTCAAGTACAGCGACGTCCGGGTGCAACGCCGGAATCCGACGCGTCGCTTCCTCGGCAGATCCGGACATGCCCACCACCGCGAAACCTTCACCTTCCAACAGTTCCTGGAGACCCCTACGCACCAACTCATGGTCGTCGAGGATGAAGACGCGGATTGGTTCTCCGGGGGAATCACCGCTTCTTAGGCCAGCTGTTTCCGGGCGATCCATGACTCTCCTGTCCCACGGTCAATGACCGCATTCTCTTTGGCCTGTGCGGGCGGCTCTGCCAAATTCTCGCTGACGGACAGTCATGGCCACAAGGGTCCAAGGACCCTCCATCGGGACGTGACTTTCGGCCCTGTTGGGAACGGGACCAGGTGCCGACGCTGGAAGAACAAGACACAGGAAGCACCCAGTGAAGAGTGCAGTGTCAGACAATAAAAAGGAGATTGATCCACATGGAGAAATGGACTCGATGGCAGGACTGGACTGTCGTCGCTGCCGGAGCCTACGCAGCTTTGTCCGTCCTTTGGACAAGGCAAGAAGGATCGTCTACGGCGATCATGGTCATCCTCGGCGTCCTGCTGGTCATTGGAGGTGCCGTGAACCTGGCCATGCCCGGAATGCCCGCCGCCGAGTGGGGCCAGGCAATAGTGGCAGCAGCCCTCCTGCTGGCCCCGTGGGTGGGGAATTTCACTTCGGCAACAGGAGCAGCCTGGAGCGCATGGATACCTGGCGGAGTGGCACTGGTGGTCACAGCGCTCGCGATCAAACCCAGTACTGAGGAATACCGGCACCACCACGTGGCGTCCACCCACTAATCGCCGAACGGCTGATTGGCGCCGCATCACCGCGGCGCCAATGGCTTAATAATCAACTGCTTCAGCCCGGACGTTGGTCCGCGGCCTTGCGTCGTTAACTTCTTTGAAGATGGATGAATCACCATGGCCAGCATTAACCAAGCAGCGCTCCGCTTTCTGGGGGCCACGGACACCGTTACCGGCTCCCGCTACCTTGTGGACTTCCGCGGAACACGAATCCTGGTGGACTGCGGGCTGTTCCAAGGCTACAAACGGCTGCGCCTGCGGAACCGGCAGCCCTTCCCCGTATCCCCTGCCTCCATTGATGCAGTCCTGCTGACGCACGCCCATCTGGACCATACGGGCTTTGTTCCCAAGCTGGTGAAGGATGGTTTCAGAGGTCCTGTCTATGCCACTCACGGGACGAATGAACTGTGCAAACTCTTGTTGCCCGACAGCGGACACCTGCAGGAAGAAGAGGCCAGGTACGCCGATCACCGTGGATCGTCAATCCACACCCCTGCGCTGCCCCTCTATACAGCGGCCGATGCCGTAAAGTCGCTCAACAGTTTTCACCCCGTTGTGTTCGACGAGCCCCTCGACCTCGGAGGCGGCGTCGAGGCCACGTTCGTACCCGCCGGTCACATTCTGGGAGCAGCGCAGCTTCAGATCCAGGTGGGCGGAAACTCCATTCATTTCACGGGCGACCTGGGCCGCGACGACGATCCCCTCATGTATCCTCCCCGGGAGCTGGAAGCAGTCGACGTGTTGGTGACGGAATCCACCTACGGCAACAGGACGCATCCAGCCAGCAGCCCGGAAGTTGAACTCGGCGAGGTGGTTTCCCGCGTGGCCAAACGGGGAGGAGTCATTCTGATTGCGGCATTCGCCGTTGGTCGGGCCGAAACGCTCATGCTTCAGTTGGCGCGGCTTCGCAGAAATGGTGCCATTCCGGATATTCCCGTCTATCTCAACAGCCCCATGGCCATCGATGCTTCCTATATGTACCAGAAGCATCCGGACGAACACCGCCTGCGCCCGGAAGAATTCAAGGATATGTACCAGGTGGCCGTCATGACCCGGACGGCGGACGATTCCAAGCTCCTGAACCTCAGGGGTGGCCCCATGATCATCATCTCTGCAAGCGGGATGTTGACGGGTGGACGGATTTTGCATCACATCGAGGCGTACGGCAATGACCCCAACAATGCGATTGTCCTCAGCGGATACCAAGCGGCCGGCACCAGGGGTGCAGCGCTGGCGGCGGGTTCGCGCGAATTGAGGGTCTATGGGCAAGACGTCAAGATCAGGGCTGAGGTGGTCCAGTTGGAAGGTTTCAGCGCGCATGCCGATTCGGACGCCATTATCCGATGGATGCATTCAGCCCCCCAAGCCCCACGAATGACGTATATCACCCATGGAGAGCCGGATGCATCCGAAGCGCTTCGCCTCCGCATCAAGCACGAATTGGGGTGGAAGGCCCGCGTCCCGGAATACCAGGAGACCGTCTCCATCGCCACACCGGAATAATGACTTCCGGCCCTAACCGGTCTTATGACGCCGGTACAAACTGGCAACAAGGCCCCGGCCGAGGTCCGGGGAACCCATCAACGAAGAACGGGCCCAGCCATGAATGAAGCAATTGTCGTCGGTGTCAACGATTCACCCAGCAGCGAGGCTGCCATGGGATGGGCCATGCGTCGAGCAGCCACCTTGAAGCTGCCGGTACAGCTTGTCCATGCCGTGGATGACCGCTGGGCGTACGATAGTGTGGGGTACAACGAGTGGATCCGGGAATCCGGCATCAACTTTCTTGCTGCTGCGAAGGACCGGGCCGCCAAGATGGAACCCACCGTCAAGGTCACCACGGACCTCGTCTCGGGCGGAGCTGGCTATGCCCTGGGCAAGAGGTCCAAAAAGGCCGCGATGGTGGTTATTGGTTCCGGCCATGGCTGGGCTGGCGGTTCGTTGACCGATCGCGCTTTGCAGGTTGCTGCCGTGGCACGTTGTCCCGTAGCAGTCATCGGTGAGCACGACATGACAAACCGCAAAGGAATTGTGGTCGGAGTGGACGGTTCTGAAGAGTCCACACAGGCCGTCGCATTCGCCGCGGCGGAGGCAGACCGCCAGGGCCAGGAGCTGACTGTTCTCCACGCCTTCCTCACACCGGAACCGTGGGTTACCCGCGGTGTACCCCGCACCAACTACTTTGAGGTCATTACAGAAGAAGAGCGCGTCGTCTTGGCCGAGACGGTCGCCGGATTGGCAGACAAGTACCCGGATTTGGTGGTGCACCAGGTCCTCGACACCCACACACGGCCCGCCGAAGCGCTGCTCGCGGCCGGGGCCACTGCACAATTGCTGGTGGTTGGCAGCCGCGGACGGGGCACCTTCAAACGCCTCTTGTTGGGTTCGACAGCGCATGCGGTTCTCACCAAATTACCGTGTCCCACGATTATCGCGCGGATCAGTCCGGTCAAGCACTCCGACGAAAGCACCACTTAGACCCTATACGGCGGGATTGAAAGTGCGGGCTCGCCGGGTAAGCCCGCACTTTGTCGGTGTCAGCTAGGCGAGATATACGTGCTTGCCCGTGACGATGCTGGGCTGGATACAGATGAAGAGACCTCTGTCCCCTCCGGCCCACGGCTCTGCCGTCATCTGGCCCCAAAGGCGCGTGAGTAACTCCCGCTCAACAACATGGGACGAGGACCCGCTGACCAACACCGACCACCCTTCGCTTCGATCAGCCCTGGCATCGTCGATCTGGAAAGATGTCTGCATTCTTGCCACCGGCCCACCAAGCAACCCTTCGAGCGAGGTGCGGAAGTAGACGGCGTG
Organism: Arthrobacter sp. D5-1; assembly: GCF_017357425.1. NCBI lineage: Bacteria > Bacillati > Actinomycetota > Actinomycetes > Micrococcales > Micrococcaceae > Arthrobacter > Arthrobacter sp. D5-1. The sequence continues at coordinate 2,188,974 of NZ_CP014571.1, read as the reverse complement.
ATCGTGAACCAGGTAGTTGACAGGCAAGATCATGACCCGACCGTGGTGGACGAAACCTACCCGTCCTGTGTCATGCGAATGCAGCTTCTCCCAGCACTGCACCTCACTCAGGTCTTCACTGACGTGTCTGGCACCATCAATGCGCACAGGTTCCTGGCTGCTGGGCATGCTCATTTTCATGCTTCCTTTTCGGGGGTATGCACTACAAGAACCGGGCAATGCGCGTGGGCGACGCAGGCGGAGCTGACCGAGCCCATTAAAAGACCACCAAATCCGCCGTGGCCACGCCTCCCGACCACCACCATCTCTGCTCCGCGGCTTGCTTTGATCAGTCCTTGCCGGGGATGGCCCTGTTCCAGATGGGAAATGACGTTGTCAGGCACGTCGATGCCGAATGCCTTTTCGACTGACTCCTTCAGGACTTGCCCGGCAGCCTCCTCAAAACCGGTGATGCCCATGGCAACGTAGCCTTCGTAGACCGGCGGGAAATCCCAATATGCAATAGCCTCAACGGTCGCCCCCAGCGGGACGGCAAAGCGCTGGGCCTCGCGGAGGGCCTCAATAGATGCCTCCGATCCATCCACACCTACAACGACCCTGCCCGGCAATCTATCTATGCCCATCATGTCCTCCTGCACTCTGGCGTTCCTGAACTTATAACGTTCAGTCTTGCCAGAATGGCGTGAACGCCTACCAGGGAACAGGGCCGAAGGTCACAATAGCGCGGGCCTCAGCGAGTCTTTTCTGCGGACCTGAGTTCTTCGATGGTCGACCTCAGCGTGCGGATAGTCTCGTCCAGTTCCTCGGTCAGGGCCGCCATCCGCTCCAACGCAGCCGGATCCTCCAAGAATCGCTTGAGGTTTTGGATTCCCAATCCCGCAGCAAACAAGCGTTGAATCACCAAGTCGTGCAAGTCGCGCGCAATGCGCTCTCGGTCCGACAGCACCACGGTTTGTTGCCGAAGGGCGCTCACACGGACAAGATCCAATGCCAACCCGATTCTGCTGCCGAAAAGTGCACTGGAATCAACATCCGAACGGGTGTAGGCGGGAGCCCCGATACCGCGGGCCAACAGGAGAGCTCCGTTGTCCGTTCCGCGATGCCCCAAAGCCGATACAAGCACCGGGCCCAGCTTCTCCGTCAGGTCAATGCCAAGAACGTGATGAGGGTCCTTCACAACGCGGGATTCCCCGGTTTCGATAACGGATAACACGATCTCCGAACCGGTGAGCTCCTGCCCGGCGTAAAGGCCCTGCACCCCAATCGCCGACCTGCACAGCACTCTTCCGTCGGACGCCGGGACCGCCACGACAGCAAGAATGGATTCCGACGCTCGAAGGGCCGTTTCGGCCACGAGGTCAAGGTGACTGCCGCCGTCGTCGAAGTCGTTTGCGATCAGCAGGCTCCCCAACTCCACACCGGCTTCGAGCCACCGTTGCCTGCGGTGGCTCTCGTCGAACAGACGGGCGTTCTGGATGGCAACCCCGGCGGCCGCCGCCAAGGCAACAGCCAACTCTTCATCGGCAGCGGTGAAATCCAGCCCGTCCTTCTTTTCCGTCAGATACAAGTTGCCGAAGACGACGTCGCGGACCCGGATGGGTACGCCGAGGAAAGTTTTCATGGGTGGATGGTTGCTGGGGAATCCAATTGCCATTGGATGCTGGCCAAGGTCGTGGAGTCGCAAGGGCTGGGGTTCCCGGATCAAGTGGCCCAATACGCCGTGACCTGTCGGCAGATCACCAATTGACCTGATGCCCTCGTCGTCAATTCCCACAGTGATGAAGTGGCTAAGTTGCTGATCCGCACCGATGACACCCAAGGCACCGTATCTCGCATCCACCAAGGTGCAGGCTGACGTGACCACCCGGTCCAAGACGGCTTCCAAGCTCAATTCATCCGCCATGGACATGACCGCATCAAGTAGCGTATTCATTTGCTCTTGGGCATGAAGCAATTCGTCGGCCCGCTCCACGAATTCGCTGAGGAGCGTATTCACACGCGACTTCAGGGGGGACCTCCACGGTTGATCTGCGCCCACAGCTCGTGCCTCCCTAGTGTCAGGCGAGAGTGCTCCTTTGCCGAGTCTAAGGGACTCATGTGGATACAAGAACATCTCCTGCAGGACTTTTGACTCTTGCTGCCGGGTCACGCCAGCGTGACGCTTGTATGCATGGCAGACATGATGAAGGCGTGGTGGGTTGGAAGGCCCGGAAGCACATCGACTCACCCGTTGGAGCAAGGGACCAAGCGCGTACCGAGACCTGAAGAGGGCGAGATACTCGTCCGGGTCAATGTGTGCGGGGTCTGCCGCACGGACCTGCATCTGGCTGAAGGTGACCTTCCTCCGCGCCATCCGCGGGTTGTTCCAGGTCATGAAGCTGTGGGAAGCGTAGTGGAGTCCGGCCCGGGTAGCGGCAGGTTTGAAGCCGGCGACAGAGTGGGCGTCGCATGGCTCGGCGGTACATGCGGGGTATGCAGCTATTGCCGGCGAGGTGCCGAGAACCTGTGCAGCAGCCCCGTATTTACGGGATGGGACCGTGACGGCGGCTTCGCGGAAATGATGACGGTCAGAGAGGACTTCGCTTACGCCATCCCTCCCCACTTCAGCGACGAGAAGGCAGCGCCTCTCCTGTGCTCGGGAATTATCGGCTACCGTGCCCTGAAACGGGCGTCCCTTCCCCCAGGTGGCCGATTGGGCATCTACGGCTTTGGCGGCTCCGCCCACCTGACCGCGCAAATCGCAATCCATTCAGGAGCGTCGGTCTTCGTCATGACACGATCCGAGGAGGCCCAGGTCTTGGCCCGAAGTCTGGGTGCAGAGTACGTCGGCAGTGCGTTCGACGCTCCCCCGGCGAAGCTGGACGCAGCCATTCTCTTCGCACCGGTCGGCGACTTGGTACCTCTCGCGATGCGGGCGTTGGACAGGAGCGGAACTCTTGCAGTCGCGGGCATTCACCTTTCCGATATTCCAGCCATTAACTATGCGGACGAGCTCTTCTATGAGAAGCAAATACGCAGCGTCACCGCCAACACGAGGGCTGACGGAACTGAATTGCTCGCCCTCGCAGCGGACATGCCATTGATTCCCACCACCACGGCATACCCCTTCGCAGCTGCCGACCAGGCCTTGGACGACCTCGCGAATGACAGAATCACTGGAGCCGCCGTGTTGAGGATTCCATGAAGGGTCAGCGTGCTCCGGGCTTTAGGTCTTCTTTTTCTTAGCGAACCGTTTCTCGAGCTTCGCTTCCGCGTCCTCGCGTCGCTTGCCCAGCCGAAACAACTGCTGGACCAACGGATTCTGTGGGACTGATCGGCCCCTTCCGCGTTGCGGTTGCCGGCCCCGATTGCCCGTCGCTGGCTCGACCGTCTCAGATGGGCGTTGAGGTCGGAGTTCCGGTTCCTCAGGAATGCGTTCGATCTTCATTCGGCAGCCCTGCGCATCTGCCCATCCGCAGGAATCCGGCCGCCTGAGGACTTCGTGTCGGCCTGCATCGTAGGCGAACAATGGTCCTGGACCAAGCCCATCCCTGCGCACTCACGCACCTGAGAGATGCCCTGCACCGCAGAGTCCTTGTCTACGTACGAGCACGAGACTGCGAGTTCCCGTCCCTCGGAGTCCACCAGCCGGAACCTGACGTTGGCATTGCCGTCCGTAAAAAGCTCAAAGATCCCATTCATGGGGCCGCCCCTTCTGCACTTGCCGATCGCGGCATTCGGTCCGCCTATGCCTTCCATCAGCATGCCCGCAAACAGGGATACGTCGTAAGGGCCGGAAGTCCCGATTCTCCGGTTCCCGGTCCTGTCGCAGGACCTTGGACTCTGGAGTGCATGAGCCCTGCGGCGGACTCTGGAACTACGGAGCCTAAGCTCCGGTTCGGCAATACCACAGGAGGTTGAAATGACGGACGTGATGAAGTGGTTCGATACGCGACGCTCACCCCTCGACATGCTTGAGCGGCTGTTCGACGGCGATACGGGCGCAGCCGCGATCCGTGTGGAAGAGCTAGTGGACGGCAACACTTTGGTTGTCCGCGCCGAGATGCCCGGAATCGATCCGGAAAAGGATGCAGAAATCACGGTCACCGACGGGACGCTGGTTATTAGAGCGGAACGTCAGGAAAAGCAGGAACAAAAGGAAAAGGACAGCTACCGTTCAGAGTTCCGTTATGGATCATTTGTTCGTCGGGTACCGCTTCCGGAGGGAGTGAAAGAAAGCGATGTAACTGCTACGTACAAGGACGGTGTGCTTGAAGTGAGGGCACCGATTCCCGAGCAGATCGAAAAGACGTCAGCGTCAAGAATCCCCATCACCAAGGAATAGTGCGATTGGGCCCGGTAACCTGCCGGGCCCAATCCAGGAGAAGGTTTCTGCCAAGGGTTTTCCCGCTATCCGAACAAGGCTTCTGCTTCCTTGAAACGTGCCTCTGGAACGGTCTTGAGGTCCCCGAGAGCCGATGCGAGGGGCACATCGGTGATGTCGGTGCCTTTCAGGGAGACCATGGTGCCCCACTTGTGCTCGACCGCGAGAGTGACCGCAGCCATGCCCAATCGGGTGGCAAGGACCCTGTCGAAAGCCGTGGGTGCGCCCCCGCGCTGGATGTGTCCCAAGACGGTGGCTCTGGTCTCGATCCCGGTCATCTCCTGCAACAGACCTTCCAACTTCATTCCGATGCCGCCAAGCCGTGGCCTACCAAAGGTATCCAGACCCCTTGGCGAATACGGCGCCTCCTGACCCGTAGGTACAAAGGCCTCAGCAACCACTACCAATGGGGCCCTGCCGCGTTTATGCGCCGACCCTACCCACGCGGCTATTTGCTCCAAGGAAACCCTGTGCTCGGGGATAAGGATCGCATGGGCGCCGGAGGCCATACCCGCATGCAAGGCAATCCACCCTGCATTCCTTCCCATAACCTCAGCAATCATGCACCGATGATGGGACTCCCCGGTGGTGCGCAGGCGATCGATTGCCTCGGTAGCCGTCTGCACGGCAGTGTCGAATCCAAAGGTGTAATCCGTAGCGCCCAAATCGTTATCGATAGTTTTGGGTACACCAATGACGTTGACTCCCCGCTCTGACAAGATGCGGGCCGCCGCAAGGGTGCCTTCACCCCCTACCGCGATCAGCCCGTCCACACCGTGCCGTGACAGTGATTGGCTCACTGTCGCCGCTCCGCCGCCCCGCAGAGGATTGGTCCGGGACGTCCCCAGCATGGTGCCACCCAGACCGGAAATCCCCCGCACCGCAGACCTTGGCAGAGGGCTGAGATCGTCAGCCAGGACACCTTTCCACCCATCCCGGAATCCAACGAACGCGAAGTCGTGGCTGATAGTCCCCCGGAGAACTGCCCCTCGGATGACAGCATTCAGACCCGGACAGTCACCACCACTTGTGAGAATCCCCAAGCGCCTCATGACCGGGACACCCCTTGGCCAGGATTCATCCTGAAACTCCTGGTCTCCCCGGGAGCCAACATGACAGACTGCCCTTCCATTCGAAGAGAAATAGGAGCGGCCTCGCAATCCGCGGACGATACCCGGAGGCGACCACCCTGCAGCTGGATCTTCAGCGAATGTCCCCTGTACCTCACGTGAAAGGCAACCGCGCGCAATCCCCTTGGCATGCACGGCGTGAACGACAAACCATTCCGCCCCAACTTCAGTCCGGCAAAGCTCCTCTGAACCACGTCTATGGAACCTGCCATGGCACCCAGGTGAATGCCCCCTTTTGTTGTCCCGTGCTGCGTATCATCGAGATCTGCGTCCAAGGCCTCACGAAAGCTATCCCATGCCCGGTCGGGGTCCACAGAAGCCAAGACAGAGGCATGGGCAACTCGGCTCAGTGTGGAACCGTGAGCGGTCCTGGCCAAGTAGTACTCAACAGTCCGGTCCAGTTGCTCGCTGGACATGGCGTAACCAAGTCGCCCCATGAACTCGCGGAGCCCCTCATGGCCCAGGAGATACGGCAACATCAACACATCGGCCTGCTTCGCGAGTTTGTAGCGGTTGACGTCGTCGCCCTCCGCTTCAAGGATGAGATCCAGTCGCTCGATGTTTTCGTACACCCGGCGATACTTGTCCCAATCAAGTTCTTCCAGCGCGTCGTATCCATCAAACTGGCTGATGACACCATCGGCGTGGAACGGAACAAACATCCTCCGGGAAACCCGCTTCCACAACGACACCTCGTCGGCCGTGATGCACAAACGCTCCGTGAGGTCAGCCAACTCATGGCCCTTCAGCATCCCGTGAATCTCTGCGGCGCGCTCGCAGGTCCATGCCGCCAGGACGTTGGTGTAGGCGTTGTCATCCAGGCCAGGATCGGGCTCCCCTGGACGGCGGGTGTGGTACTCATCCGGGCCCACAACGCACTTCAGGTGGAAGCGGTCATCGTTGTGGTCATATGCCGCCATGGCAGCAAAAAAGCGCGCCACTTCCACAACGAGTTCTGCTCCTTTGCGCAGGAACCAAGCCTTGTCACCAGTGGCTTCAAAGTACTCCCAGACGTTGAAGGCAACCGCGAGCCCCACGTGCCGTTGCATCCTAGAATGGTCCGGCACCCAGCGACCCGACCTGGCGTTGTAGAGCCAATGCGGAGTTTCTTCGGTGCCGTCGCTGCCGCTTTGCCACGGGAACATTGCTCCGGGCAAACCGAGCTTGGACGCCGCTTGCCTTGCTGCCGGAAGCCGCCGCCATCGGTATTCGATCAGTGCCCGGGCCACCTCGGGGGTTCTGGCCGTAAGTACGGGTAGGACGAAGAGCTCGTCCCAAAAGACATGCCCTCGATAGCCCTCGCCGTGAAGGCCCCTGGCCGGAACACCGGCGTCGAGCTCTGCCGTGTGATGCGTCAGGGTTTGCAGGAGGTGGAAAAGATGAAGGTTCATGACCAATTGGACCTGGGTGGAAGAGTCGAGCTCCACCAGGAACGGACGAAGGGTGCGCTTCCACGCGGCCACGTGGGAGCTGAGCAGAGCTTGAAAGTTTGTGCCAGTCCGCGCCAGAACGGCCGAAGCGGCCGAACCCGCTGACGATATGGGCTTGTCCCGGGATGTCACGACGGCGGCAACCTTGGTAAAGGCGGTTGCCGCACCAGCAGTGCACGCAACGTCAAAGGTGAGGTAGTGGAACGCTTTGACCCTTCCAGGCAACCCGGCATTGCCTGCAGCATCTGCGTGGAAGGCAATCGCCACACGAATTTGGCTCTGGCTTGTTTGACCTTCGACCAGGAGATTGCAGCTTGGGCCACTGCGGCTTCCTGCGGTCCTGTCGCGCAGGTGGACACGGGTTCCCATGGCTGGCTCGGGCAGGTTCGCATTCCTGGTACCGGCATCGACGCCGGCCCGCACCGAAACTGTCCCGTTCCAGCCCAGGGGCGTCAAGAGGGTCTCTACCGCCAGCACGTGCGGCTCCGCCATGGACACCAAGCGCCTTTCGACGACGTCCAGTCGCCGACCGTCCGGGGCTTCCAGGAGAACATGACGGATCAACAGAGCCTGACCCATATCCAAAGTCCGCCGTTCCTCCACCAACCTCAAGCCACCCTCAGACCACCAAGTGCCGCTCTCCAGGCATAAGTCCAAGGGAAGACAATCCGGCGTGTTGACCATATGCTCTTCGATAACAGATTCCCCGCCCATCCTGGCGACCACCCTGTTGTAGACACCGGCCAGATACATGCCGGCATATCGCGACTCCCGGCCGCCCTCGGAAACAGCACCGCGAACACCCATATATCCGTTGCCCAGCGTCGTGAGGGCTTCACGGTGCCCTTCGTGTTCCGGCGCTGTTCCTTCATAGGTGAGCTGCCAGGGATCACTCATGACCAGGCCCAGGTCCAGCTCGCCCACATCGTTGAGGACCACGTGCGCACCAGCTGCTTCGAGTTGTCGGCGGGTCCCCTGCCGGTCGATGCCCACCACAAGCCCGAATCCACCTCGACGGGCAGATGTCACCCCCGCCACCGAGTCTTCAATGACCACGGCGCGACCAGGCGGAACCCCCAGGCGCCTGGCCGCCTCCAGGAATACATCCGGTTCAGGTTTGCCCGGGAGCCCCAATTTTGAGGCGATGGTACCGTCCACCACGGCGGCAAAGGTTTCCGTCATTCCCGCTGCGGCAAGCACAGGCGTGGCATTGCGGCTCGAGGTGACCACTCCCGCCGGAACCCCGGCCGTTTGCAAGCTGTCCAGCAGTTCCAATGTTCCGGGGTAAGCCTGCACACCGTCCTTCTTAAGGTGGGCGAGGTATGCCCTGTTTTTCAGCCTCCCAAGCCCGTAAGCGGTCCAGTCACCGGTTGCATCGCCAGGTACGCCAAGGTCAACCACGACGCCCCGGGACGCCAGCAGATTCATCAGCCCGACTTCACGGGGCTTGCCGTCCACCAAGGACAAATAGTCGTATGAAGTAAACGGCCGCACGGGATGGACCTTGGGAAACCTGGGATCGCCAATAATCGCCTCGTAAGCGTCGCGCCAGGCCAGCTGATGCACCGTGGCTGTACGGGTGACAACGCCATCCAGATCGAAGATGACCGCGTCGTACGGGGGTCTCGCCGTAGCCGCCGTGGGTGATTCCTTCATGGCTCTACACTGGGTCCGGCCGGTTGAGGTGCTTTTCTGCAGCAGCTATCAAGGGGACCGTCCGGATGAAGGTATCGGGATTCAGTGAAATCGAGTCAATGCCTTCTCCAACAAGGAACTCCGCAAAGTCCGGATGGTTGCTTGGACCTTGACCACAAATACCTATCCGGATTCCTGCTGCATGTGCCTTCCCGATGACCTCGGAGATCATGGTGGTCACGGCCTCATCGCGTTCATCGAAGAGCCCCGCCAATTGCTCGGAATCACGGTCTACGCCGAGTACCAACTGGGTCAGATCATTGGAGCCAATGGAGAATCCATCAAAGCGCCGGGCGAATTTTTCCGCCAGCACTACGTTGGAAGGGATCTCACACATCATGTAGACACGCAGCCCGTGCTCCCCCCGCACAAGTCCGTTTTCCGACATCGCGTTGAGCACCCTGTCCGCTTCGTCCACGGTGCGGCAAAAAGGAACCATGACGATGACGTTTGAAAACCCGATGCCTTCACGCGCGCGTTTCACGGCCCGGCATTCCAGCGCGAAAGCTTCACGGTAGTGCTTGTTGTAATAGCGGGAAGCCCCTCGGAACCCCAGCATGGGGTTTTCTTCAGGGCGTTCGAAGAAGCTGCCTCCGATGAGATGTCCATACTCGTTGCTCTTGAAATCGCTGAGTCGGACAACCACTGGTTTCGGATGGAAAGGGGCAGCAATCTTGGCTATGCCTGTGGCAAGGACACTGACAAAGTATTCCTCGGGACTGGAGTAGTCCCTGGTCAGTTGTTGAATAATTCCGGACTCGGCGTCATCGTTCACCAGTTCCGGATGGATGAGGGCCATCGGATGAACGCGGATCAAGTTGTTGATGATGAATTCCATCCTCGCGAGGCCGACTCCGGCCGCGGGAAGACGCCACCAGGTGAAAGCTGCGGCGGGGCTGGCGATGTTGACCATGATGTCCGTGCGCGTTGTGGCAATGCTCCCGGTGTCCACCTCTTCTACGTCGAAGTCCAGCATCCCGTCATATACATGGCCTTCTTCCCCTTCGGCGCACGAGAGCGTGACAACCTCGCTACCTGCCAGCACGTCGGTTGCATCCCCAGTACCCACAACAGCAGGAACACCTAGCTCGCGGCTGACTATCGCCGCGTGGCTGGTAGGCCCCCCGTGGTCAGTCACGATGCCGGCTGCCCGCTTCATCACCGGAACCCAGTCCGGGTCCGTCATCCGGGTTACCAAAATTGCCCCATCCACGAACGCTTCGATGTCCTTGGCATCCCGGATGATGCACACAGGGCCTACAGCAATGGAATTCCCGACCGCAGCGCCGGATGCCAGGAGACGGCCATCCTGTGCCAGATGGTACATACGGAAGAGCGTCCCGCTTTTTTGGGCCTGAACTGTCTCCGGTCGCGCCTGGACCATGAACAGCTCGCCTGTGACGCCGTCTTTGGCCCACTCCATGTCCATGGGACGTCCGTAATGGTTTTCCACCGACACGGCCCACCGCGCGAGCTTGATAATGTCGTGGTCCGGGAGAACAGTGGCGCGTCGTTCTTTGTCGGTGGTCTCCACCATCCTCGTGGAGACGGTCCCACCGAGGCGGTAAATCATCTTCCGCTCTTTGGATCCCACGGATCTTTCGATTACTGGCAGCAGGGCGGGGTTCTCCAGTAACGGTTTGAACACTTGGTATTTGTCCGGGTTAATGGTTCCCTGGACAACGGTCTCGCCCAATCCCCATGCCGCGCTGATGACGACGCTCTGTGGAAAGCCCGACTCCGTATCGATGGAGAACATCACCCCTGAAGCACCGACGTCGGATCTGACCATGCGCTGGATACCGACGGACAGTGCCACGTCGAGGTGTCCAAACCCTTTGATCTCCCGGTAACTAATAGCGCGATAAGTGAAAAGGGAAGCAAAGCAACGTCGGCAGGCATCCAGGAGTGCGCTCTCACCCGAGATGTTCAGGACTGTTTCCTGTTGCCCGGCAAAGCTCGCATCCGGCAGGTCCTCCGCCGTTGCGCTGCTGCGAACAGCTACTGCCAACCGCTCCTGCCCGGCCCGTTCGCCCAGGCGCCGATAGTTCTGCCTGATGCTCTCGATCAGCCCGCCCGGAAACTCCCCTGCCAACATCGACTCGCGGATGGCATGTCCCGTATCGCGAAGAGTCATCCTGCCTGACTTAAGCTCACTAATGGAATGGCTGATGACCGCTTCGAGTCCGTTGGCAGCCAAGAATTTCCTGTACGCGCCGGATGTCGTCGCGAAGCCGTCGGGGACCTTCACCCCTGCTGAGCGCAACGATGTGGTGAGTTCACCCAGTGACGCATTCTTACCGCCCACTTCGGGAACATCCCCCATTCCGATGTCCTCAAACCATTTGACATGTGACTCTTCGCTGGCTGGCTGCATGCCTTGATTCTTGGCGATGCGGGACAGCCCGGGCAGAGTCTTTGGTCCTGAACCTCGGAGTGACTTTCGGCCCTGTTTCCTGGTTCCGGCACCACACATGCTGGGAGGGAAGGCAGGAGGCACACCATGGCACTTTCGGAGTTCGAACGGCTCGAACTGGACAACATTTCGCAGGGTCTTCTGGAGGAGGACCCCAGGCTGGCAGCACTCATGAGCCTGGAAGACCTTGATCGACGCCGTTGGAAGGGCATTAAGCGAGGCGGCCTTGCTGCGCTCGGCGGGCTCGGACTGCTGCTGGTGAGTTTCCCACTTGGCAGTCTGGCGTTGGGCGTGGTGGGTTTCCTCGTGATGGGTGGGGGAACGTACTGGGCAACCCTTTTCATGGGTGACCGCCCGTTTCGCTGGAGGCCGCGCGCCCGGACAAACGCCCACGAGAAGAACAAGGAACAGTCATGAAAGCACTCGTCGTTTACGATTCCGGCTTTGGCAACACCAAGTCGATCGCTGAAGCCATTGCAGCAGGCCTGAACTCACTCAACGCGAAGGTGTTGCCCGTCGGACAGCTCCGACCCGAAGATGTCTCCTCTGGCGACCTATTGGTGGTGGGAAGCCCCATCAATGGTTGGCGCCCCACCCAGAAGACGATGGAGGCTCTGGCACGGCTTGGTAGCCGTGGACTTTCAGGAGTAGTTGCTGCCGGCTTTGATACGAGGGTCAAGTTGTTCATCCACGGTGATGCAGCCAAGAAAATCACCAAGACACTTAAAGAGGCCGGAGCCAGCATTATTGCCAAGCCCGCGGCCTTCTACGTCAAGGGAACTGAGGGGCCCTTGCTTGACGGCGAGACGTCCCGCGCAACTGCGTGGGGTGAAGAACTCTTGGCCATTGCCAAAGCACATGGAATCCAAAGGAGCGCGTGATGGCAAGCTGGCTTGACCCAAACAAGATCATTGTTGGCGTCGACGGATCCCAAGCATCGGTGGAGGCCCTACGCCAAGGACAGCGCATTGCCCTGGCTCTTAACGCCCCGCTTGAAGCGTGGGGGTGCTGGGAAATGCCGCTGGGATACGAAGGATATCTGGCCATGGGCATAGATGGATTTGCCCACGATGCGGAGGAACGCCTCGATAAGGCAGTTGTGGAGGCTTTCGGTACTGAGAAGCCCCCGAACGTCAGTTCCCGACTTGTTCAACGGTCTCCCCGTGCCGGGCTTGTTGAAGGCAGCAAGCATGCGTCACTTCTGGTGGTAGGCCGGCGCGGTCACGGTGGTTTTGGGGGACTTCTGTTGGGTTCGGTCAGTTCGGCCTGCGTTGCGCACGCGCACTGTCCCGTTCTGGTGGTCCACTCCCCGGAGAAGGGTCACTAAGATGACCACAGGGCAGATGTCCGTCCCAGCAGCTCAAGGGGGACCGGTGACTGGCGCGCCTGCGGTGATTGAAGCGGTGGGGCTGACCAAGACATTTGGGAAGAATCACGCGCTCAACGCCATGAACCTGGAGGTGTCCGAGGGTTCCATCTTTGGCTTCCTGGGGTTGAACGGGGCGGGCAAGACCACCTTCCTCCGGGTCATGAGCGGACTTACCCGGGCGAGTTCTGGTTCACTGCGTCTTTTCGGCGAAGACGCGATGACAAACGGGCCGTCGATCCGCCACAACATAGGTTATTTACCGGATGTACCCGCGTTCTATGAATGGATGAACGCGCGGCAAACGCTTCGGCTCGCGGGCAGTTTGTTTGGGCTTGACGGACCGGAGTTGGATGCCAAGACGGAGGAATTGCTGGATTTTGTCCGACTCAGGGGAATCGATCAACCCATCGGCAAGTATTCCCGGGGAATGCGCCAACGGCTGGGCGTAGCTCAGGCGCTGGTCAATTCCCCAAGGCTGCTTTTGCTTGACGAGCCCACCAGTGCTCTTGACCCTGAAGGCCGCAGGGAGCTTTTGGACTTCATTGAAGCACTGCGCGGCAAGACCACAGTATTTTTCTCAACGCATATTCTCAGCGACGTAGAGCGCATCTGCGACTCCGTGGCAATTCTGGACAAGGGACGGGTTCTGGCTCAATCCACCATGGAAGAACTGCGTTCCCGTCGTGGACAGCGACGAATTCTCATCGATGTCAGTCAGGGGGCGGAAGCGCTCGCCGGAGTTTTCGGACAACAGGACTGGGCGGTCTCAGTCCAACCCGGACCGCGCGGCGAAATTGAAGTCCGGGTTTCGGACACAGAGACCGCGCAGCGTGAAATACCCCGCCTGATCAGCAGACAGGGTACGGGCCTCATTCGCATGGAAAACGCTGAATCCGGTCTTGAAGAGGTCTTCCTGGAGCTTGTCGGAAAGGGAAAGCAATGAGCACTTTCTCGGTACTGGCCGCCAAGGAAGGCCAGGAAATCCGCCGGACATGGCGGATTTGGGTGTTGCCCGCAATAGTCATGTTCTTCGCAGTGGTTGGTCCGCCGTTGGCCAAAATTACTCCCGAACTTCTGGGATCCCTCACAGCCGCGGCGCCCGGTTCGTTGGGATTGCCGGATGCCACTTTCAGTGACGCCTACGGGCAGTGGATAAAGAATCTCTCACAAATCGTCCTGTTCACCATCATCATCATGTATGGCGGCGTGGTGTCCAGCGAGATCCGCGAGGGCACCGCCGCCTTCATACTCACCAAACCAGTATCAAGGGCAACTTTCATCGCGGCGAAGGCATCCGTGCATGCCGTGTTCATCACGGTCGTGTTTGCCTTGGGGACCTTCACCACGTGGGCCGTCACCCTGTTAACCTTCGGGAGCGCGCCCTCGGGGCAGTTGTGGGGCGCGGCGTTCCTGCTCTTGCTCTACGGGATACTGGCACTGTCCTACACCATGCTGTTCTCGGTGTTGATTCCGGCACCGGCCGGGGCAGCTGGAACAGGGCTGGGGATCTACGCTCTGCTGGCCGTGGGGGCCGCCTGGGATCCGCTCGCAACCTTTGGGCCGGCAGCCGTACCCGGCATCGCAGCCGCGATTGCCGCCGGCCAGGAACATGTCTCGCCGGCTTGGCCTGCAGTGAGCAGCCTTGTCGCCGCCGCCGCTGCCCTCGGCGCTGCCACGATGATCTTCAACAGGAAAGAACTCTAGCCATGAAAAAGCCGGGTCACATCGTCCTACTTGTTGTCGGCATCGTTCTCTCTTTGCTCGGCTTCACGATGGCAGCGGCGGGCGCGGCAGCGGCATGGCTCGCCACTTCCCAAGACGACGGAGACTTTTTCACCTCCCCAACAGAGCGGTACACGGTTTCGTCCCGAGCATTGGTCTCTCCCCAGCTCGATGCCGTGGGCGAGGGCACGCCCGAAAGGCTCCCTTTCGACGTCGGAACCCTCAGGCTACGTGCCAAAGCGACAGATCCCGGCCGTGAAGTGTTCATCGGCATTGCACCCCAAAACGAGGTGGACGCATACCTTGAAGGGGTACACCGCACTGAGTTGCGTGACGTGAAATTCCAGCCCTTCCGGCCTGTGTACAGGGACGTTCCAGGATCATCCACCCCCGCAGCGCCCGGTGCCCGGCAGTTCTGGGCAGCATCAGCGTCCGGCCAGGGCGAGCAAGAGCTCACGTGGAACATAGCTCCCGGCAATTGGACGGTGGTGGTGATGAACGCTGACGCCAGCGCCGGGGTCTCCGCGGACCTGCAAGCCGGTTTCCGTTCCGACCTCATCAAACCCGCAGCAACTGGCCTGCTGTTCGCCGGCGTCCTGACCATCCTGATCGGCGTGCCGCTGCTGGTGTTGGGCGCCGTAGGCCTGGGCCGTGGTGGAGGATCGCAGGGGCAGCCCCCTTCGACATCTGCGGCAGCGCAAGGCTCCGCAGCGGCAAGCGCCATGAACTCACCGCTTCATTTCACCGGCCAGTTGGACCCCGCACTGTCGCCCTGGATGTGGCTGGTGAAATGGTTCCTCGCCATCCCCCATTTCTTCGTGCTGGTATTCCTTTGGTTCGCGTTCGCCGTTACCAGCATCATTGCCTGGTTTGCCATCCTTTTCACGGGCCGCTACCCGCTGTCCCTCTTTCACTTCAACGTCGGCGTCCTCCGTTGGAACTGGCGCGTGGCTTTCTACGCCTACGGCGTAGGTGGGACTGATCGCTATCCGCCGTTCAGCCTCTCCCGGACGGACTACCCGGCGAACCTGCAGGTGGATTATCCGGCGCGTGTCTCCCGGGGCCTTGTTCTTGTCAAGTCCTGGTTGCTGCTCATACCGCATCTGCTGATCGTGGGGGCGTTCACAGGAACGGCGACGTGGGCTTGGAGAACCGAGGACGGGCCCGCCGGCGTCATCAATGATCGCGGCGGAGGACTGTCCTTGCTGGGTCTGCTGGTGATCATCGCCTTGGTAATCCTGTTGTTCACCGGCAGCTACCCGCGCCCCCTGTTCGGCTTCATCATGGGCATCAACCGATGGGTCTACCGTGTGCTTATCTACGGAGCCCTCCTGCGCGACGAGTATCCGCCCTTCCGCCTGGACCAGGGTGCCTACGATCCCGAGCCACTGCAGCCCCCGAATCCTGACGGAAGGGCCGGCCTGCCGTGAACGACGGCCGCGCCCCCGCGGTAGCACCGGCGTCGCGAAGAAACGTACGACGGCGAGTGGTCGCCGTCGTGGTTTTGCTCGCCCTGGTAATTCTCGCCGGAGGGATCATACTGTTGGTCACTGCGCAGCCACAGGGAGCACCAAGCCCGCTGACGACAACGTCGGCCATGACGCCTACAACAACCACGACCACGGATTCACGTTCACCTGCGCCAAGTGCGTCGACAGATACGCCGGAGCCGGATGAATCGCCGAGCGTTGGGCCTGAGCCTGGTGACTCTGAGACTGGTGGACCGTCGGTTGCAGCGCTGCCGGAAGCACTGCTGGGACGGGATCTCGAGGAAATGCCGGGAGCAGGGAATGTGGTCGCGCTGACCTTTGACGCCGGGGCCAACTCAGCGGCCTTGCCCAGCATCCTGTCAACCCTTTCAGCGGAACACGTGAGGGCAACGTTCTTCCTGACGGGCAACTGGGCCCAGGCAGGCAGCGGAAGCGTGCACCGGATCCTCGCCGAAGGGCATCGGCTGGGTAATCATTCGATGAGTCATCCTGGTTTCACACAGCTGACGGATGCGCAGATCACCGAGGAGATTCGCGGAGCTGAAGCAGCGATCCTGGCTGCGGGCGGCGATCCCCGGCCGTTCTTCAGGTTCCCGTTCGGCGAGCGGGATTCCCGGGTCATCGCCACGGTCAACAGGCTCGGCTATATTGCTGTGCGCTGGAGCGTGGACACTCTCGGCTGGAAGGGAACCAGCGGCGGAGCCACTCAGGAAACAGTCCTTCGGCGCGTTGTTGACGGACTTCGCCCCGGCGCCATCATCCTGATGCACATAGGTTCCAATCCGGAAGACGGAACTACCCTGGATGCTGACGCGTTGCCCGGCATTATCAAAGAGATCAAGACGGCCGGATACAGTTTAGCGACCCTCGATCAGATACTGGCTGGCTAGGCATGGCGGCCGGCTTGAATCACGGCACCACGGACGCTGCCCATCACGGTTTGCCGGCACACGAGGTTGTCCTGCTTCTCGAAGCGGACGCCGCACGTGGGCTGAGTCCGGATGTCGTGGCCGTACGCGCCGTGACCTATGGGCCCAACCGTCTGCCCGGCATCCAACACGACAGCCTCCTGCGTTCTGCTGCCCGTCAGTTCAATAATCCCTTGATTTATGTCCTGCTTGCGGCAGCGGCCGTGACCGTGTTCTTGGGCGAGTACGTGGACAGTTCCGTGATTTTGGGCGTAGTTGCAGTCAACACAACCATTGGCCTGATTCAGGAAGTACGAGCCGAGGCGGCGTTGGATGCGTTGCGCGCGCTCGTCCCCACCCGGAGTATGGTGATCAGGAGCGGCCAGCGATTGAGGATCCCGTCGGACGAATTGGTCCCTGGCGACCTGGTCCTCATGGAAGCCGGAGACAAGGTCCCCGCAGACATCCGTTTGGTCCGCGTTTCAGGTCTAAAAGCAGACGAATCAGCATTGACGGGAGAGTCCGAAACAGTAACCAAGGACGAGGTTGTCCTTCCCATCAGCACTCCGGTGGCCGATCGACGCAACATGGTCTATGGGGGAACGCTGGTAACTTCGGGCAGCGGAGCCGGAGTGGTCGTTGCCACCGGCGGGGAAACCGAGCTCGGCGAGATTCACCGGTTGATCGGTACCGTCCGGCCGGTGCCCACACCGCTCACCAGCAAGCTGGCTAAGTTCAGTATGACGCTCACTATTGCCATCCTTGCGCTGTCCGCGTGCGCTTTCGTCGTTGGGCTTGCACGAGGGCAGGAAACCGCACTGATGTTCACGTCCGTCGTCGCTATGGCCGTGGGCGCCATACCGGAGGGGCTACCGGCCGCCGTGTCGGTCACCCTGGCCATCGGCGTCGGGAGGATGGCCAAGCGCCGGGCCATTGTCAGGCGACTCCCCGTCGTCGAAACCTTGGGCAGCACAACTGTCATTTGTTCCGACAAGACGGGAACTTTCACGGAAAACCAAATGACGGTGGCTGCACTGTGGACACCCGCTGCCAAGTACGACCTCACGGGCGTGGGGTATGGCCCGGACGGCTCCGTCCGACGACGGGAAAGCCACCGGGACCTCGGAGGTATCCCCGAGGGAAACGATGCGAGCATGACGTGGTGCCTTATTGCAGGTGCTGCATGCAACGACTCCGCCGTCTTCCAGCAGGATGACACCTGGCAGATACGAGGCGACCCCACCGAAGCTGCCATGATTGTGGCCGCCGGCAAGGGACATGCAGACCTTCAGGGGTTCCTTGCCCGACACCCAAGGATCAGCACCATCCCCTTCACCCACGAGCGCCAGTTCATGGCAACCCTCCATCGGGACGACGAGGGATACGCCGACGGCCTTTTGTTGGTGAAAGGAAGCATCGAACGCGTTCTCGAGCTATGCGTCGGGCAAATGGGCAGTAAGGGTGAATCCGAGCCCCTCGATGTCGGCGTCATCACTCAGGCTGCAGACGACCTGGCAGGCCAAGGGCTCCGGGTACTCGCAACAGCAATGACGCGGACCAAAGGCCTATCCCCCATCGACCCTGATGCCGGCCTTGGCGGCCTTACGTTTGTCGGTATGCAAGCGATGTTCGATCCGCCGCGAAATGCTGCCGCTGCTGCGGTACGTTCGTGCAGGACGGCAGGCATCAAGGTCAAGATGATCACCGGCGACCATCCGGGGACAGCCCAGGCCATCGCTGCCGCGGTAGGGCTCGACGGCGGCAGCGACCACATCGTGACAGGCGCCGATTTAGAGGGCAAAACGGCAGAACATCTGGCCGACGTCGTCGACGAAGCTTCGGTATTCGCGAGAGTATCTCCGGCCCAAAAACTCCTCTTGATCCATGCGCTGCAGTCCAACGGCCACGTAGTGGCCATGACAGGCGACGGCGTTAACGACGCCCCCGCCCTTCGCCAAGCCAACGTTGGCATCGCAATGGGCCATGCCGGCACCGAAGTGGCCAAAGAGGCATCTGACATTGTCCTCGCCGACGACAACTTCGCCACCATTGAGGCCGCCGTCGAAGAAGGGCGCAACGTTTTCGACAACCTGGTCAAATTCATCGTCTGGACCATCCCCACCAATATGGGCGAAGGCTTGGTCATTCTGGTGGCCATCATCATGGGCTGGCCCCTCCCTATCCTCCCTACCCAGATTTTGTGGATCAACATGACCACAGCCGTGGCTCTTGGCCTGATGCTGGCCTTCGAACCCAAGGAACCGGGACTCATGACCCGAGGTCCCCGGGATCCGGACCGCCCGCTGCTGACATGGGGGTTGGCGTTCCGCACGTTGCTGGTGTCCGTACTCCTGGTCAGCGGCACATGGTGGATCTTCGAGTTCGAGCTTGCCCGCGGTGCATCTCTTGACGAGGCCCGGACAGCCGCAGTCAACTTGTTCGTCGTCGTCCAACTCTTCTACCTCTTCAGCTGCCGGTCATTGACGCGATCCGTCTGGAAACTACGTCCTTTCAGCAATCGCTGGCTGGTGGTTGGAGTCCTGGTCCAGCTCGCAGGGCAGGCAGCAATAACCTACCTGCCGGTCATGAACGCCCTCTTCCACACCGCGCCCCTTGCACCGGATACGTGGTTGGGAATTCTGGGTGCCGGTGTAGTTGCTTCCGTGGCTGTGGCTGCTGACAAACGTTTTCGACACACCATCATTTAGGAGGAACGATGATTCGAGTGATGCTTCTGACCGTGCAAGCGTTGGTCGCGGTCACATCGATTGCCGGCGGCCTGGTCATGGCCTGGGGATCGTGGCCTGGAATGGACAAGAGTAATCTGCGGCCCGAGGTCCAGCTCCCAGTCGAGTACCTGGACGGGTCGCCATTCACCACCTACCTGGTTCCTGGGCTTCTGCTGGCAGTTGTCGTCGGTGGATTGCATACGGTGGCCTTCGTCCTGCTTCTTAGGCGACATGGATTGGCATCCATGGCGGCCGCCACGGCGGGATATTCCATTCTCGTGTGGATATTCGTTCAAATGGCACTGATCCCCTTCAGTGCATTGCAAGCGGTCTACTTTAGTGCTGGCTTGGCGGAAGTAGGATTGCTCTTGCTTTTGCTTGGAGTCGCCTCCCTGGAGCCAGGGGAAGACGTTCCGGGATCACTTGGGCCTTTGGGCCCTGTTGGGGACCGGAAAGCGACCGTAGGATCTCGACATGACCGACAAGAACATAGTGCCTGAGGCAGAAGTACTTGAACCGGACGATTGCTGGAGGCTGCTGGGCGAGACCAACATCGGACGGCTCTCCGTAATCGTCAACAGCCACCCTGATATTTTTCCCGTAAATTTCGCGGTGGATAACGAAACGATAGTTTTCAGGACGGGACCGGGAACCAAACAGTGGGCCATGGAGGATGACGCCGTGGTGGCCATCGAGGCAGACTCCGTCAGTGCCGAATTCGGAATTGCGTGGAGTGTGGTTGTAAAAGGCACAGTTGAGGACGCAGGGTCCGAAGGCCCTCGACTTGATGAGATCAGGCGCGCCCTTTTCCCGTGGCAGGGAGTGGGGCAGGACCACCTCTTCAGAATTGTTCCGGCCTCGGTAACCGGGAGACGATTCGACCTTTCGGCGCCGATGTCGCTTCAAACTCCACTCAACGACGCAACACGGGCCGGCTTGGAATAGCGCGGTGCGCCCTTGAAGAATCAGGTGGCACCGCCTCGCACCGGAACAGTCTTGTCAGCGGACCGGCTCGTCAAGAAATTCGGTGACCTAACCGCCGTCGACGACGTCTCCATCGCCATCCGCCCCGGTGAGACTTACGGCCTCCTGGGCCCGAACGGAGCCGGAAAAACCACCATCATCAACATGGTCGCCGGTCTGGTCCCCGCCGATTCCGGATCAGTGGACGTGGCCGGTATCCGGATGGACCCAGGGGGTGTAGCCGCGAAACGCAACCTGGGACTGGTCCCCCAAGAGCTCGCCATCTATCCGGATCTGACGGCACGCGAGAACCTGAACTACTTCGGCCGGCTCCAAAGTCTCACCCGGAAGGAATTGAACTCCAGGGTCGATACGGTTTTGGATCTTCTTGGATTGGCTGAGCGGGCTGGTGAACAAACCAAGAAATTCTCCGGTGGTATGAAGCGTCGTTTGAACATTGGAATCGGCTTGCTGCACCGTCCCGGTTTGCTGATCCTCGACGAACCGACGGTGGGAGTTGACCCACAATCCCGGAACTCAATTCTTGAGGCGGTGGGAAACCTCTCAAGGGAAGGCACCGCTGTCCTGTACACCACCCATTACATGGAAGAGGCCGAGCGCCTCTGTGACCGGATTGCCATCTTGGACCAAGGCCGGGTCCAAGCTGAAGGAACCAGGGACGAGCTTATTACACTAACCGGCGGCGTGGACCGGATCAGCCTTGTGGGGACCGGCAGAACCACGGCAGCCGCTGAAGCACTGAGGTCGCTCGACGGTGTTCACCGCGTCACTGATTCCGGAGGAACCGAACTGATACTCACCGTCAGGGACGGCGCCGCACTCCTTGCCGGCATTGTTACCACCGCTGCCCGCTCAGGAATGACCCTGGCATCAGTATCGGTGACTCGTCCGGACCTCGAATCGGTATTCCTGCACTTAACCGGCAAAGCGCTCAGGGACTGACCGTGCGGGCGTTGTGGACCATGGTCGGCAATGATTTTCGTCAACGGCTGAGGGACAGGTCGGTGCTCATCTTTTCGCTGATCGTCCCCTTGGCACTGATGGGAGTCCTGAGCTTGGCTTTCGGTCGACTGGGTACCGGCAGCGTCGACCTGCAACCAGCGGCTGTCGTAGCAAGCGTCCAAGACTCCGGTCCCCTAGGTGCTGCGTTGCTCGACTCGCTGGATTCGGTCGAGTCCATGAAGGTCACCGTCCGTCAGGTGCCGCCGGATGCCGTAGGTCCGGAAACCCGCACTACCGGTGCCGCCTTGGGCATAGTCATCCCGACCGACTTCAGTTCCGCCCTGGCTACAGGGCAGCCGTCCACCCTGCAACTTATTGAAGGCAGCGGGTCCGTCCTCGAGACGAGTGTCTTGATCTCAATCGTGACCGGAATCGTGGACCAGTTCACCACTGCGTCGGTAACGGAGACGGCTGCGAGACTGGGTGGAGTCCCCCTGATGCGGCGGCAGGCATTGGACGAATCGCGGTGACCGGCGACCCGATCCTCCATGTCACGGAAGGAATCGCGCCAGCTGGGCAGTTGTCGCTTCGGGCTGGCTTGGTGGCCGGTCAAACAGGCTTGTTTCTCTTGTTCACGGTGGGATTCGGTGTCCTTGGGCTACTGGTGGAAAAGGAACAGGGAACCCTCGGCCGGATCAGGTCCATAGCAGTGCCGCAGTGGACCATAATCGCCGCCAAAGCAGTCGTTGGTTTTTCGCTGGGAGTCGTCGCCAGCGCGGTGCTGCTTGCCAGCGGCACGCTCTTCTTCGGCGTTAACTTCGGCACCCCGGCGGTTGTGGGTTTGTTGGTCCTCGGGGCAGCGGCGGCGGCCACCAGCTTAACCTTTGTTGTTGCCAAGGTGGTTCGGACAGCCGAACAAGCAAATGTGGCGCAATCCATTGTTGCCATGGTGTTGATCCGCGGAGCCGCGGCCGGGCGATTCATCCTTCAACGATGCCCGGGCTGCAGCAACGTTCAATACCCTCCCCGGGATGCCTGCCATAACTGCTTAGGCACCGAATTGAGCTGGGAAGTCGCTGATCGCCGGGGCCTTCTGTCCGCGAAAACCACAATTCACTCAAGCAACGAACCGTACTTCCAGGAACGACTGCCTTGGACCATTGGGAGTGTGGCCTCGATGGAGGGGCCCACCATCGTGGCTCATCTCTTGCCAGGCTGCGTCACAGGCGAGCCTGTGGTCATGGAACTGCGACTGGATGCAGCCGGACGTGGCGTTGTCGTCGCCCGCCCAGCAACCGACCCCCCCGATTCCATCGAGCCAAGCGCCAGACCTAGCGAGAACGACTTCCTTTCAGACCCAAAAAGTAAGCGACTTCTGGTCACTGATGGTTGCTCAATGCTCGGCCACTTCGTCATCGCCACCCTCTTGGGGCGGGGCGCCGCTGCCGTGACAGCCGGCTGTCCCAGAACCGACGGCATCTGCCCGGAACACGATTCGAGCGAACGACTGACCTGGTTCAATGTAGCGGCAGACAGCTCGTGGCCATCCCGGGAGTGGTATCGGGCGGCCCAACTCCCGGACCCGGAAAGCACCGACGACAGTAGCGTTTTCGACGCTGTGTTCGATACGAGCAATTGAAATTGCCGCTCCTCTCTCATGAAGTCGTCTTTCATGCCAACTCAATCAGCAAGCGATAGGAGAACAATGTCTGTTCTGGCCGGGCTCACTGCAGCCCTTTCGAGTGGTTCCGTGGAAATCATCGATCTCACCACACCGCTCAGTTCCGAAACCCCCATCCTGAACCTGCCGCAGCCGTTCGCGAACACGGTGGGGCTTTCTGTCTCACCGGTGAGCAATTTCGACGACGCCGGACCGGCCTGGGCGTGGAACGACGTCACGGTGGGCGAACACGCCGGGACGCACTTGGACGCTCCGGTGCACTGGATCACGGGCAAGGACGGAAAGTCCGTGGACCAGATCGAACCACACCGCCTGGTGGGCCCTATCGCCGTGATCGACAAGACCACCGAGGTCTCCGCGGACCCGGATTTCCTGCTGGAACCGGAGCACTTTGAGCAGTGGCAGGATGAGCACGGGTTGTTTCCGGAGAACTGCTGGGTCATTTTCCGGACCGGTTGGGCCGCCCGTGGCACTGACGCTGCGGCTTTCGTCAATGCCGACGACGCCGGACCGCACACTCCCGGGGTCTCCGCGGCAGGTGCCAAGTGGCTCGCCGGCAACACTTCGATCAGCGGTTTCGGCGTGGAAACCGTGGGCATCGACGCAGGCCAAGCCGGTACCCTGGATCCGATGTTCCCCGTCCACTCGTTCCTGCTGGGCGCGGACAAGTACGGCGTGACGTCGCTCCGGAACGTGGACCGTCTTCCCGTTACCGGTGCCACCTTGGTGGTTGCTCCGTTGCCGATCGTGGGCGGGACGGGCAGCCCCAGCCGCGTGTACGCACTGATTGAAAAAGACGCGGCGGAGAAGGCATGAGCGAGCAGGTACGGGTCTCCGCGCTTGTGGGCAGAACGCTGGCGAAGCTCGGTGTCGGACACGTTTTCGGGGTGGTGGGAAGCGGCAACTTCGATGTCACCGGCACGCTCATGGCCCAGGGCATCCCGTTCACGGCAGCCCGGCATGAAGGTGGCGCGGCGACCATGGCTGACGCCTATACCCGGATGTCCGGGAAGGTGGGCGTTGTCACCACGCACCAGGGCTGCGGGCTGAGCAACGCGATCACGGGAATCGGTGAAGCCGCGAAGAGCCGGACCCCGATGATTGTGCTCACCGCCGATACGCAGGCTGCAGCAATCCGGTCCAACTTCAAGATCGACCAGGACGCCTTGGCCCGCAGCGTAGGAGCCGTGGCCGAACGGATCCACTCCCCCGCAACGGCCGTCGCGGACACCGTCAGGGCTTTCCGGACCGCCGTGAATGAGCGCCGCACAGTGGTCCTGAGCTTGCCGCTGGACGTCCAAAGCGGAACCGCCGCGGACGAGGTGGGTGCCGTCGTCGTGCCTGAACCGTTGAAGATCCGCCCTGACGCTGCCGCCGTGGAACAACTGGTGGCACTCATTGCCGCAGCGGAACGGCCAGTCTTCGTCGCTGGACGCGGCGGACGCGGCGCCCGGGACGAAATCCTGGCACTGGCGCAGCATGCCGGTGCGCTGGTGGCCACCTCTGCGGTGGCGAGCGGACTGTTCAACGGCGACTCCCACAACCTTGGCATTTCCGGTGGTTTTTCCTCGCCCACCACGGCGGAGTTCATCAGCGGCGCGGACCTGATTGTGGGGTGGGGTTGCGCGCTGAACATGTGGACCATGCGGCACGGTCGGCTCATTTCGGCCGGCACCACAGTGGTGCAGATCGACGTCGAAGACTCCGCCCTGGGTGCCAACCGGCCCATCACTCTGGGAGTTCTTGGTGATTCGGGGCTGACCGCGGCCGATGCGCTGGCCGCGCTGGCCGGTTTACAGCCCGAGTCGGCGGAGAAGTACCGCACCGAGGCCAACGCGCTGGCCATCAAGCAGGGCTCGCGGTGGCGGGACGTTTCCACAGCGGACCTGTCCACGGCAACATCCATCGATCCCCGCGTCCTCACCCGCGAACTCGACACCCTGCTGCCCGCAGAGCGGATCGTGGCCGTCGACTCGGGCAACTTCATGGGCTACCCCAGCCAATACCTTGCTGTGCCGGACGAGTTCGGTTTCTGCTTCACCCAAGCATTCCAAGCGATCGGGCTGGGCCTGTACACGGCCATCGGAGCCGCCCTTGCCCAACCACACCGCTTGCCCGTCCTGGGCGCCGGTGACGGTGGGTTCCTCATGGGAATCAGCGAGTTGGAGACCGCTGCGAGGCTGAAACTGCCCCTGGTGTGCATCGTCTACAACGACGCTGCCTACGGCGCGGAAGTCCACCACTTCGCTTCGGAGCACTCGGAGGCCGAGCTCTCCAGCGTCGTGTTCCCGGAAACGGACATCGCCGCGATCGCGCGCGGATTCGGCGCCGAAGGTGTGACCGTCCGGTCCGTGGGCGACCTCGATGCTGTGCGCCCATGGATCGCCGCCTACCAAGCCGGAACGCAGAACCGGCCCCTGGTGATCGACGCCAAGATCGCGTCCGACGGTGGTTCGTGGTGGCTGGCGGAAGCGTTCCAGGGCCACTAAGTAGTAGCTAAATCTACGTCGACGCAGTGAAGCGTACTTGAGCGTGCACACTCGAGGTTCCAGTCATGCGGTGGCCCGCCCCGAAAAATATGCAGGTCATTATGTATCCCGACCATGTCCGCGGCCGAAGGTTGGATCAAGTCGAAGGCCCGGGCTATGTTGCCCGGGCCTTCGTTCCCTGACGGAAGTGCTGACCAAGGACTCTTAGATCGTTTTGCCGGCGTCGGCCAGGAGGGTGCTGCCGGTCATGACGGTGGACAAGTCACTGGCGCAAAACAAGACCACTCGTGCAATGTCGTCCGGGGTTCCCAGCCGCCCCATAAGACTGCCGGTCATCACCGCGTTAGTCCGGGACTCCGACGTCAGACCAGCGTCCCCGGTGTGCATTGCGGCGGCAGCCGCCATGGTGCCCTCGGTGGGTACGAAGGTGGGCGCTACTCCCAGCACCCTGATTCCCATGGATGCGAACTCCAGCGCCATCTGCTTGGTCATGCCGCGGACGGCGTGCTTGGATCCCACATAGGAGGCAAGGCCGGGGGCTGTTCCCTCAAAGCCTGCGGTGGAGATGATGTTGATGATCACTCCGCTGCCTGCCATGTGGCGTACGGCTTCACGGGAGCCATTGAAGACTCCTCGGGTGTTGACGGCGAACACTTTCTCCCACTCTTCATCCTGCGTTTCCAGGACCAGTGTGCTGGGAAAGATGCCGGCGTTGTTGACCCAGATGTCGATGCCTCCCAGCTCAGCTGCCGCAAACGAGGCGGCCTTTCGCACTGACCCCGAGGCGGCCACGTCCATATCGATCCCCAGCGATCGGGCTGGGAAGCGTGCAGCGATTTCTGCGGCAGCTTCCCGGGCGCGTTCGCCGTCGATGTCTGCCAGAAGAACGTCCGCCCCGGCTTCGGCCAAGCGGATCGCGATGGCTTTGCCCAGGCCTTGGGCGGCACCGGTGATGACAGCCGTGCGGCCGGTCAGGGAAAGCAGGTCCCGGACTGGGGTAAGGGAAGCGTCGGCGAATGCGGTGGTCACGCGGGAACCTCGACGTCGAGTTGGTTGCTTCGGGCGACACTTCCCAGCCAGGCGAGGCTCGGTTTGGGTATGCGTGTGAACGTGTCCCTGTCCACGGCAATCAGACCAAAGGTTGGTTCCCAGTGTCCCCATTCGAAGTTGTCCAGCAGGGACCAGTGGAGGTAGCCGCGGACGTCGATGCCGTCAGCCATGGCATGCTGCAAACCTTGCAGGGCCTCTGAGGTGTATCGGATGCGCTGGTTGTCGTCGGCGGTCGCGATGCCGTTTTCGGTGACCATCACCGGGACTCCGCCGGTTACTGACCAGGCGTGCCGCACCGCCATGGCGAGGGCGTCGGGGCGGTAGGCGGTGCCCACCAGCGTATTGTCCGGGTTGGCAGGGTGAGGTACCAGGCCGTTGGCGTCCACTTCCTGACTTGAGTAGGCCTGCACTCCTACAAAGTCATCGCCGCGGCTGCCTTCCCAGTAGACGTCTTCCTTGCCGTAGCGGATTTCGAGGAGTTTCTCCTCCCCGCCGGGAGCCGCGGTGAGAGCCCCTGCGGCGATGGTCCACCCGACTTTCGCGGTGGTGCGGGCTCGGACGATGTCGCGGGCAGCGTGGTGGATGGCGGTGAATGCTCGCCCGATCTCCGGATCAGCGTAGGTGAGGAAGTCGCTGTGTGTTTGTTTGGTCTCTTCGGTTCCCTCGACGGTGGGGCTCTGCCACTCGGCACCATCGTGTTGTTGCATGCGGCGCATGGCCGTCATGATCGCCGCCTGCATATTGGGTTCATTCATGGTCACCACCCAGTCCACGCCTTCCAGGATGGTGGTGGCCTCCGTGACGTACCGCTGGAACTTTTCAGAAGCGTCCGGGGCCAACCAGCCGCCGTCGTTCGCGAACCACTGCGGAGTGGTGAAGTGCTGCAAAGTGACCACGGGGGTGACGTTCCGGGCGAAGCAGTGCTCGATCATGCGGCGGTAATGGGCCAGTTCGGCCTTGGAGAAGGCTCCCGGGGCGGGTTCAATACGTGACCATTCGAGGCTGAAACGGTAGGACGTAAGGCCGGCATCGGCCAGGAGATCGATGTCTTCACGGTAGCGGTGGTAGCTGTCGCAGGCGTCTCCGGAGAGTTCCATGCCTGGCATGGTCAGTTCACGTGCCCACCAGTCGCTGTTGACGTTGTTGCCTTCGATCTGGTGGCCGGCGGTTGCCGCGCCCCAGAGAAAGTCGGCGGGGAAAGTGGTCATGGTTGTTCTCTTCTTTCGTTAAGTCAGTGTGTTTTCGGAGCGGTTTGGAAGGTGTCTCGTCAGGTCGCGGGAACGGCCTCGGGTTCGTGGATGGATACGGGTGCGCTGGCCCGGAAGCGGCCTGGTCCTGCGTGGTGCTCGGAGCCGTCCGGGAAGACGATGCGCGCTTCTGTTTCGGCAGGGATATCGGCATCGATCCGCAGGGTGTCGCCGTCGAGCTGCCAGTGGACACGGATGGTGCCGTACGGGGACTCGTGGGTTCCCTTGGCCCAAGTGATACCCGGGGCCAACGTTGGAGCGATCACTATGGAGCGCCAAGCAATGGATCTTGCCGCCTGCCTCAGTCCCAGAGTGTGCTCATGCAGGAACCGGAGGACAGTGGCTTTGCTGTAGTGGTTGAGGGAATCCTGCGCATGACCGTGCTCGTCGATCCCTTCCCAGGACTCCCAAATGGTTGTTGCGCCTTTGTCCACCATGGACAGCCAGGACGGTGCCGTGCGCTGGAAAAGGAGCTCATGGGCAACGTCCAATCGTCCGGCTTCAACGAGCACAGGAAGCAGATCGCCAGTGGACAGGAAGCCCGTACCAAGGTGGGTTCCAGCCTCGCGGATCAACTCAACCAGGCGGTCCGCCGCACGGCTGCGCGACTCCATGGGAAGCAGCCCGAAGGACAACGCCCTGACGTAGCTTGCCTGGGTGTCGGCCGCTGTAGTGCCATCGTCCCGGAGGTACGCAAGACGCCAGGCGTCACGGACTGACTCGGCAACGTCGCCGTATTTCGCTGCATCCTCCGGCTGCCCCAGAACCTCAGCGATGCGCCCAAGAGTCGCGGCCGAGCGGTACAGATACGCTGTCCCGACCTCTCCCTTGTCCTCCATGAACCAAGCCATGGGGTTGTCCTGGACGGGGTCGATCAGGCGCCCGTCGACGTCGCGCTTTTTGGGCTCCGTCCATTCGCCCCAATGGAAAGTGCCATCCCAGAGGTACTGCTCGTAAGGCTCGGGCGTGGCTGATGCTTTCACGCGCTCGTGGTGCCGGGTCGTCCGTGCCATCTCCAGTGCCCATTGGACCCACCGGACCATGGCGTCCCAGTTCTCAGCAAGAACTGCTTCATCTCCATAAGCCTCGTAGAGCTCCCACGGCACCGCGACTATTGCGTCTCCCCAACCAGCCGAACCGGTCATCATGGCGAACTGATCATCCACGTGATTCTTGATCATGCGACCATCAGGAGAAAAGTTGGCGATGCGCCCGTCCTCGAGTTGATCGTCACGGACGGACCGCAACCATTTGCGGCTGAACCCCAGCACATCCCGCAGCCGCGTGGCTGTGGAAATGAAGACCTGGTAGTCACCCGTCCATGCCAGGCGTTCACGCGTGGGGCAATCCGTGGGGACGTCCACTGCGTTGCCGAGGAAGCTCCACTCCCCGATTCGGTGCAGGGCATTCAGGTCTTCATCGCTGCAGGAGAAATCACCGGTTTGTGGCAGGTCAGTGTGAACCACCTGCATGGTGACGCCGGCGGGATCCAACGGGGCCAGGTCTATGCCTGTCGCGTCGCGGGTGATGCGGGCGTACTGGAATCCGTGGACCGTGTGCCGTGGTTCAAAAACAGCACGCTCCTCCCCTGCCGTGACTTCGTCCCGTTGTGAGAAGATCCGGGCGGGTTCACCTGGCCGATGTGAATCAAGATGCGAGGTTGACAGGTCCCCGTCAGGGCCAAGGTGCTCGCCATAGTCAATGACGGTACGCGTGCCGGCAGGTCCAAGATCGTGGAGCCGGATCCAACCGGAGGCATTCTGGCCAAAGTCTGCGATCCAGACACCGGGCCGCAGTTCATGAAGACTCTCAGCTGGGCGCGAAGCGATCACTTTGACCGGCGGGGCGGGTGACCATTCGATTCCCGGTGCGGTCACTTCGTCCACCAAAACCACGGACGGAGCCGCGGACGGAACCGTGAAGTCGACCGTTTGACCTTCCATGAGATCCGCACGGGTCGTGGGCGATGGTGCGCTTGTCCACTTGCCGTCCGTTCCAATCATGCGGTGGGAACCATCCTCGAATTCGAGGTGCAGTTCTGCCCGGGCACCGAGCTTCGTTCCCCATTGGGCAGGGTGCCGGAACGCCCCCACCTGTCCCCGGTACCAGCCGTCCGAGAGCTCGATTTCCATGCGGTTCCCGCCCGACCGAACCAGCGACGTCACGTCGGACGCCTGGGCGTAGAGAGTACGGTCGTACGACGTCGACCCGGGGGACAGTTCCGCTGTACCGGCACGTTGACCATTGATCGCGGCAGTGTAAACGCCCAGTGCTGTGGCGTAGAGTCGGGCCGAGGTCACGGCCTGGGAGCCGGTCAGGTCTCCCAGATCAAACTCCGTAGCAAGCACGTGAGCTGGACGCTGGCCGTATGGCCTGTCTTCCCCCTCAACTGGTGAAATCCACGAAGCCGTCCAATCGGCGTCGAAAAGACCCGCCTCAAAAGGGGACCACACCGACCAACTGGCCGCTGGTTCCGCGGCGCGCACGCGCCAGGCTATCCGCTGCCTGCTGCGCAGTTCAGCCCAAGGCCAGGGAACGAAGAGGTGAGTGGTAGTGGACGCAAGTGGCTGCGCCACGCCGTCGACCGTCGCCTCCAGCTCGAAGGCCTTTGCCGGGATCCCTGCGTTGACTTTCCAAGACAACCGAGGAGCCGGCCCCGTGACAGGGAACTGATCCCCGCCGCTGTCCACGGTAAGCCCGAATGGCATGTGGTCCATGGTGGTTGGTTCTACTTTCGTCGGCATTGATTCGAACGGTGTTTCCATTAGCGAACGGACTTAACCTTGAGAGCGATGACGGAGCCGCCAAGGAGCGCAAGGACAGCGCCGGCCAGATAGAGGAAGGTGTAGTTCTTGTCCGTTCCCGTAATGCCGATGGTGATGATCACCGATGCGATTAGGGGTGCCACTGCACTGGGGATCTTTTGCGCGAAGGCCACCACCGCCATGTAGCGCGCCGTTTCCGTGCGGTTGGGCAGGATGGCGAAGATGATGGCTTGGTCAACGGTCGCGAACACGGCGATGGCAGTCTGCATGAGGACTGCACCGATGATCAGCTGCGGAAGCGACCAGGCGAAAGCCTCAGCCAAGGCCCCTGCCACGAAGATCAAAGCAGCGATGATGACGAACAGCCTGCGCCGCCTGAGCTTGTCCGAGAGGAAGCCACCCAGCAGGGCACCTGCTGCTGCCGCGACGACACCCAACATGCCGATCGTGGCCACAACTCCCGCCACCTCTCGGACGGGAAGTCCAAGGCGCTGCGCGTAAAAGAACGTGCCGAAGGTGGTGTTGAAGTACAGGCCCATGAAGAAGACGAAGCGGCCCAACCAGTTCCACGCGAAATCGGGGTACTTCCGGACGCTGAAACCGTAGCTGGCAACCACCGAGCGGAACGTTACCTGCGAATCAATGACGACGTCTTTGGAGCTGCCCTCCGGCTTGATGAGCGGGAACAGCGCCAAAAGTATTGCACCGATGACGCCTGGGACCACGAAGACCAGGAGAGTGTTTGAGGAGACAGCGTAGGCAACACCAATGCCCAAAACAGGCGCGATTTGGGTCATGAGGCCTGTTAGCGCTGAGACCCGTCCGCGCTGCGCTTCCGGCAGTTTGTCCGCCATCAGGTTCTGAATGGCAGCGCCGGAGATCGACCAACCGGACATACCAAGGATCCATCCGGCTCCTACCAGGAGCAGGTTGGGCGCCAGACCCATGACTACCAGGCCGGCCAGACCGATGGCCGTACCCAGGAAGATGAACGGGCTGCGGCGACCAAAGCGGGACCTCGTCCGGTCGCTCCAGATCCCCACGATCGGGCTGATGATCAGGTAGACCAGCTGGGCTATGCCCGTGATGAAGCCCAGTACCTGTTCCTGGCCGGGGGCGAGCTCCGTGATCCTCACAGCGATGCCGTAGGAAAGCGGCACCATCATGGCAATGGACGCTCCGAAGCTGGCGAGCATCAGCCAAAAGATGTAACTCCTGCTGACGGGACTCTGAGGTTCCTCCATCAGTTGAGTGCTCGGATCCGCGGTTGGCGGCTGGTTGCCAGGGACCGGCTGTGCGGCAGCGACGCCCCCGGCGAGGCTGGGGGCCTCGTGATTGTTCGTAGTCACCAATGACTCCTTCAAGAAAGTGGTCGCCCGCTGCCGGCATCCGCAGCGTGGCCCTGCGACGACATCGTCGAACCAAGTAAAGAGTAACCATCGTGGTTACTATTCGTGAATAGTAGTCATGGTGGTTACAATTGACAAGACCCCCGGAGAAATTGCCCGTAGCTTAGGAAAGAAGGTTTGGCGCAGTGACCACAACTACCGAGCAGGCAACCTCACCAAGTCCAGCCTCCCGCCGTCGCGGCCCGTACGCCACCACTCCGGCGAGGCGGGCTGAAATAGTCCGTGCGGCCTCTGCCAGCTTCGCTGAGCACGGCTACGAACGCGCCAGCCTCCGCGACATCGCGGCACGGGCCAACGTCACCCACGCCGCACTACTCCGCCACTTCGCCACCAAGGACGACCTCCTCCTTGCCGCCCTGGCCCAGCGCGACCTCGACGACGCCGAACTCGCCAACCGCATCATGGAATCAAAAGTCCCCCGCGAGAAGGTCCTGAGCAGCATCCTCCAAGAAGAGTTCGCCCACCCCGAGCACCTCCGGAACTGGCTCGCTATCACCATCGCCGCCACCAACCCCAACCACCCGGCTCACGACTTCTTCATTTCCCGGCGCGCCAAGATGCGCGAACACTTCACCAGCAAGAAACTGTCCACCACCGAAGACAGCCAGGAACTGACCGCCGACGACAAAGTCACCATGGTGATGGCCATGGTGGACGGCCTTCGGATCCAGTACCTCCTGGACCCCGAACGGGAATCCCTGCACCTCATGGAAACGCTGATGCGGTTCATCGCATCCCCAGACGACGATTAAAGCTGGAGGATGAGGGTGCGACCCGCGAAGATCGGCAGAGCGCGGCCGCCAGCGACGACACCTTCCCCTAACCGTATATCTGTGGCGATTATCTGTGGCGATGAGAGACCTTCGCCGACTGCAGCCGGAGGACAATCCATGGTGCCAGGCGGCACAGGACGCGGAAGGCGCAGTCCTGATCACGCTGATCTTATTTTCGTGGTTGTGGCTGGTTCTTTGGGTATAGGGCCGGTTATGTACGTCCCAGCCGGCGGATGTCCTCGCGGAAGTCGGTGACTGTTTTCTCACTAGCGGTTGCCCGGGTCTGGGCGATGGCTTCGAAGTATATTCGGGTTGCTTCGGCATACGCCCGGCGAGTCCGGTCCAGCTTCCGCGAGTTAGCCTTGGATCAAGAAGACGATTCATAGGCAACGGTTTGGCCATGAAGATGCGGCTGCACCCCTGCGGCTTCACCGTTCTGGAGGGTCATCGCAATACGTGGCTCCTAACTCCACCAACGAGCCGAAACCAAGAACTTTGACGCAAGATCCCGAGGTCATGTTGCGCTCAGTCCCCCTACCCATGAAGAGGTGTAGGCCAACGACGACCTACCGCACGAACCGCGAGAGGAACCCATAGCCCCAGTTCAGAGCAGGCGGAGGGCTCACGAGCCACGACCCTGAACCCGCTCCCCCACAACTGCACAGGCCAACCGGCCGCCAGGCACACGCCGGCACCACACATCAGAGACTCGTGTCGATAATTGTCAACACGTTAAAGCAAAAACCCCTCTGACGAGGGGGTATGCCGTGCCCGAGGTGGGAATCGAAAGGGATTCTGGGCCTTGGAAACACTTGGAAGTGCTGGAAACATGCGGAATCCGGGCCCGTTCGCCGGTTGTAAGAGGCAGTCCGGGGCGGGAAGTGTGGACATTGTCCACTTATCCCTTTTGCAACCCCTGCATACTCCGTGCGCCATGCAGATATTGTGCAGACTCTGCCTTTGCCCTCCGCACGGACTACAGGATCTTGTTTGCTGCCACCGTTCGTAACAGAATGAGGACGCAAATTCTGTTGGGACGTTTGTACCCTAGAAGGCACCGGTCGTCTCGCTTATTCGGCAGGACTTTCATCGTAGAGAGATTCACCGTCTAAGCCATGGGGAAGTACCAGATCCGAAGGGCCACAAACAGGCCGCCCCGGGCGCCACAACTTTTGCAGCCCGGTTAAAGGCTTCGGCAGGTTGCCGATTCTTCGACGCATTGGCTTCCGGCGAGGCCAAATGAGGCCTGCCCTCCACCACGAGACGGGCACTTCACCGCACAAGTAAAGCCCCTAGTCAACCGACGCGGGGCTTTACTGGGGTTTTTCACTAACTCGGATCACGTCCGTGGTGAGCTGGCCGATGACTGCCGTCCAGACTCGTTGGATACTACTGTCTTAGCTCGACGAACCAGGGCCCGGATAACGAGGACCTCGTAGACTACCACCACCAAAACTAGGACGTAGTCGTACCACTTCGCCTCGAATCGAAACAGCATGGCGCTCAAACCGACCAATACCAACAATTGCGTTGTGACAATAGCTGTCCATGGAGAAGGATTATTCACTTTATCCACAGGATACAACCACACCTCCTCCTGCATAAAGAACTCCCGTACCGAATACCGCCCAGCCTACTACTCCTAGGGGTACTGTTAGTGACACAACGACGCCGATCATGGCGTATGCGCACCCGACAGTGACAGGTGCACCGCGCGGAATTAGATCCGGATTATAGTGGGCCACATGACGTCCAGAAATATAAGTGTCTAACCAGCCGTGGCAGGCCAGGACCTCCATCCCGTTCCATCCGATCGTAACGCCGTTGTACCCGGTGCAGTAGTAGTCATACTGCCCAGTGGACATCGGAGCTGGATCAACCGCCTCGGCGGTGATTTTCAAGGACTCGGCCCGACGCAAGTCACCGCGTTCCTCCAAACGGTCCTTGAGGACGACTTGCGTCAAAGCTGCTCGCGGGCCTTCGAGTAAGGCGGCCAGCCCGGCGGTGTCGCCTGCGAAAGCACTCTCGATGGCAGACTCTATCTGAGCTCTCGAAGCCTCATCCTGCGTCGCTGCTGTCTCCCTCTGAACCTGCTGTACACCCGTCGCTGCGTTCGCTCCGCCCGCGCCGCCAAAAAGCAGTGCAGTGCTGGTTGCGAGAACGAGGACAAATCTACCGATACTTCCTGACATGTTGGTCCCTCCCCCTTGAGATGGCAATAGATCATGTTCAGTACGCCCCAACCGTATGCACAGCGACCGATCTAATTACAAGATTTGACCAAACTACACGAAACTGTTATTTAATTTGACAAGAGTTTTTTCATCCGCTTCGGTCCTCAGATCAATTCGCGACCGGCGAACTTCCGGCTAATGAGCTAGTCACCAAGTCGCCGACGCGGCTATGGGGAACCCGGTCGCAGCCCTGGAGCATAGACGGCGCTCGTCCAACGCCGGGTCATCCCATGCCTGGCTGGTCCGGACATCCTTGGCTTCTCCGCGGCACGAGCCGGGCGTCACCCGCACAGAAGGAGGAGGCGCGCCGCGGGCGATATCTACACTGCGAAAGTGAAAGCCGATAACGGCGCCTATGACATGCGCCGAACGAACGGCCGACTCCATTCGCGCTGTGGATGCGTTCGCCGGGACTTGGCCGCTGTGCGTTACACAGGCAAAGCCTCTGCCTCCGGTGTGCTGAGGCGGAATTCTTCGGCGGTGGGTTGTTCGGTGAATTCCACGAGTTCGACGTGGTGTTCTTTCAGCACTTCCAGTACCTGGTGCGGGGTGACCCGGAAGAATTCGCGACGGAGGTTGACCTTGTTGACGCGCTGCTCAGCGAACGTCCGGTGCAGCATTGCCTCGGTGGCGAGGGCATCGTCGGAGTAAAAAAGCGCATGTACGTCGAAGCGGAACGGTACGGACGCATCTCCGAGTTCGTTGACCCGGTCCATGGGCTCCAACCGGCGGGTCATGCCGATCTTGACCATGTTTTCCCCGAAAGCGCCGATGTTGGAGATGACGTACACGTAGCCGGCGCGAATGTTCGCAGCGCGCCGTTCCACGTCGGCGAGGGCGAGTTCGTCTTCAGCGATTTTGGCGCGCATTCGTTCTGCGCCTTCGAGGTCGCCGTTGGCTATGAGTGCGTCCAGGGTTGCCTGGTGCATGGCCCGTTCCTTGGCGAGCTTTTGCCGGGCGGCGGCGAGTTCCGCTTCGGCTTTCTTCTGCTCGCGCAGATCTTCGCGTCGGGCGCGCTCCAGTTCCTTCTCCGCGGCAAGAGCTTGGAGGTGTTCCGCGGCGAGCACCATTTCCTGGATGCGCAGGTGGTGGTAGGTCTCGTCGACTCGTAGGTCAATCATGGTGCCTTGGCGTTCGATCTGTTCTTTCGCCTTGGTCAGGCGCGCCGTCGCGGTTGCCAAGTTTCCAGCTTTGACCGTTTTCACGCAGTTCTCGGCTTCGGCGTTATAGGCACGCAGCATGATGGTCGACATCTGGTTCACGAACTTCATGCCCTGCTTCGCGGAGTTGTTGAACGTGAAGTTCGACGTCGCGTGGATGGCCTGCTTTGCCCGGGCCATCTCCTTGTATTGGGCACGGACGGAATCCAGCCGGGCAGACAGGTGAGCGGAGTGTTCTGCTGGGTGGTCGAAGTCAAAGACTCCGACTTCCTGCAGCGCGGCCGAGGCGCGAGCGGTCACCAACTGGCCTTCGGCTTCGGCAAGTTCAGAACGCAGGGAGTGCAGTTGAGACTGAAGCCGTTGGTTCTCAGATGCCCATTCCCTGCGTTCGTTCTCAGCAGTGCGGCGAAGCTCATCCCGGCTGGCTTCTATCTGGTCGAACTCGAGCAGGCCACGCTCATCCAGGATCCTTTGCAGCCGCTCGACATCGGCGAGGGCGGTCTCGGCTGTCTTCTTGGCACCGAAGAATCCGACCTTGCGCGTGCCTCCAACGCGTCCCTGATTCAGTTCCTGCGGTTCCTGAGAATGTTGACGCGCCGGGGCCGGCTCCCGGGGAGCAGTCGGTAAATCCGCCAGCTGTGCGGGCTGGACAGGTTGGACGTGATCGGTCCAGCGCATGCCGTCCCAGTAGCGGACAAGTGCAGAGTTTTGAGGGTCGGTGTACCAGCCGGCGGGAACGCTCACAAAGGGACCTATCGTCGTCGAAACATAAACTGCTGGGTTCATCACCCAGCTGTTCAGATCAACATGCCTAGCTCCCCCAGCATGATCTTGCCCTACCCGTGCCGGAAAGCTGAAGAAGTCTCCAAAACATTTCGTGCCGCAATTCAAAATGCACGAACATTTCTGGCGGGGTCAAGGGAACGCGGGCATTTGACTCTTCCGCGGGAACTCATATTTTCCCAACAGCATGACGGTTCGACACCGCTGAACCGGCTCAACTGCCCACGGCGTCAAAGTTGCGGGCCCTGAACAAGTCTCACACCCGACCACTTTTCCTTGCTGGACCACCCGCTCTCTCCAACCGACCGACTCACCTCATCCATAAATTCCAAGGCGCTGACGCGCCGACCCGGCCCGGAACTTCGCTCGGCGCTCTTACGTCGCTCCCATCCTGACGAACTTTCCGGCGCTCCCGGTCCCCCAGGTTGCACTACAGCCCCTACCCCAGCGCCCAGGTCCCCTAACAGAAGGACACCCAACCCCAACAAACCACATGCACACCGAATTAGGGCAAGGAACAGGACCATGAACGCGCTGACCATCAAAAACCCGGCAGATTTACTCAGCTTCATCGGACACACCCTCGGCTTCTGGCCACAGGTGAGCCTCGTCTGCATCACCCTCGGCAACAGCAAAGTAGGTGCAACGCTCCCCATCGACCTCTCCCGCCAGCCATGCCACGAAGTCCTCTTCGCCCGGACCGTCGCCAGCGACCTCACAAATGACTCCAAAGCCACA
The DNA here is from genome assembly GCF_017357425.1 of Arthrobacter sp. D5-1. Taxonomy (NCBI): domain Bacteria; kingdom Bacillati; phylum Actinomycetota; class Actinomycetes; order Micrococcales; family Micrococcaceae; genus Arthrobacter; species Arthrobacter sp. D5-1. The sequence continues at coordinate 2,151,467 of NZ_CP014571.1, read as the reverse complement.
AGCATTGTCTTCGCCCGGTATACCAGTGCCGCTTCCGAACCTGGCCAGTCGAACGCCCACACCGCGACCATCGCAGCGCTCACCGGAGTCGTCGCAGAAACCGGCGTCACCATCCGCAACGGAATCTTCGTCGGTAGCGACACGGCCGCCCCCCCCTATGACACCGGAGCGGGCCAAGACAGAACCCTGCCCCTCAGCACCACCGAGTACAGCCAAGTCAACGCCGAATTCATCTACCGCGGCAGCACCATCGCCCCCCCACTGACCAAATCACCCTGCCACCACGAACGCACCAGGCTGTGGAAGCGACCGTCATCGAAAACCACATGATCGCCATCAAGTCATTAAACCCCGAGAAAGCCGTCCGGCAGGCACACGAACTTTGGACCACAATGCCCGACAGCCGCGATTACCTCACAGAAGAGAAAACCACTGCCCTGATGGCCAACTTCCAGTTCCCGCACATCCGCGACCAGCTCATCCTTTGAACTCCCAAGCGCTGGACGTGTCCAGAGCGGCGATCTATTCGAGCACTGGGACAGTACCGTGGCCGTAGGTATCCAGAAAGCTGCGTTATTCAGCTACAGTTCACCTTCATCTCTCGCAGCAAGACTCTGGCGCTCCCTGTCCCCTAGTCGTCTCGAGAGGCCGTGTCAGCAAGGCTTCCCACCAGGTCCGGGATAAGGCAGCTAGGCGACATCCCTATCAGGACATGGAACCAGGTCGCTCAACAGCAGTTGGACGCGCTGGTCGCAGCCAACTTTCCGCAGCCCCCATGACCCTGCTCATAAGAGCCCAATAGGCCACGCCGACGGCCAGGGATGCCCACACCGCCAGACCCTTATCAATCTGAATGACCATTGGGTATACGAGCCAATGGGTGACGTATATATACAGGGAAGCACTGGCCAGTAGGGCGACGAACCTGTGCATGCCGCGCGGGAGGGGCATGGTGTTAATCCAGAGGAGAACGAGGAAGCCCGCGAGAATCGTGGCGCTGCGGTAGGTGTCTTCGAAGGATCCCGGGATCGTGCATAGGGCAACGGCGGTGAGAAGAATGCGCTGCCGGAGCGTGTGGGACACGGCGGCAGCCCAGCCGAAGGCGAAGAGCCACAGAACAGGCCCCTGGCCGGGATAGGGCAGCTCAACGACGTCGAACCGTTGCAGGAGATCCAAGCCCGCCAACGCGAGCGGGAAGGCCCAAGGCCATCTACGCATGGCCCGATCGACGGCCGGGATAGCCAGAAGCAGCGCAAGTCCGAGAAGGATGTGAACCAGCACCTCGACGAACCAGAAGCGGGACATGTCTGTCCACCCTTGCGGGCCGACGAGTGAGTTCAGAAGAAGAACGTTGTGCCAGCCGTAGTCATCAGTGACAGCGAACGCGACTGCTATCACCGCCACGCTGGGAACCACGATCCGGGCAATGGCCCGCAAGTGCCGTCGGAAACGGGAACGCCGATTTCCCTCAAGCTGGAAACGGGCAAAGTTGTAGCCGGCGAGGGCCATCAGTACGTGAGCTGTTCCTTCCCAGGAGAACAGGCCGATGTGCGTGGAAACGATGAAGACGATGGCCACTGCCCGCAGGACGACGCTTGTCTCCATCGGTGCAAGCAACCGCTTTTGCCATGTGCGTACCCGCCCATGGATCGGTTTGGCGGTATGCCCGGCGCGCTCGGCCTGTTTCAGTCCGGGGGTGAGCTCGCGGATGGGCATCAGATGCCATCCCCGCGGAAGGTAACCGAGTTCCTGCTCCAGGCGAACTGAGGCCGCGACGTACGAGAGTGAGTCTCCGCCGAGCGACACGAAGGTGTCCGTGTCCGTGACGTTGGCCGTTTCGAGTACTTCGGCGAAGATCGTCCGCACGTCCGTGCCGGCGTGAGGCGGAGGTGGCTCGTTGGCTGGCATCTCCGGTCGGGACGCCATAGCGATGATGGCAGGGTAGTCAGGCTTTCCGTTCGCCAGCCGGGGTATCTCGGGGACGGGATGGAGGTCGACGGCGGCGCGCGGCAGCCCAAGGTCATGGGCGACGGTCTTTGCTATCAGGGCGAGATCGTGATCCCCTTCAACTGCGGCAACGAGCTGGCCGTCTGTGCCTGCTACGGCCGCGCAAACCCCCAACCCGCTCAGAATGCGCTCGACGTGGCCCAAGTCCACCCGAAGACCGACCACTTTGATGAAACGGCTTCGTCTGCCCACGATCTCGTAGAGCCCGTTGGGGGTGCGCTTGGCCAGGTCCCCCGTTCGGAGTTCAGCTACGGTCCGTCCCAAGGCCAGGTCCTGAGGACTTTCGGCGTAGCCGAGCATGACGTTTGGTCCGGCGTAAATCAGCTCAGACTCTTCGAGTCCGGGAACATGTTCAAGCCGGAATGTTCCACCGGGCACCGGAACTCCGATGGCCTGTGGATGTTCAGCGGCGAGGTCCGGTGGCAGGTAGGCCATTCTGGCGGTGGCTTCGGTCTGTCCGTACATGACAACGAGGTCCCAGCCCCGTCGTGCACCAAGCCCAGCGTAGTCTCGAACATTGTCCGGGCTCAGGCGACCACCGGCCTGGGTCACATAACGGAGCGAGGGCAGGTCCATGTCCGCGAAGCCCACACGTTTAAGCAGCTCAAAGGTGTAGGGCACGGCGGCAAACGATGTAGCCCCTTCGGCGTGGAAAAGATTCCAGAAGCACGGGTCCACCACGGACAAGTCGGTCACCACCAGCGATGCGCCCCGGAGGAGGTGGCTGTTGATCACCGACAGGCCGTAGCAGTAAGACATCGGCAGCGTGGTGGCTGCCCGGTCGTGTGGACCTATGCCCAGATACTCGGCAATGGACTCGGCGTTGGACTGCAGGTTTTCCAATGAAAGCCTGACCAGCTTGGGTGAGCCTGTGGAGCCGGAGGTGCTGAGGAGTAGTGCCAGCTCAGGGTGGAGTTCATGCCGGGTCCCGGGCCGGCGTTCCTCCAGCACAGGTTCGCCGGCCCCTGAACGCATGATGACGTCCGGGTCATACGCGGCCACGAGCGATTCGAGCGCAGCGGGCTTGTCCGCGGGCAGGAGGATGATCGCGTGGTTTCCGGTCAGCGCGGCCAGGTAGGCAACCAGTGAGTCCACGTCATTCGAGGCGGTCAGTGCAACAAGCCGACGGACAGGGCCGAGCCGGGCTGCGGTCGTAGCTACCAGATCTGCAAGCTCTGCGTACGAGATGGTGCGCGAGCCACCGCGAATGGCCGGGCTATCTCCGAAACGGGCAAGCTGCGCGGCAAAGGGAACGGGTGCAAGGTCGAGCGTTGTTGTTGTCATTGAATCTCCTGGGGAAAGGCCACTCCCTCGCCGACAACGCGAAGGCACAGTTCCGTCCCGGGCTTGGTAATCGAAGCGTTCCAGTGCCGGATGGTGATCACCTCACCGCCGCCGGGGTAGCGGTGGCCATTACCAGAGACTCCGCCGTCGGCAGCGCTATAGGCCGCGAGCTTGATGCGGACAGTGGTCTCGGGTCCGAAGTAATCCGTGTCCACAACGACTCCGCGGATGGGTCCGTCGGGGGCGATGCGGATCTGTTCCGGCCGCAGCATCAGCTGCACCCGTCCCTGTGCAGGGGGACGGCGCACCGGAATCCCGCCGAGTGAACACGTGGCCAGTGATCCCTCCAACCATGCGTCCAGAATGACGGCGTCACCGAGGAACTCGGCAGTGGCGCGGTCCGCCGGGCGGGTGTACACCACAAAGGGATTGCCGATCTGCGCCAGTTTTCCACCCCGCATGATTGCTACCTGGTCCGCAAACGACAATGCTTCGGCCTGATCATGGGTCACGAGGATGGTGGTCACGCCTGCGGCGCTCAGCACCTCAGCCACCGAACGCCGCGTTGCGACTCGAAGGCCCGCGTCAAGGGCCGAGAACGGCTCATCCAACAACATGAGCTTCGGTTCCCGCGCTAGAGCGCGCGCCAGCGCAACCCGTTGCTGCTGGCCGCCGGAAAGCTGGTGCGGGCGCCGCTTCGCCATGGAACCTTCCAACGACACCATCTCGAGCAGTTCCTGAACGCGGGCACCCACCGCCCGCCGACCGCCGTCGAGCTTTCCGGAATCCAGCCCGAAGGCGATGTTCTGCCCCACCGAAAGGTGCGGAAACAGGGCACCGTCCTGGGCAACATAGCCCACCTGCCGCTTGTGCGCCGGAACCCGGACTCCGTTGCCGGCAACGGTGGAACCATTGAGGCTGATGGTCCCGGTGTCAGGATGTTCGAAGCCTGCAATAAGCCGTAACAGCGTGGTCTTACCCGAGCCGGAAGGTCCAACGATGGCGGTGGTTCCCCCCAATGCGACGGACAGGTTGACGCCCTTCAACACCGACTGGGAACCGAAGTTCTTAGTGACATCGGAGATGTCCAAGTGCGTGTTCGTGGTGGGAGCCACTGTGGGCGCAACCCGTGGGGCGGGCAGCCTGGGTGGAGATTGTTCGGTCACTGTCCGGCAACTTTCTTGGACTGATGGAAGAGCAGGTAGGTCATGGGGGCCGAGAGCAGGATCATCAACAGCGCATAAGGTGCTGCGCCGGCATAGTCGATCTCGCTGCTCTTGCTCCAAAATTCGGTGGCCAGGGTCCGGGTCCCGTTCGGCGAGAGCAGAAGCGTCGCCGTCAACTCGTTGACAATGGCAAGGAACACCAACGCCGCACCGCCGGCAGCCGCAGGGGCTGTGAGCCGCAAAGTGACCCTGAAAAATGACGCCATCGGAGCCTTGCCCAGAGATTGCGCGGCCTCATCCAACTCCTTGGGTGCCTGGGCAAGGCCCGCCCGAAGGTTCACCAGTGCCCGGGGAAGGAACAGCAGCACGTACGCCGCAACCAGGACCCCTGCTGACTGATAGATGCCCGGCAGAACCCTGATGCTGACGGTGACGAACGCCAAGCCCACAACAATGCCCGGCAGCGAGCTCGTTACATAGTTGGACAGCTCCAGGACCTTGCTGAACCAGCTGGGCCGCCTGACCGCAAGGTATGCCATGGGGAACGCCACCACGGTGGTGGCCACCGCGCCGGCAGCCCCATACAGAAGGGTTTGCAGCAATGCCGGGGCGAACTCGCCGACCACCCACACCTCCGGGCCACCCGCAGCGATCCAGCGCAGGACCATCCAGACCGGCACGCCGAAAGCCAGGATCGTGACAGCAAGCATGGCCAACTGGGCTGGGGCCTGGAACCTACCCAGCTCCAGCCTTGTTGCCTTCGCCTGTGCGCCCGAACCGATCCTTGCGTAACGGGCCGTACCGCGGCTCTTCACCTCGGCCAGGAGCAGGACCAAGCACAGGAAAACAAGGACGCTGGCCAGCATGTTTCCGGCGGTGCCGTTGAACGTCGACTGGAACTGAACCATGATCGCCGTCGTGAAGGTATCAAAGCGGATCATCGCGAAGGCTCCATACTCCGCGAGGAGATGCAACGCCACCAGCAGGGCGCCACCGGTCATGGCAATGCGGAGCTGCGGCATAACCACCCTGAGGAACACTGCCCAAGGACCCAGGCCCAACGAAGCCGCGGACTGCTCAATAGCGGGGTCCAGCCTGCTTAGCGTTGCCGCGGCTGGAATGTACACCAAAGGGAAGTAGGACAGCGTGGCGATCAGCACGCCAGACCATATGCCCTCCAGCGACGGTATCGCGGACACCCACGCATAGCTGTTCACGAACGCCGGAACTGCCAGTGGCGCAGCCAGCGCAACAGCCCACCATGTGCGGCCACGCAAGGTAGTGCGCTCCACCAGCCAAGCCCCACCAACACCGAGCACAAGGCATAGCGGAACGGTCAGTACGGTTAGCAGAATCGTGTTTAGGAGAAGCTCGCCAACGCGCGGACGGACTATGAGTTCGACGGCGGTGTCCCACCCGGTCGCGACGGTCATGTAGACCACGTAGCCGAGCGGGATCAGCGAAAAGAAGGCGATCAGGACCGCCAGGACCGATACGGCGGAAACGCCGAAAGGCGGGCGAAGGCGCTTGCCCTTGCCCGCCATCGGCGTGTTTCCCGGACCTGGCCGGCCGGAAACCGTAAACTTGGTTGTCACCGAATTACAGCAGTCCCGCCTGGGTCATCAGGTCCGTGACCTTGGAGGAGTTCAGCTTTGCCGGATCAACCACGGGAGCCTGCAGTTCCTTGATGGGAACCAGCTTCTCGTTTGCCTCAACCTGCGAGGCGATGGCGTATTCGAAGGACGTGCCGGTCTTCAGGATCTCCTGGCCCTTCTTGCCCGTGATGAACTTCAGGAAAGCCTGGGCGTCGGCTGCCTTTTTGGAGGACTTCAGCACGCCACCTCCGGACACAGATACGAAGGCACCCGGATCCTGGTTCTTGAAGTAGTACGGCGTGACGTTCTTGGAGTTCTCGCCGGTCTTGGCCTGGTCGCCGTAGTAGTAGTAGTGGTAGATCAACGCGGCATCAACTTCGCCGGCGTTAACAGCCTTCATGGCCGTGCCGTTGCCCTTGTAGGCCTTGAAGTTGTCCTTCATGCCTTTAAGCCATGCCTCAGTGGCGGCTTCGCCCTTCAGTTCCAACAGCGCGGAGACTATGGCCTGGAAGTCGGCGCCGGTGGGCGACGCTGCCCACTTGCCCTTCCACTCCGGGTTGGCCAAATCCAGCATGGACTTGGGTAGCTTGTCTTCGCTGATCTTGTTTTTGTCGTACACCAACACGGTGGAGCGGGCTGCGATACCGGTCCATTTGCCGGTGGAAGGACGGAACTCTGCGGGCACCTGGTCAATGGTGGTCTTGTCTACGTCGGCGAAGAGGCCGGCGTTTTCAACCTGAGCCATGGCCGGGGAATTCTCCGTCAGGAAGACGTCAGCAGGCGAGGCTGCGCCCTCCTGAATGATCTGGTTGGACATTTCAGTGTCCGACCCCTGGCGCAAGGTGACCTTGATTCCCGTCTCCTTGGTAAAGGCGGCGATCCATTCTTTGGTCAGGCTTTCGTGCTGGGCGTTGTACACCGTGATGCCATCGGCGGCAGCAGGTTCGGACGACGCGGGGGCAGTCGAAGCATTGGAGCCGCAGGCTGCGAGGCCGAGGGTGGCGGTGGCAACGAGTGCAATTTTGGCCAGCGCAATATTGGGAATTTTCATGGGGATACTTTCTGCAAACTGTCGGAGAGAGATCGGGGACCCTCCCAGGAAGTTTAGGTTAGCCATGCCTAAGCGTCCAAGGCTCCGAACTGCTGGGCACGAATGTTACGGCGCTCCTACCATTGTGAGGTCATGGCCACGTTGGAACCCTCAGACCCCGCATGCCGCGGCACAGCAACAGTCACCTTCCCCCGCTTAGGTCCTGCGGATGACCGTCGAGGCTCTACCGACTGCATGCTGAGCTCATGGAAAAACCATCACATTGCGACGTGCAGGATGGGCTTCCGGGAGCAGCCGACCTTGACCAGTTTGTCCTGAAGGCCAAGCTGCCGAGCTGTGCCTGACCTTGGGTTCGTTGTCGTCGCAATGATTATCGATGCTGTCGCATCTACATTCGACGTAGAAAACAGCCTGGCGTTTACCGGTGGTCAGCGCTTCTTGAACGCGTCCTTCACCTTCTCGACAGCCTGTCTGAGGTCCGCCCTGAGCTGGTCCCTTTTTCCTTCGGCCCTGAGGCGGTCGTCACCGTTTGCCCTGCCGGTGGCTTCTTTGACCTTACCGGCAAGCTTTCTCCCCGCATTCCCGACTTTGTCGCCGAGACCCATAGTATTCCTCCTCTGAGGCGAACCGGCAGCTACCGATGGGATCATCGTTTACGCTATCCAGCGGCATCTGCGGCGGCCAGACTTCAAGTGAGAGGTTGGGAAATCACACCCTTGGCTCTCCGAGACCGCGCACTGGAATTGGACGAACCTAAAAGGCGACGCGTCCTTACTGATCACCTTCAGGCAAAGGAGCGCTCTCACTGACGTCATGACGTGAGGTCATGACCCCTCCATGAATAGCCAGAAGCAACAACGCTGTTTGTCATTCTGATATCCCGACCATCGCTGGACGGGCCGCCGCGCAGCCAAGGCGCTGACATGCCAGCGCCGGTCTGGAAAGTTCGCTCGGCGCTCCTACGCCACTTGTCCCCTTCCGAACTTTCCGGATCGGCCCGGTCCCCCGATTTGCACTCCAGCCCTCTACCGGCGCACGGGTCCCTATCAGAACGGCCCACAAGACCACAGAATCAGCACACGGGCAAAGGATAAGGACAATGGATGCGCTCACCATCAAGGACCCGGCAGATCTACTGAGCTTCATCGGGCACACCCTGGGGTTCTGGCCCCAAGAGAGTCTGGTCTGCATCGCCCTGGACAAAGGCAAGGTCGGAGCCACCCTCCGCATCGACCTCCCCCGTCAACCCGGCACGGAACTCCCCTACGCCCGCACCGTCAGCAGCTACCTCACCAGTGACACCAGCGCGACAAGCATCGTCTTCGCCCTCTACACCTCAGCCCACTTTGAACCCGGCCAGCCCAAACCACATGCAGCGACCATTGCCGCGCTCACCGGAGTCCTCGCCGAGAACGGCATCACCATACGCGACGGAATCTTCGTCAGCGACGAAACCTACTCCCCCTAGGACAGCGAGCCCGGACAAGACATCAGCCTGCCCATCAGCACCACCGAATACAGCCGCGTCAACGCCGAATTCATCTACCGCGGCAGCACCATAGAACCCACCAACCGGATCGTCCTTCCAGCACCGACCCACGAAGCAGACCACGCGATCGCCGTCGAAAACTGCATGAGCATCATCCGAGCCCAGACACCTCAAGAAGCTGCGCAACAAGCGAGCGGCCTCTGGACAACCATGCTGGAGTCAAGCGACTTCCCCACCGACGAAGCCTGCATCACCCTCATCGCAAACTTCCAATTCCCCCACATCCGAGACCGGCTCATGGCCGACATCCCCGGCATCAACGAACCACCCCAACACATCCTCTTCGCCCAAACCCAAACCGCGCCCAGGTGGTCACGGATCGAATGGGCACAACAACTCCTCCTACACTCCTACACCAGAACCAGCCCGCAACACGCAGCCCCTATCCTCACCACCATCGGCTACATCAACTGGTGGGAAGGCCGAGGATCCAAAGCACACCAATATATGCAGCTCGCCCTCGACACAGACCCCGGATACCGCTTCGCCAGTCTCACCGACCACATGCTCGGAGCCGGAATCATCGCAGGCTGGAACACCAACAAAAACACCGCCTACAAGACCCGACTCGACATGGCATAAACCACTTTTTCCAAGACTGAGCAGGTTGACCGAATCTCCGTCATCGGCGGCTAAATTCCAGGAGCAAAAGTAGCTTCGAGACCTCCCGTTCATGGAGAAACCCGGCTGATTCGCTTCGAATGTCTCATCCCTACCAGGACAGCCGGTTCCTTCGAAAACTATGCTAGGTCGACACCGCATCCACTCTTGCCCGGCACCACGCCGCAGTAGTGACGACACGACACTAGATCAGAACCGAGGCGAGTCGGCGACTGCGCCACACGATTGAGTCAGCCGAACATCGAGCGTTCTCCTTACGTGCTGTTGCGTTCCAGTCGATTCAGCCCGTAACCATAGGCGTACAAAGGATCCCGGGTACCACCCGGTTCATCGCTGTGGGCCTCAAGGACGGCTTGAGTTGATCGTGGCAATTCAAAGGGAAGCCGGCCTTCGGGATTTGCCTTGCCTGTCAGCACCCGCACGAGGGCCTGATCGGAGACTCCGAACGTGGCCAAGAGAGCCGTACAGTGCGGTTCCAGCGGCGTGAGTATCGCCGGACGGTCGAGGTTGATCGCAAGGACCACGGGTGCTTTCGAAGCGAGTTCTTCAATACGTGCCACGGTAGTGGCATCGAACTCCAGGCTCCCGGCATGGAACATCGCTTCAAGGAACAGATCATTGCGTGGCTCGTAAGGGGCATCGAGACGGACAATCGCGACGTCGGCATCGTCCGGAGTAGGTGCGATGACAGCACAATCAGCGAAGGCATCGGGCGGCATCCCCTCCAGGTACACACGAGTCGAGGAGCTCAACGGCAAGACACCCGATACAGTTTTGAGAGCCACCACGGACCGACTCTGTGCTTTGAGGCCCTCCTCACGGAATTCTGCGTTGCCCACGACGGCTACAGCTTCTTCCTCATCCACGTAGCGGTTCTCAAAGAGCCCGAGCTCGAATTTGACCTTCAGCAACCGCCGCACTGATTCGTCGATGCGCTGTACCCGGATGCGGCCCGACTTCACCAGGGCCACGAGGATTTCGGGGCAGGCTTCTCCACCGAACTGGTCGCAGCCCGCTTCAATGGCCTTGATTATGCGGTCATCAACGGAGAGGTGCTCAACGCCCCAGGCCCTGGCGGGCAGATTCATGCCGAACACGTCCGAGTCGTGCAGGAGCCCCCAGTCAGTGCACACCACACCGTCGTAGCCGAGTTCCTCGCGCAGCAGTCCGGTGATCATTTGTCGGTTAAACCCGAACCCTACTTCCTCGATGGCCTCACCGTTGCGGCGTAGTTCCGCGGGCATTCCGTAGTAGGGCATGATGGCGCTGGTGCCGGCGCCGATGGCGTGACGGAATGGCAGCAGGTGGTCCTCGAACCTGCCACCCGGATAGACCTGTTCACGCCCATACGGGAAGTGCGGGTCTTCCCCGTCTTTTTGGGGCCCGCCTCCAGGGAAGTGTTTGGTCATGCACGCAACACTCTGATCGCCTACGGAACCGCCCTGAAACCCCTCAAGGTAGGCCGCGGCCAGCTGGCCCGTGAGCTCGGGGTCTTGGCCGAAGCCGCTGTATTGCCTGGCCCACCTTGGTTCGGTGGCGAGGTCCACGGTGGGGTGCAGGGCTGCCCGAAGTCCAACGGCGAGGTATTCCTGGCGTGCCGTGTCAGCGAAGCGCCGAACAGTTTCGGGATCCCGGAGTGCGGCCATGCCTATGGGCTCGGGCCATGCGGAGAAGAAGCCGGCTGCGAAGGACGCGCCCTGGTTCTCGGCGAAGGCATGCCGGGGATCCGTCGAGACTGTAATGGGAATACCCAGTCTCGTCCGGGATGCCAGCTCCTGAATGGCGTTATGCCACCGGGCCGCCGTCCGCGCATCCGGCAGTTGGTGGACGTTGAAGTGGCTCATGAATCCGTCGGCAATCAGACCTTGGGTTCCTGCGTCCACGGATGCTCCGCCGAAAGTGATGGCATGGAACATTTGCCCGGCTTTTTCTTCCAGGGTCATGCTTCCGAGGAGGTCTTCTACCCGCTCGCTCACGGGGAGGGTTGCGTCCTGGTAGGGGGCATGGGTGGCCCTCGCGCTCATTTGCCTTCTCCTGTCAGGACCAGCCCAGAGGTACGGAACGTATGCGTGCCAGAGCCTACTTCTTGCCGAGGCATCGACGGCACGTCAATTTCGGCAGATACGCCATCGGGCACCGTAACGCTGAACTCGTAGCCTCCCCCTTCTTGGAGATGCCACTCGCTGGCCACGGTTCCGTGCGGCGTGACCAGGCTGGTATTGGCCCATTGGATTCCGTGGCCGGGCTTGGGTGCATAAAGAACCCTGGCGTATCCGGGCTCAAGTGGCCGTATACCGCCGACCACCTTGTGCAGCCAATCGGCAACTGCACCCAGGGCATAGTGGTTGAAGCTGGTCATCTCGCCCTGGTTGATGGTTCCGTCGGGCAGCATCGAGTCCCAGCGTTCCCAGACGGTGGTGGCCCCCATGGTCACCGGGTAGAGCCACGAGGGACACTGTTCCTCCAAGAGAAGCCTGTAGGCATCGTCAACGTGTCCCGATTCGGACAGAGCCCACGTTATAAAGGGTGTGCCGGCGAAACCGGTGGACACCCGATACCCGTTGCGGGAGACAAGTTCAGCGAGGCGGTTCCCTGCGAACGTTCGTTCCCCGTCGCCGTCGAGCACGTCAAAAGCAACGGCGAGGGCGTAAACGGTGGTGCAGTCGCTGAGAATGATGCCGTCCGGGCCAACGTAGTGGCTGTTGAAGGCGGAACGTACACGTTCGGCGAGGTCACTGAACTCCTCCGCGTCGTCAGCGTGGCCGAGGATCGCGGCGGTTTCCGACATGAGTCTGGCGGTGCGGTAGAGGCAGGCCGTGGCTACGACGCCGTTATCCGCTTTGGAGTTCCACGGCTGGTCGGGTGCGGCGTCGGGATCCAGCCAGTCGCCGAACTGGAAACCCCGGTCCCATAGGCCAGTCTCGGAGAGCAACCCCTCAACCCGTCGGGTGTGGGCAGTCATCGAGTCGTATTGCCGGCGCAGAACATCCTGGTCTCCATAGGCATCCCACAGCGCCCAGGGAACCCAGACGGCGGCTTCACTCCAGAGCGCGGTGGACTCGGGGGCCGGAAATTCCTTGGGGTGTTCCTCATATTTGAGGATGTCCGGCACGGTAAACGGGACCATCCCGTCGGCGGCTCCCTGCTCGGCGGCAAGGTCCTGGAGCCAGTCCTGCAGGAAGTCCTTGACGTCGTACAGGTAGGCAGCGGTGGGCGCGAACACGGCGATGTCACCAGTCCAGCCGAGCCGCTCGTTTCGTTGAGGGCAGTCCGTGGGCAGGTCCAGGAAGTTACCCTTCAGCCCCCAGACAATGTTCCTGTGCAGCTGGTTCACCAGTGGATTGGAGCATTCGAACGTGCCGGTCCGCTCAAGCGCGGAATGTACGACGACGGCTTCCACGGAATCCGCTGTCAGCTCACCCGGCCAGCCAGTCACCTCGGCATAGCGGAAGCCATGGAACGTGAACGTCGGCTCAAAGAAGTCCGGCCCACCGGAAAGAATGAGGCTGTCCGTGGCTTGCGCCGTGCGCAGCGGACGGACGCCAAGTTCACCGTCCTCGAGTACTTCGGCGTGGCGGACGGTAATGGTGTCACCGCGTTGGCCCTGAACCGTAAACCGGAGCCATCCAACCAGGTTCTGTCCAAAGTCCAGGAGTGTTTTGCCGCTGGGGGACGTGAAGATATCCACGGGCCTGAGGACTTCGTTCCGGACCACAGGCGGGCTGATCGGCTCGGCCAGGCGAGCGGTGTCAAACTCTAGGGCGTGGACGCCGCCCCAAGATCTCGTGTCGGAACCGGGCTTGGTCCAGTTGTCCGCGGTGAGCCTGGCGTCAATGGTTTGTCCGTTGTAGAGGTCATTGGCGAGGATGGCCGAGGGGCCGGACTGCCAGGACGAATCACTGCTGAGTGTCTGGACGAAGCCGTCCGCATATTCGATGTCCAGCTGGCCGAAGAAGCCAAGTTCCGAGCCGTAGAACTCAGAATTGCCGTTCCAGGACAAGTTGCCCCGGTACCAGCCGTTGCCAAGGGCAGCGCCGATGACATTGACGGGTTCCAGCAAGTGTGTGATGTCGTAACTGCGGTAGCGGAGCCGCCACTCGTAGGCACTCCAACCTGGGCTCAAGACATCCTCGCCCACCAGACGTCCGTTGATGGAGGCCTCGTAAACACCGAAGGACGTAGCGCGAAGGATCGCTTTGACGGGTGAGCCGTGGCTGTCTGCCAGGGCGAATTCCTTCCGCAGCAGGGGCGCTCCATTGAAGTCCTCGTTGGGCGCAATCATCGTCGCGGACCACGGGAGTAGTGCTGTCATGAGCTTCTTTCTCTAATGCATGAGGAGTAGGTGGCCGGCAAAACCGGCGGGAGACGACGTCAGTCCCCGAGCCCGCGGCCGTCAGGGGTAACTGACCGCGAAAGCCGGTCAAGGTAGTTGAAGACCATGCTGTGCAACGATGTATTCGCTTTATCGAAAGCCCACTGGATGGTGAAGCCATCCACGACTGCCAGGACTTCAGCGGCAACCTGACGCACGTCCGTGCCTTCGCGAAGGGCTCCAGCAGCGATCATCGGCGTAAGAATCCCGGACGCTGCTTCGATGATGCTTTTGTATCGCCGCTGGAAGTACTCGTGGGCGGGATGTTCCTCGTTGGACGCTTCTGCTGCCAGCACGGTGAACATTTGGGTCAGTCCTGGCTGGGTTTCGTTGAACGCTGCCTGGGCGGCCACCTGCCCGAAGTACTTGACGGGATCGTTCTGGAAGTCCTCGGCAAAGAAAGCGGCGATTGCACGCTGGTCACGCAGTTCCAGAACAGCTGCGAGGAGCTCTTCCTTGCTGGCAAAGTGGTGCATCAGGCCGGCTTTAGTCAACCCCACGTCGGCTGCGATCTTTGGCATTGAGGAGTTGAAGTAACCCCATTGCGCAAAGTGCTCGATTGCCGTTTCCAGGATGGCTTGGCGCCTGGCATCGGCTGCCTTGTACGGACCAGTCCGACGCACGCGCTTGGGGCGTTCAATGTCTGCTGTGGTTACCTCGGTTTGCATCGTCATAACTTAGCCGCTTAGCCTGCCACGTTCTGGCGCGCGTCCTGGGTAACCGTCACGCCGCCGTCGCCCTTGAGGAAGGTGCGCATCCGGAAGATCCAGAAGATGCCGATCAGGTACGCCGCGCCGGAGGTGATGATCAGGAAGACAAAGAGCAGCGTGGGACCTGCCGAGATGATCAGTGGAGTCACCAGGGCTGCCCCGGCCGCAACGAGGCGGGCGAAGGCGATGGTGATGCCTTGCGCCGTGCTTCGGTGGCTGGTGGGGAAAAGCTCTTGTGACCAGATCTTGTACATTGGTTCGCCGGCGATGGCACCGCCAAGTGCACCCAGCACGCCCATAATCACCAGTGTCACGGCGGTGACGCCGAAGACGAGCGGGACTGCAAGACCGGCGACGGCGACGACGGCGGCGATGGTAAACGAACGGTGTCGCTTGGAGGTGTCAACGATTTTCATCATGATGAACAGGCCTGCCACGCTGAGGAGCAGAATGCCCAGTCCCAGCATCGAGGCCGTGGCGACGTCGGTGCCAGCTACATTTACGAAGAGGTACGTGGAGAACTGTCCGTTGGTGTTGGCGGCGATGTTGACCAAGGCATAGAAGAGGCCAGTGGCTGCCAGGGGTGCCAGGAGCTTGGGCGCGAAGAGCGCACGCAAGGATCGCAGATCCACGCGTTCCTCATCGACTGCGTCATTGGCTACAGGACGATTGTGCGCTTCGGTCCAGAGGTGCGATTCCTTAATGCCCCACCGCAGCGCAACTGCAAGCAATGCAACCACCGCCAAATGGCCGTAGATGATTTGAGCACCGAGAACTCCTGCGTTGCCGAAGAAGATGCTGATGACAATGACGCCCAGGATGCCCGCCATCCATAGCACATGTGTGAAGGTCACCATCTTTCCGCGCTTATCCTCGGGTGCCGACTCGGCGATCATCGCCATGGAGACGGGGAGGTCCGCTCCGGCCGCAAAGCCGAGCACGGCCAGGCCTACGTAGAGGACTGCAACGCTCGGGAAAAGCATGAGAGCCAATGCAGCCACAATGAAAATGCTGAGGGTGGCGAGGAAAACGCGACGACGGCCCAACCTGTCACCTAGCCGGCCGCCAATGAGCGCGCCGCCGGCGATCATTACTGTCAGGAGCGCTGACATTTGGCCAATCTGCCCGGGCGTCAAACCAAGCGGACCTTGAAGAATCACCAGAGCGGTGCCTGTGCCTGCGATGGCTCCGGCGTCAACGTAGGAGGCAAGGCCGGAAGCAAAAGCAACCCGCCACCCGTGGCGGGTCGCGGCCCGTTGGTCAAGAGCATTCATGGGACTCTCCTTTGAATCACAAAGTTTCTGGGAGCAGGAGCCTTTTGAATCGTTTCGATCCTGCTTTCAAAGAAGCCTAGCAAGTTAAAAACCGACCCACAAGAGGGTATTTAGCAGTAGCGCGCAAACACTGCATGTTTTCTTTGTGAAATCGACAGCCTCAGGAGTGGCCTCCATTCCCGCAGCGATCGACGTCGGCACTCAAGAGAGTGCCGACGTCGAATTCGTTTCGGGCTACTTTTAGCCCACACTCACCGTCTCGCTACCCCGCTCCCCTACCGGCTTCCGGGAGGCAAGCGACCAGATCGCCGCCATCGACAAGGCCGATACCACTAACGGGATGCCGAAGAGAATGAAGACGTTCTCTGCCTTCCACCCGCCGGCCAGCAGATAGCCCACAAGGATGGGCGAAACGATCGAGACGAGTCGTCCGATGCCCACCATCCAACCGATGCCCGTTCCGCGCAAGGCGGCCGGGAACAGGGTGGGTGTGGTGGCGTAGAACCCCGCAACGTTGGCAGAAGTGACCACACCGAGAACTGCGCCGATCACGATGGCCAGTGATGTTTGGTTGAACGTCGTCCCAAAAAGTGCGTAGATCAGGGCAGAGACCAGTAGGGATCCCAGCAGCAAGTGCCGGCTGCGCAGGAAAACGGCCAGGATGCTGAAGATGAAGCAACCGATGATGCCACCGAAGTTGACCACAAGCCCCATGGTCACGCCCAGGCTGTCGTCGCCCGATGAAGTGGCAATGAGCTTGGGTGTCCACGTACTGGCGAAGTAGTAAGCGGCGATCATCAAGCCGTAGCCAGTCCACAGCAGGAGTGATTGGATGGCCATTCGTCCGGCGAACAGGTCCCTGATTCCGCGCTGCACTTGCTGCCCCTGAGATAGGTCAGGGAGTTCGGCCAGGGCCGGCCTCCGCATTTGCAGGAGAAGGGCATTTATCCGGGCCAGGGCATTGGGCGGACGCTTGCTGACTAAGTACTCCAGCGATTCGGGGAGGAATCGCCACGTCACCGCAAGCATGATGATGCTGGCCGCAGCCCCGACGGCGAACACAGAGCGCCAGCCAAAGTGTGGAATCAACGGCCCCGCAATGAAGCCACCGAGAGTCGCGCCGATGGCGAACCCTGAGGTGAACAACCCGAAAATGCTCCCGCGGCGTTTATCCGACGAGTACTCCGAGACGAACACGTTCAAGTTGGCGATCATGCCGCCAATGCCCAGGCCGGCCAGCACCCGGTAGGCCATGAGCTGGATGACGTCGCCGGCAAAGACCGAGAGGACCATGCCCGTGCTCACGAGGATCAGTGCCACCAGCATCATTCGGCGTCGGCCGATCTTGTCTGAAAATGGCGTGAGAATCAGCGAGCCCGCTGCCATCCCTACGAGACCGGAGCTGAGGAGGAAACCCAACGTGACGGGGTCCAGGCTCCACGCTTTGGACAGTGCGGGTGCGGCATAGGCGGCCACCGCAACGTCCATGCCGTCAATGAGCATCAGGGCGATGGCCACCGCAACGGCCCGGACTTGGAGCCTGCTCATCGGGGATGAGCGAAGGTCTTTGAGAATGTCCATGTTTACTTCCTTGTAAAGGTGGAACTTGTCTTGACGCGCACGGGCAAGGATTGCCATGCCCGCAGCGTGTTGTTGTGGTGCCGGCGTGTGGGGCCACAGATTTCGATGGATTCAATCCTTCGGGCGAGCACTTCGAGAAGGGTGGACGCTTCGAGCCGGGCAATGTGTTGGCCGACGCACTGGTGGATCCCGAAACCGAACCCCACATGCCCGGAGGGATCCCGGTTCAGGTCGAAGGTGTCCGGATTGTCCCAGCGCCGGGGATCCCGGTTGGCTGATCCCAGGAACATGAGAATCTTCCTGCCCTCGGGGATCAGCGTCCCGCCCACCTCGATGTCCCGTGTGGTAGTCCGGAAGAAGGTCTGGACGGGTGACTCGAAGCGGACGGCTTCGTCAAAGGCGGTACGTGAAAGTGCGGGGTTGTCGCGAAGACGGGCCCATTGGCCGGGGTTGGTCGCAAATGCGTAAAGTACAGCGGCCAGGCCGTTGACCGTGGTGTCCACGCCGGCAGTGAGCAGTGACCGGACAATCAGCGGAGCCTGCGCCTCGGTGATGTCTCCCCGATCCGCGGCGGCCCAGATTTGGGCACCGAATCCGTCCGTGGTCAGCACCTCCCGAGCACATTGAGAGGCGATCGAGGCGGACAGTTCCGGCACCCGCGCCGCACCCTTTGCCACGAGCTCGTTGGGCGGGCCAAAGGCATTGAATGCGTGGTCCCCGTACGGGAGCAGGTTCTCCCGGCCGGCTTGGGGTATGCCCACAGCATCTGGAAAGACACGAAGCGGGAAAGCCGCGGCCAGGTCCGCGACGGCGTCGAACTCCGGGCCACGGGATAGGACTTGGTCCACCAGTTCTTCCGCGTCGGCTGTCCAGGATTCCGCCAGTTTGCGGATCTCCCGGGGTCCGAGAATCTTGGTCAGCAGAGCACGTGGCGCGTCATGGTGGGGAGGGTCGGCTTCGAGGAGAAGGCTCGGTGGTCGCCATGGCATTTCCTTCCGGAAGTTGCTGAGGCCAACACCTGCGGCGGACTGGAATGTTTGCCAGTCGGTCAGCGCGGCCTGTACTTCCCCGTACCGGCCCATGGCGTAGACGTCGTACTTGTTGAGGTAAACGACGGGGCCTGCAGCCCGGAGTTCGGACTGGAACGGGAGTGGATCTTCCAGGACATCTCGGCTGAACGGATCGACGTCAGTGCAAGGGGTTTTGGGGTCGCTGATAATGGTTGTCATGGGTGGGTCCTTCCTGAGATGTGCCGGGGCTAAACGTCAAGAACGAGGCGGTCCCCGCAGGAGCGTGAGACGCAAGGAAACATGCAGTTTCCCGCTGCCCGATCCGCGTCGCTAAGAATGGAGTCGCGGTGGTCTGGTTGGCCGCCAAGGACTGTCACTTCACAGGTTCCGCACGTGCCTTCCCTGCACGAGGTCAACATCCGCACGCCGGCTCTCTGGATCGCTTCGAGGACGCTTACCTCCGGTTGAACGGTGACGGTGAGCCCTGCGCGGGCCAGTTCGACGTCGAAAGAAGCGTCTCTGATGGGGGCGCCGTGCGACTTCGCGGCGAAGTGTTCAAGGCGCAGGAGGCCGGGCTGCCAGTCAGCGCAGTGGCGTTCAACGGCGGCAAGGAGCCTCTGCGGACCGCAGACGTACACCTTCGTGTCGACTGAAGCTGGTCCGATGAGGTCCGATGCGCTGCGGGGTCCTGCTTGGTCCTTGGGCACGATCATGACGCGATCACCATAGGCTGCGAGCTCGTCCAGGAATGCCATAGTGCGCCGTGACCGTCCAAAGTACAGCAGCTTCCAGTCCGCTCCCATCATGTGGGCGGACTGGATCATGGGCAGCATGGGTGTGATCCCGATGCCTCCGGCGATGAATAGGTACTTTTCGGATGGTACGAGGCGGAAATTGTTACGGGGCCCGCCAACAGCGAGGGTCGTGCCCTCGGTGAGCCCGTGATGGATGAACTCGGATCCGCCGCGACCGTCCCTCTCATGGAGGACGGCAATGCGGTAGTTGTGAGCATCCCATCGGTCTCCGCAAAGGGAGTACTGACGATTAATGCCGGACGGCAGTACTACGTCAATGTGCGATCCCGGCGTCCAGTCGGGCAATCTGCGCCCTGCCGGGTGAGCCAGGTTCAGGGACACAACTCCATCCGCGAGATGCGTCTTCGCGGTCACTACCAACTTGGTCTCAGAGGCATATGATTGGAAATTCTCTTCGGTGAACATTCGGCTCCTTTGCTCGCGTTGTTCTCCGTAAAGACTCGCTTTCAGTCGTCCGTCGCCTCTACGGAATTCTCAATGATTGAGATCGCTTTTGAGAGCTGCGTCACCTCGGAGGCGGTGCGGGATACTCCATCGAGCGGGTCACAGCTGCCGACGCGGCCTGCAGAACGGCGATGCGGGACCTCGCAATGGCATCATTCGGCACAATCACAGCCAACGCAGCCACCACCTTGCCCAAGGGATCCCTGACCGGAACGGCCGCACCGGCAGCGGCCGGGTGGAGGTGCCCCGCCAAAAAAGCGAACCCCTGCCGACGCACCTCGGCAAGGGCAGACCTGAGCTGCTGCGGAGTGCTGATCGTCTGGTCGGTGAACACCTCAAGAGGCCTGGCTATGATCCGCTCCTGTTGGGCCGCCGGAGCATAAGCCAACAGAAGAAGGCCCGACGACGAAGCGTGCAAGGGCAAGCGACCCGCAACGCGGGTGTAATTGATGACAGCCCCGGGAGCCGTCAGCCGTTCAACGAAAAGCACTTCATCGCCCTCCATGACGCCCAGCTGGATGTGCTGGCCGACGATCGAGTGCAGATCTTCCATGACCGGCATCGCCGCTTCTCTGAGGCTCAGCGTCGGTGAAGCACGGGAAGCCAGCTCCCACATCCGGACGCCGATCCGAACCTTCCGGTCCTCGTCGCGCTGGAGCCACCCAAACCCACTGAGTTCCTCTACAAGCCGCGAGGCAGTGGCGATGTGCAGCCCCGAACGGCGGGAAATCTCTGTGACGGTCAACGCGGTATCACCGGGCCCGAAGGCTTCAATGATCCGGACGGCGCGGGAGAGGACAGACTCTCCACCTTGAGTGCGGGGCATGGCCCTACCCTCCGTGATTTGCAGGTTCGTGTCGAGCGGAGTCCTGTCATCGGACCTTCCTCAGCAGTGCCGGCCCCGGAACGCTTGTGACTTGGTGCCGGGCAAGGGAAGTCCCCTGCCCGGCACTTTGCATCAATCGCTAGGAAACCAGCTGCGCCGCGAGCTCGTGGCGTCCGGGCCCCACGTCAACCGGGTCCTGCCCGGGCAGCTCGATTCGCGCGGTGGTCCCGGTTGGGATATCGACGACGGCGGTGAGGTCCCCGTCGTCGATCCGCCACTGCACCGAAGCGGTACCGTACGGCGTCTCATGGCGGGCTGAGGCCCAGCTGAGGCCACCGCCTGGCTGCGGCTTGACGAGGATTTTGCGATAACCGGGTTCCAGGGGTGCAAGTCCGGCGACTACTCGGTGCATCCAGTCCGCGACGGCGCCTAAGGCGTAGTGGTTGAAGGACGTCATTTCGCCGGGGTTGATGGAGCCGTCCGGGAGCATGGAATCCCAGCGCTCCCAGATGGTGGTTCCGCCCTGCCCTACGGCGTAGAGCCAGGAGGGGCATTCTTTTTCCAGCAGCAGATCGTAAGCGGCATCGATTTCACCCGACAGCGTAAGCGCGTCAGAGACCACGGGTGTGCCGGCAAATCCTGTGCCGATACGGTTTCCGTTCGCTCGCACCAGCTCAGCCAGGCGGGAGCCCGCACGTGCTTTGGAGTCGGCATCCGGGAAGAGATCGAACACCAGCGCCAGTGCATAGGCCGTCTGGGCGTCGCTGCTCATGATGCCATCCGGGTGGATGTATTCGCAGGCAAACGCCGCGGCAACTTCGCGGGACAATGTCAGGTAGCGCAATTCGTCGTCGGACTTGCCCAGGACTGCGGCCGACTTCGCCAGGTGCCGCGCAGACCAGGCAAAGTAGGCCGTTGCCACCAGGTGCTTGTCGGTCATGGCCTTGGTGGGATCTTCAGGCGGGGCTGTGGGGTCAAGCCAGTCGCCCAGTTGGAAGCTGCCGTTCCATAGGCGACCCTCACCGGCCAGCTGGTCCAGAAGGTCCACCCACCCCTTTGCGCTTTCATACTGCGCGGCCACGATGCCTGGATCGTTGAAACGCTCATGGAGGGTCCAAGGGGTCAGCACCGCTACGTCGCCCCAGACCGCGCCCGGTCGAATGGGGGTCCAGTAGTTTCCGCCGGGAATGACGGGTACGTACCAGGGCACGGTGCCGTCCGGGAGCTGCTCGGCGGCCACGTCCTTGAGCCACGAGGACAGCATGCCTGAGCAGTCGTACAGGAAGCTGGCTGTGGGGGCGAACACTTGGATGTCTCCTGTCCAGCCGAGGCGTTCGTCGCGCTGGGGGCAGTCCGTGGGGATGTCCACGAAGTTGCCTTTCATGCTCCATAGGACGTTCTCATGCAAGCGGTTGAGGTCGGCGTTGGAGGACTCGAACCAGCCGGTGCGTTGCATATCTGTGTGGTAGACCCGCGCCACAACGTTGTCGGCGATGTCCCCGCCGGTCCAACCGCTGATCTCGGCGTAGCGGAAGCCGTGGATGGTGAACCTCGGCTCCCAGGTTTCTTCGCCGGCCCCGGCCAGGGTGTAGTGGTCCGTGGAGTCGGCTCCGCGCAGTGGGCGCGTGTACAGCTCGCCGTCCTGCAGTACTTCCGCATGTCGGAGCGTCACAGTGGAGCCGGCGTCTCCGCAGACGGTAATTCGGAGGCGCCCCACGAGGTTCTGGCCAAAGTCCAGCAACGTCTTGCCCGCCGGTGACGTCCACACCCTCACCGGACGGATCTCGTCAGTGCAGCGGACCGGCGGACCTTCCGGTGCCACCAGTGTTCGTGGGTCGCGTTCGACGCCGGTCACCGGCTCCCAGCCGGAGTCATCGAACGCGGGGCTGCTCCAGCCGGTTGGCAGTTCGCGGGCATCGTAGCTTTCGCCCTTGTACAAGCTGGAAAGGAGGATTGGTCCGAACGAAGCCTTCCAGGTTTCGTCCGTGCCCACCACGGTGACCGAGCCGTCGTCGTGCGTGATGTGGAGCTGAGCCAAAAGCGCCACTTTGTCGCCATAGAGGTTGGTGTGCCCTCCCTTGAAGCCAATCCGGCCGCGATACCAGCCATCCGCGAGGAACGCGCCGATGGCGTTGTCGCCGTTAGCCACATGCTCGGTGACGTCGTAGGTGTAGTAGCGGAGCCTCTGGCCGTAGACGGTCCAACCCGGCGACAAAGCGTCGTCGCCTACTCGCACGCCATTGATCTCCACCTCATAGAGCCCATGGGCCGTGACGTACAGGCGGGCAGATGCCACCGGACGGTTAAGGGTGAAGCCGCGACGCAGCAGTGGCGGCCGCCGTTCGGCTTCCGGGTCTTCTTCCCATGCTGGAGTGATGGCAGCGGCGGTCCAGTCGCCGGGCTCAAGCAGGCCGGTTTCGACGGAGGATGGCTGGCTCCAGCCGCTGGGCTCCTGCTCGCCCGCCCCCCAAACGCGGACGCTGACCTCGGCGCGTTGGGAGGAAATCAGCGGTGCTGCCTCCCACGGTACGAGTACCGATTCCGTCGATCCGGTCCGTTCGCTGGTCCATTGCGCTTCAGCGGTGGTCACCGAAACTTGGTACGCCTCTTGGACCCATCCGGGTTCGGCGCTGGTTTTCCAGGAAATGCGGGGGGTTGGAAGGCCGATGCCCAGGGTGCCGCTTCCGGGAGTTGGGGGCAGGTGCTCGAACGTTGCCGGGTGCACGATGGCAGGCATAGCGGAAGTCTCCTTGATGTGTGTGATTGGCGCCGGATAGCGGCTGGGTCAGCCCTTGACGGCGCCGGCTGTCATGCCCGCGACAATCTGGCGGTTGAAGAAGAGGTACATGATGAACGGCGGCACGGTGATGAGCAGGATGTTCATGAAGAGCAGGTTGTAGTTGGTGGTGAACTGGCTCTGGAAGTTGAACAGTGTGAGCTGCACCGTGGCGTTGGCGTCTCCGGGGAGGAAGTAGAGGGGGTTCTGGAAGTCGTTGAAAATATGTACCGACTGGACCACGATCACGGTCACAATGACGGAGCGCAGGAGCGGGAAGATCACCCGGAAGAACAACCTCACGGGCCCGCAACCATCAATGACTGCGGCCTCATCGAGTTCCTTGGGAATCGAGGCAATGAACGCCCGGAACAACATGACACAGAAGGATAGGCCGAAAGCCACTTCGATGAGGATCAGCCCCGGGAGTGTTTTGAAGAGTCCCATGCCCTGCAACACCCAGATAGTGGGGACGATCGCTGGGGGGATGATCAGGCCGGACAGGATCAGGAAGTTGGCAACGCCATTCCAGCGGGACTTACGTCGCTGAAGGACCCAGGCCACCATGGCCGCGAGGATCACCAGGATGGTCACACTGACAACCGTCAGTATGGTGCTGTTGATGAACGCAGTGACCAGCATGAATTTCCTGGCCGAGAGGACAGCGGTGAAGTTCTCCACGAACTGGATGTTGGTGGGCCAGGCGAAGTCCAGCTTGGCCGCTTCCTTGCGGTCTTTCACGGCGGTGAGGACCATGAAGAGCAACGGAATAATGAAAACAACAATGCTGACGGCGATGGCCAGGACACCGAGTCCATAGCGCTTGAGGGCAGTGGTCACTGTTCAACCTCCTTGCGGTTCAGGAACATGGACAGGGGCAGGATGATGGCCGTGACAATGAGGAACAGGACCACGTTCCCGGCCGTGGACAGGCCGTAGAAGCCGGCTTGGTACTGCTTATAGATGACGGACGCGATGACGTCCGAGGTAAATCCCGGGCCACCCTTGGTCATGGCCCAGATCAGGTCGAAGGACCGGAGTCCGCCAATGAGTGACAGGATGATGACCGTTGCGGTAGCCGGGCGGGCGAGTGGCAAGGTGATGTTGAAGAAGCTCTTGAAGGAGCTTGCCCCGTCCATCTTGGCCGCTTCAAAGTACTCCTGCGGGATGGAGACGATGCCCGCGATGTAAATGACCGTGGCCAGGCCAACGCCCTTCCAGACATCCACCAAAGCTACGGAAAGCAGCGCCCACGCCGGGTCGGTGAGCCACGCGGGCCCTTGGATACCGATGGCTGCGAGGCCCTCGTTGATCATGCCGTTGCGGGGATCCATCAAGGCGGTGAAGACAATGCCGACGCCGATGCTGCTTAGCAGCACGGGGAAGAACATTACCGAGCGGAGGTAGCCGCGGGCGATGATCTGGGAGGTCAGCAGGACTGCCAGAAGCATCCCCAGGACGACCTTCAGGACGGAGGTGACTATCCCATAGATGAAGGTGTTGGTCAGGCCCTTGATCAGCGCGGGTTCCTGGAAGAACTGAACAAAGTTGTCCAGGCCAATGAAGGTGAATTCGTTGAGGTTCCAGCGCGTCAGGCTGAAGAAGAACGAGACAACCGTCGGGACCAGGAATAGTGCGGTGTAAATGACCGCGGCGGGGAGGTAAAACCAGTACGGATAGGCTGACTTGCCTTTGCGGCGCTTGGGGTGGGCGGCCTGCGGTGCTTGACGTACCGCCGTCGCCGTCGGTGCGGTGTTGAGTGTCATGAGAATCTCTCCAAGGGCCGTCCGGGCCGGGAAAGCCCGGACGGCTTGTAGTTTTCGGAGGTTAGTTCCAGCCGGGCAGGTTCAGCTGCTTGGCCTGCTTTTTGACGTCCTCGTCGTAGAGGGCGGCGCCGTCCTTGGCGGTGCGGATACCCGAACCGACCTCGACGGTGATCTGTTCTAGGGCGGGACCCTTGACCGGGGACAGGAATTCCAGCGCGGGGCTGTTCTTGGCCTCATCTTCGAAGTACGGGAGCATGTCCTTCACCGCGTCGGGGACGTCCGAGGGCAGCTCGCAATCCTTCACAAGGTACGGCCCGGCCGCCCCCGCTGCCGCCGTCTGCGCGTCGCATCCGGCCTTGCTGGCGATGAAGGCCTGGAGCTTCTTGGCTTCCTCCATGTTTTTGGACGATTTGGGAATGTACGTTCCGCCGGGCATCCAGACGGTCAGCTTGTTCTTTGACGCGTCGTCACCAGGAAGCGGGAACAGCCCAAGGTCGTTCAGCTTGTCCGGGTAGGTCACTTTGATGTTGTTCAAGGCGAAGCTCAAAATCGGGTACTGAGCGCCTTCACCGTTGACCAGCATGTCTTGTGCCTGCTGATAGGTGGTGGAGGCGAAGTCCTCGTTAAACAGACCGGCCTTGCCGGCTTCCTCGAGGTGTTCGAAGCCCTTGACTGCGGCGGCGTTCGTGGCGAATTTGGCCTTGTTGGCGGTGTAGTCTGCCGGGAAGTTGGGGTCCGCGGTCACCACATTGGCGAAATCGCCAAGGACAAAGAGCTGCGAGGTCCACGTTGTCTGGTAGGACTGGATGATCGGCGCGATGCCCGCGTCCTTGATCTTGCGGCTGTTGTCCATGAATTCGTCCCAGGTCTTGGGGACGGACAAGCCGAGCTTTTCGTAGACCTTCTTGTTATAGAGCACCGCTCCGGCCATGCCGGTACTGAACGGCACCCCGTACACTTCACTGCCGGACGTCACCACAGGCTTGAAGGACTCCGTGATATTGGACAGGTACGGCTCGCTGGTAATGGGCTGCAGGTTCTGCTCTGGATTGATCTGCTGCAGAAGCGAGCCGGTGTTGTAGTTGAAGACGTCCGCCATGTCACCGGTCGAGAGCCGGGTCTTGACGATGTTGTCACCATCGCCGCCCTGCGGACGGGTTTCCACCTCAACCTTGATCCCCGGATTGGCTGCGGTGAATTCTTCGGCGACCTTTTCCGCTGCGGCAACGGTGTTTTCCGCGTTGTCCACCAGCCATGTGATGGTCTTTTCGTCTCCATTGGCAGTGGAACTACCGCCACTGCAACCGGTCAAAGCCAGCGCCAGGACTGTCACTCCCCCAGCCAGAGCGGCCCAGCGCTGCTTGCTCGATGCGGCCATCTTTACCTCCTCGTAAAGCCACGGACTCCGTAGTCTGTGGAACGTTTCAAACAGGGCTCTTAATGACGCTGTGAGCCCTGTGTGGATTTTGTGTAGATCGGTCTACGTTTTACTACTGTAAGTCATGTCACAGCTCCTGCCAAGACTTTTTCGTAGATCAATCTACAATTACGGAGAAGGCACTCAAGAAGGGATGCAGATGACGGAGCAATTGAAGCGCGCAACCATCAGCGACGTTGCTGAGCACGCGGGCGTTTCACGCGCCGCGGTCTCCAAGGTCCTCCGCAATGCCTATGGGGTCAGCCCCGCCATGCGGACCAAAGTCGAGGAATCAATGACCCTCCTCAACTACCGCCCCCTTGCCCTGGCCCGCGGAATGCGCGGTAACAGCTACACCTTGGGTGTGTTCCTGGTGGACCTTTCCAACACCTTCTTCTCAGTCCTTGCCGAGGGCATCCGCGATGTCGCAGAAGAACTTGGGTACCAGGTGCTCATCGGGCAGGCACGACAAGGCCTCGACGCACAGCAGAAACTCATCGAGGCAATGGTCGACAGACGCATGGACGGCCTGGTCCTGATCGCACCATTTGGACCGAACGACGAGCTGGAAAAGCTTGGCCAAACCATCCCCGTGGTTGTCCTGGGCCGCCACGGACCAGCGAAGTACTTCGATACCGTCGCCAGCGACGACATCGCCGGCAGCGCGCTCATCGTGGACCACCTTGTTTCACTGGGGCATGAGCGGATCTCGATGCTCGCCAACACGCAACCCGACAGCGAACCAGGCATGCCACAAACAGTCCGCCGCCGCGGCTACGACCTCGCCATGGAGAAGCACGGGCTTTCACAGTGGATTGATCACGTCCCGGGGCGATGGGGAACTGAGAGCGGCTTGGAAGCCGGCCGGTCACTCGCCGCCAGGCCTCTGGCCCAACGTCCATCTGCCCTGCACGGCGGCGCCGACGTTGCCGCGCTTGGCGCCTACACTGCGTTGTTCGAAGCCGGGATCCACATACCGGACGACATGTCGATCGTAGGCTATGACAACATCCCCGCTACGGGCCTCCCCCCTATCGGTTTGAGCACCGTCGACCAGTCTGGCGTCCAGATGGGCAGACAAGCTGCGGAGCTGCTCCTCTCAAGGATCGAGGGCCGGACCGAATCCGAGCACGTCCTGGTCTCACCGCGGCTCATCGTGCGAAAGACCTCAGCCCCGCCACGTCGCTAGGACGCCTGGGCGCGGATAAACGCTGTAGCACAACGCCAGTTTTACCGCCGGCCGCTTGAAACTTTCGCTTCGCGAGTTGGCATGCGACCAGCGTTCAAATTCGTGGCATCGGCCAATGTGCCGAGTGGACTCACCATGGGAAAAGCTGCATAGCCCCGAGATGCGAGTGGCACAAATCATTTACTACTGGCATGAACTCGGCTGGAAAAGGGCTGTCCTCATGGTCCAGTTCTCACTGGTTTGCCCGCGGCGACGCCTCCTCAAAACCGATCATGATATGGAGAACACACGCTCACCACTGAAGTTATGTAGGCAAAAATCCGAAGCTCGCTCTGATCCGTCAAAAAACAGAATTGAGCTTGGACAATGCACACACCCTCCTTGGCCTGACAAAGGCTTCCCCAGCCTAGCCTCCCTCCAGGAGAGCGCTGAACGCAGAGTCTTCGTCGAAGGATCTCGAAGTCATGATGCGCTCGGTTCCCCTATCCGTGAAGAGGTGTAGGCCAACCACGACCTACCGGACGAACCAAGAAAGAAATACATAACCCCAATACAGAGCAGGCGGAGGGCAAACCAGCCACAACCCTGAACCCGCTCCCCCACAACTGCACAGGTCAACCGGCCGCCAGGCACACGCCGGCGCCACACATCAGAGACTCGCGTCAAGCTTTGTACACACATTAAAGCAAAAACCCCCTCTGACGAGGGGGTTTGCCGTGCCCGAGGTGGGACTCGAACCCACACACCTTTCGATACTGCATTTTGAGTGCAGCGCGTCTGCCAATTCCGCCACTCGGGCGCGGATTACCGGGAAGTTAAATCTCGCTGACTGCTCACGTCTGTGAGCAACGCGATCCTTTCCCAGCACGCGAAATTACTATACATGCAGATAGGCTGATTCAAAGAACCGGGCGCGCTGATGCAACAAAAACCTGCCATCAAAGAGTCCACACTAAGATGGACATGAACCCGCCGAACCTTTTCAAGGAGATCCCGTGACCGAACAGACGGAGTCCACACCCACAGCCCAGCCGGCCCGACGCGTTGTCGTAGCCGAGGATGAGACCCTCATCCGCCTGGACATTATCGAGATTTTGAAGGGCGAGGGGTACGACGTCGTCGGCGAGGCAGACAACGGCGAGAAAGCTGTGCAGCTGGCCGAGGAACTGAAGCCTGACCTTGTCCTCATGGACGTGAAGATGCCCGTGATGGACGGCATTTCGGCGGCTGAGAAAATCGTCAAGGCACGCATCGCGCCTGTTGTCCTTCTGACTGCTTTCAGCCAGAAGGAACTGGTGGAGCGGGCACGCGACGCCGGTGCCATGGCTTACGTCGTCAAGCCGTTCTCCCCCGCGGACCTGATTCCGGCCATTGAGATCGCTCTCTCCCGCCACGAGGAAATCAAGGCGCTCGAGAACGAGGTTTCCGACCTCCAGGAACAGTTCGCCACGCGCAAGCTTGTAGAGCGCGCCAAGAGCCTCCTGACCACCAAGATGGGCCTGACGGAGCCGGAAGCCTTCCGCTGGATCCAGAAGACCTCCATGGACCGTCGCCTCAGCATGCGTGAGGTTGCCGAAACCATCATCAACCAGGTCAACTGACGCAAGAACCACAACAACGACGGCGGCCGCTTACCTCCTGGGCGGTTTCTAGGAGTCGTTGCAACACCTGTTGGTTAGGTGGTTAGTAGTAAATCACGTAGGCGCTCGGCTGGGGTTTTCCAGCCGAGCGTTTTGCGTGGGCGGCCGTTGAGTTCCTGGGCGACGTGTTCGAGGTCTTCGGGTCCGTAGGCGGATAGGTCGGTGCCTTTGGGGAAGTATTGGCGTAGCAGGCCGTTGGTGTTTTCGTTTGAGCCGCGTTGCCAGGGGCTGGCGGGGTCGCAAAAATAGACCTGCATGTCGGTGGCGAGGGTGAAGGATTTGTGGGCTGCCATTTCGGCGCCTTGGTCCCAGGTCAGGGAGCCTCGCAGGTGTGCCGGCAATGTCGCCATTGTTTTGATGAGGCCGTCGCGGACAGTTTCGGCGGTGTGGTCGCCCGGGAGGTGGACGAGCATCACGTATCGGGTGGTGCGCTCGACTAAGGTCGCGATCGCGGACTGGTTCAGGGCCCCGGTGATGAGGTCGCCCTCCCAATGGCCGGGCACCGCGCGGTCCTCGATCTCGGGTGGTCGTTCGGAAATCATGATCATCGGGTCGACGAATCTGGGGGTGCGCTGCTCGTCCGTGCGGTGGGGTTTCCGGCGGGTCCGGCCGGTGCGTAGCGCTGCCTGGACCTCGCGTTTGAGTCCGCCCCGTGCCTGGAGGTAGAGGGCCTGATAAATGGTCTCGGTGCTCACGCGCATCTCCGGTCTGTCGGGGAATTCTTCGACCAGGGTGTGGCTGATCTGCTCTGGAGACCAGCCTAGGAGCAACTTGTCTTTCACGTAGTTGCGCAGGCCCGACTCGATGGCCAGTTTGGCGGACTTGGGCCGCCTCCGCCGGGTAGCTGCCTTGCGATGCGCTCCGTGGGGCAAGTAGCCCAGGAGGGGGTCGGTATTTCGTGCCAGCTCCCGGCTGACTGTTGAAGGCGATCTGCCGATGGTGCGGGCGATCGCCCTCACCGAGGAGCCAGCTGCCTGCAGATCCCGGATCAATTCCCGTTCCTGAACATTGAGGTATCGCGGGTCAATAGGTTTCTCTAACGCTGATACTTCCACCGGCACCACTCCTGGTGTGCCGGTGGAAGAGGTCTTAGTGGTCACACCACGTTTGTAATCGACCACCCGGCCATCCGGATAAATGCGTCGCCCACCAGACTTCCTGATCCCGCGTTCCCACTCCCGGGCGGTCTTAGGATTGACACCTACGGCGGTGATGGCTTCGCTTCGGCTCATTCCGACCTTCCGCAGCCGAAGGAATTTCTCCCGCCGGTCGGATCCTGGGGCTTTGCTGGCAATTCCCGCTTCCGAGGCCCAGCGGTGGCAGGTATTGACGTTCAAACCAAGTTCGGCAGCGGCCAGAGTCACGCTCTCCACGCGCCGGAGGACCGTGAAGAACTCTTCCTTCTGCTCTGGCGCGTACTGCGTCCTGACGACCTTCTCGTTCCGGACGCCAGCCTTCCGGCACCACTGGTAACAAGTCACCCGATTCAGTCCAAGTTCCGAAGCTGCGGCAGTGACGCTGCCAAGACGATCAAGGGCTTGAAAGAACTGAGTCCTTAGCTCAGGCGCGTACATCCGCCGGTTTACCGGTACCTTCTTTAAAGACGACACGGTCGTTGCAACTCCCAAAAATTCTGGGTGTTGCAACGACCGCTAGAACCGGCCCTGCGAGGTGGGCGGCCGCCGTCGTACTCACCACCAACAAACAAAAATGCGGGCCCCGCCATAAGGCGGGGCCCGCATTCAACAACCGAAGAACTAGCTCTTGGTCTTGGACTTCTTTTCAGGCCACGGGCCAACAGGTTCCTTGCGTGAACCGTCGTCAACCTTGGAGGTATCGGCGAGGTCACCCACCTTGTGGACCTTCAGTGAGTTCGTGGAACCGGCCTGTCCTGGAGGGGAACCGGCGGCGATGACAACCAGGTCGCCTTCGTCCACAAGATCCATTTCCAGCAGGCTCTTGTCCACTTGTGCGGTCATCTCGTCGGTGTGGCCCACGGAGGGAACCAGTACCGGCTGGATGCCCCAGGTGAGGGCAAGCTGGTTCCAGACGTGCTCCACCGGCGTGAACGCGAAGACCGGCTTGACCGGGCGGAGGCGCGAAAGGCGGCGTGCCGAGTCACCGGACTGGGTGAAAGTACAGATGTACTTTGCGTCCAACTGGTCGGCGATTTCGACGGCGGCACGGGTGATGGCGCCACCGCGGGTCTTGGGCTTGGTACCCAGCGGGGGGACGCGCTCGAGGCCGTGAACTTCGGTGGACTCGATGATCCGGGCCATGACCTTGACGGTTTCGATGGGGTACTGGCCCACAGAGGTTTCGCCGGAGAGCATGACTGCATCGGCGCCGTCGAGAACTGCGTTGGCGCAGTCTGAAGCCTCGGCACGCGTCGGACGCGGGTTGTCGATCATGGATTCCAGTACCTGGGTAGCCACGATGACCGGCTTGGCCCAGCGACGCGCCAGTTCAATGGCACGCTTCTGGACGATCGGCACCTCTTCGAGCGGCAGCTCGACACCGAGATCGCCACGGGCAACCATGATGGCGTCGAAGGCGTCGATGATTTCGTGGAGCTGCTCCACTGCCTGCGGCTTTTCGATCTTGGCGATCACCGGAACACGGCGGCCTTCTTCGTCCATGATCTCGTGGACGCGCTTGATGTCTGAGGCATCACGCACGAACGAGAGGGCGATGAGGTCGGCGCCGCGCTTGAGGGCCCAACGGAGGTCGTCCTCGTCCTTTTCGCTCAAGGCGGGGACGTTGACGGCAACACCGGGCAGGTTGATGCCCTTGTTGTTGGAAACCTTGCCGCCAACAGTAACGGTGGCGACTACTTTGACGTCGTCAACCTCGATGGCACGCATGGCCACCTTGCCGTCGTCGATCAGCAGGGCATCGCCCACGTTGACGTCTTCAGTGAGGCTCTTGAGCGTGGTGGAGCAGATGTCCTTGGTGCCGGGTACGTCTTCGGTGGTGATGGTGAAGGTGTCGCCGACGGCCAGCTCGTGGGGTCCGTCAACAAAACGGCCAAGACGGATCTTGGGTCCCTGGAGGTCAGCCATGATCGCAACAGGCTTGCCCAGCTGCGCCGCAGCCTTGCGGACGTTTTCGTAGGTGATGTCATGCACGGAGTAGTCGCCGTGGCTCATGTTCATGCGAGCAACGTCGACGCCGGCCTCCAGCACCGCGAGGGTGTTGTCGAAGCTGGAGATAGCCGGGCCGAAAGTTGCCACAATTTTCGCGCGTCTCATATACCTACCCTAAGTAGTTCATGCTGATTGAGTAAAAGAAACGTTCCTGCCGGCGCTATAAGACCGCTATTGCCCGGTCGGTGGGGGCGACCGGTGCCGGGAGAATGGTGCTTCCCATCAGGAACTTGTCCACTGCGGCCGCACATGCACGGCCTTCCGCAATGGCCCACACAATCAGTGACTGGCCACGTCCGGCATCGCCGGCAACAAACACGCCCTCGGTGTTCGTCATGTAGTAGCCGTCGCGGGCAACGTTGCCCCGACCGTCGAACTCTGCGCTGACCTGCTCCGTGATTCCTGCCGGCTCAGCGCCGGTAAAGCCAAGGCTCAGGAAGACAAGGTCAGCTGGGATGATCCGTTCTGTACCGGCCTTGGGCAGGCGTTTGCCGTCCACGAACTCGGTTTCAGCAACTTTGACGCCGGTGAGTTTGCCGTTTTCTCCAACGAACTCAACGGTGGACGCAAGGTAGGTACGCTCGCCGCCTTCTTCGTGGGCGCTTGCGACCTCGAAGAGGGTGGGGAACGTCGGCCACGGCTGGTGTCCTGCACGTTCCGACGGCGGCTGCTTGCCGATCGCGAGCGTGGTCACCGAAGCGGCCTGATGGCGGTGGGCGGTGCCGATGCAGTCAGCACCGGTATCGCCACCACCGAGGATGACAACGTGCTTGCCGCGGGCATCAATGTGGTTTTCGGGGTTCTCCCCTGCCACCATACGGTTCGAAGGAACCAGGTAATCCATGGCGAAGTGGACGCCCTCAAGGTCGCGGCCCGGGATGGGCAGGTCACGCGGCACGGTAGCACCGGTGGCGACTACGACGGCATCGTAACGGCGACGCAGCTGCTCCCAGGTCACGTCTGTACCAACGGCGACTCCGGTCCGGAAGCGGGTGCCTTCGGCCTTCATCTGCTCCAGGCGGCGGTCAACCTGTTCCTTCTCCATTTTGAAGTCGGGGATGCCGTAGCGGAGCAGTCCGCCAATCTTGTCGTCGCGTTCGTAGACGGCCACGGTGTGGCCAACACGGGTCAGCTGCTGTGCCACGGCCAGGCCTGCCGGTCCGGATCCCACCACGGCCACTGTTTTGCCAGTGAGGCGCGTCGGCGGCAGCGGCTGGACCCAGTCGTTGTCGAAGGCCTGGTCGATGATCGAAACCTCGACCTGCTTGATGGTCACTGCAGGCTGGTTGATACCCAGCACGCAGGACGCTTCGCAGGGTGCAGGGCACAGACGGCCCGTGAATTCCGGGAAGTTATTCGTGGCATGAAGTCGCTCAATCGCTTCTTCACCCTTATCCCGCCACACGAGGTCGTTCCACTCAGGAATCAGGTTGCCCAGCGGGCAACCCTGGTGGCAAAACGGAACGCCACAGTCCATGCAGCGGCCGGCCTGGCTCTTCAGGACACCCTTTTCCTGTGCTTCGTACACCTCTTTCCAGTCCATGATGCGGACGGGAACAGGACGGCGTGGCTGCGTTTCGCGCTGCCGGACTTTCAGAAATCCGCGTGGATCAGCCACCGGTTACCTCCAGGATTCGAGACCATACTTCTTCGCCATCGGGGTCCAAACCCTCTTCAATGGCGTCGAGACGGGTTTGCAGGACTGCTGCGTAGTCGCGGGGCAGTACTTTGGTGATGCGGGCGGCGGTGTCGTCGAAGTTTTCGAGCAGACGGCCGGCCAGGACGGATTCGGTTTCCTCAAGGTGCTTGGTGAGGAGGCCGTGAACGATGTCGCGGTCCTCGGCATCGAGCTCCAGGAGCTGGAGTTCGCCGGTGTCGAGGGCCATCTTGTTGACACGCTCGGGCTGCAGGTCCAGCACATAGGCGGTACCACCGGACATGCCGGCACCGAAGTTACGGCCGGTGCGCCCGATGATCAAGGTCTGGCCACCGGTCATGTACTCGCACCCGTGATCGCCAATACCTTCGACGACGGCGGTCGCACCGGAGTTTCGGACCAGGAAGCGTTCGCCAACCTGGCCACGCAGGAACATCTCGCCGCTGGTGGCACCGTAGCCGATGACGTTGCCTGCAATGACATTGCGCTCTGCCTGGAACACGTTGGTGCGGTCCGGGCGGACGATGATGCGGCCGCCGGAGAGACCCTTGCCGACGTAGTCGTTGGAATCGCCGAACATCCGCAGCGTAATGCCCGCGGGCAGGAACGCTCCGAGCGACTGGCCTGCGGTGCCGTTGAGCGTGACGTCGATGGTGTCGGTCGCCAGGACATCGATGCCGAAGGTCTTGGTCACCACGTGGCCCAGCATCGTACCCACGGACCGGTCTGTGTTAATGACGTCGAGGGTGATCTTGACGGGCATGCGGTCGCTGAGTGCTTCCTGGGCCATGGTGATGAGCCGCTGGTCAAAGTGCTTGTCCAGCTCGTGGTTCTGGCCGGTCATGTTGCGCAGCGGCACGTCGTCGTCGAACTCCAGCCCGTGCAGGATGGGATCGAGGTCCAGCCCTTCGGCCTTCCAGTGGTTGATCGCTTCGCGGGTGTCCAGCACCTCGGCGTGACCGATGGCTTCTTCCAGGCTGCGGAAACCGAGCTCTGCAAGGATTTCGCGGACTTCTTCTGCGAGGAACTCGAAGAAGTTGACCACGAACTCGGGCTTGCCGTTGAAGCGGGAGCGGAGCTCGGGGTTCTGTGTGGCAACACCAACGGGACAGGTGTCCAGGTGGCAGACGCGCATCATGATGCAGCCTGAAACCACCAGCGGAGCAGTCGCGAAACCGTATTCCTCGCCACCCAGCAGGGCAGCAATAACAACGTCGCGGCCGGTCTTGAGCTGGCCATCCACCTGAACCACCACGCGGTCGCGGAGACCGTTGAGCATGAGGGTCTGCTGGGTCTCGGCCAGGCCGAGTTCCCACGGCACGCCCGCGTGCTTGAGCGAGTTCAGCGGCGAGGCGCCGGTACCGCCGTCGTGACCTGAAACAAGTACGACGTCGGCCTTCGCCTTGGTGACGCCGGACGCCACCGTGCCGATCCCGACTTCCGAAACCAGCTTCACGTGGACACGGGCCGAAGGGTTGGCGCGCTTGGCATCGTAGATGAGCTGTGCGAGATCTTCGATCGAGTAGATGTCGTGGTGCGGGGGCGGGGAAATGAGTCCAACGCCGGGAGTCGAGTGACGCGTCCGGGCTACCCAGGGGTAGACCTTCTGGGCCATCAGCTGGCCACCTTCGCCGGGCTTGGCACCCTGGGCCATCTTGATCTGGATGTCGTCGGCGTTGGTCAAGTACAGGCTGGTGACGCCGAAGCGGCCGGAAGCGATCTGCTTGATGGCAGAGCGGCGCTCCGGATCCAGCAGGCGGTCAACGTCCTCGCCACCTTCACCCGTATTGGATTTGGCGCCCAAACGGTTCATGGCAATGGCCAGGGTCTCGTGCGCTTCCTTGGAAATGGAGCCGTAGCTCATGGCACCGGTAGAGAACCGCTTGACGATGCTGGAGACCGGTTCCACTTCCTCGAGCGGAACCGCAGGGCGTACACCGTCCTTGAACTTCAGGAGCCCACGCAGGGTCATCAGGTTCTCGGACTGGTCGTCGATGCCCTTGGAGTAGGCCTTGAAAATGTCGTACCGGCGTTCGCGGGTAGCGTGCTGCAGGCGGAACACAGTCTCAGGGTTGAAGAGGTGCGGTTCACCGTCGCGGCGCCACTGGTACTCGCCACCGCCAAGAAGCGGCTGGTGCGGGTGCTCGATGCCACCTTCGGGGTAGGCCATCTGGTGGCGCGCCGAAACTTCGGCAGCGATGACGTCCAAGCCGACGCCCCCCAGCTGGGAATGCGTGCCGGAGAAGAATTCGTCCACGAGCTCCTGGGACAGGCCCAGCGCTTCAAAGGTCTGGGCGCCCGTGTAGGAAGCCACGGTGGAAATACCCATCTTGGACATGATCTTCAGGACACCCTTGCCGAGACCCTTGATCAGGTTGTAGACGCCGTCTTCAGCGGTGACGCCCGTGACGTCACCATTGGAGATCAGCTGTTCCACCGATTCCATGGCCAGGTATGGGTTGACTGCGGACGCGCCGTAGCCAATGAGCACGGCGACGTGGTGCGTCTCGCGGACATCGCCGGCCTCAACCACCAGCGCGGTCTTGGTGCGGTTGGCGCTGCGGAGCAGGTGGTGGTGAACGGCGCTGACCAGCAGGAGCGAGGGAATCGGCGCCCACTGTGCGTTTGAGTCACGGTCGGACAGCACCACGTACTGCACACCGCGGTTGATCGCGCCGGAAACCTGTTCGCAGATTTCGGTCAGGCGTGCACGAAGTGCCGCTTCCCCACCCTCCGGGCGGTAAAGGCCGCGGACCTTCATGGCGATGCGGTCGCCGTCGGGCGTCTCGATGTTCGCGATCTTGGCGAGCTGGTCGTTGTTGATGACCGGGAACGGCAGGGAGATCTGCGGCTGGCGGACCTGCTTGCCGTCCAGGAGGTTGCCGTTGGGGCCGATGGCACACTTCAGTGAAGTGACCAGTTCCTCGCGGATGGCGTCCAGTGGCGGGTTGGTGACCTGGGCGAAGGACTGCACAAAGTAGTCGAACAGCAGGCGTGGGCGCTTGGAAAGCACGGCGACAGGAGTATCCGAACCCATGGCACCCAGGGGCTCGGCACCCGTGCGGGCCATCGGGCCGAGCAGGATCTTGAGCTCTTCGGTGGTGTACCCGAACGTGCGCTGGCGGATGTTGACCGACGCCGCGGTGTGGACCACGTGCTCGCGCTCAGGGAGCTCGTTGATGTCGATCAGGTTGTCCTTGAGCCATTCAGCCCACGGATTGGCAGCAGCAACCTCGGCCTTGACCTCGGCGTCGTCAATGATGCGTCCGGCTTCGGTGTCCACCAGGAACATCTTGCCGGGGGCGACGCGGCCCTTCTTGACCACGTTGGAAGGCTCTACCTCGATCACCCCAACTTCGGAGGCAAAGATGATGAGGCCGTCTTCGGTGATCCAGTAGCGTCCCGGGCGCAGGCCGTTGCGGTCCAGGGTTGCACCAACGAGGTTGCCGTCGGTAAAGGAAACCGCGGCCGGACCGTCCCACGGCTCCATGAGCAGTGAGTGGTACTCATAGAAAGCACGGCGGGCGGGATCCATGGTGGCGTGGTTCTCCCACGCTTCCGGGATCATCATCATGATGGAGTGCGTGATGGGGCGGCCGGACAGCCACAGGAGCTCGGCAACCTCGTCGAAGGAAGCGGAGTCCGAGGCACCGGGGGTGCAGATCGGGTACAGCTCTTCGGGAACGGAACCCAGCAGCGGGCTCGCCAGCTGCGACTGACGCGCACGCATCCAGTTGCGGTTGCCCTTGACCGTGTTGATTTCACCGTTGTGCGCGATGGTGCGGAAAGGCTGCGCCAAAGGCCATGACGGGAACGTGTTGGTAGAGAAGCGCGAGTGGACAATGGCGAGCTTCGTCTTGAAGCGCTTATCCGAAAGGTCCGGGTAGAACGGCTCCAACTGGGCTGTGGTCAGCATGCCCTTGTAAACGACGGTGCGCGAGGACAGCGACGGGAAGTACACGCCGAACTTGTTCTGGGCACGCTTGCGGATGCGCCAAGCGCGGGAGTCCAGCTCATTGTGCTCAAGCTGCTCACCGGTGGCAGAGGCAAAGAACGGCTGCGAGAAGTACGGCATACAGGCCCGTGCCATGGCGCCGACCAGATCGGCGACCACTGGAACTTCACGCCAGCCGAGGACCGTCAGGCCTTCGTCGGCTGCAAGCGCTTCAATGCCGGCCTTCGCGGTTTCTGCTTCGCGGGACTCGGCGGGAAGGAAAGCTGTGCCCACCACGTACTGGCCAGGGGCGGGCAGTTCGAATTCGGTGACGGCCCGGAAGAACTCGTCCGGTACCTGCATAAGCAGGCCCGCACCGTCGCCGGTACCTTCGTCGGCGCCCACGGCGCCGCGGTGTTCGAGATTGCGGAGGGCGGTCAGAGCCGCTTCCACGATGTCGTATCCCGGTTCCCCGCGGAGCGTGGCAATAATAGCCAGGCCGCAGGCGTCCTTCTCCGTATCAGGGTTGTAAAGACCCTGGGCCTCCGGGAGCGCGGCAAAGCGCTTGAATGGAGACATGGCACCCTGAGGTTCGATATTTTCGGACCAACCGGGGTTATGAAGATGGGTCATGGGAGACGTCCTTCCTCGAGATCGTGCGTATGGAAGGGACAACGTTGGCCCCACCTTGCCTGCCCTGTGACGGGCACAACAAAGCGCTAGTAATTGGAATTGTAGGCCAGCCGATCCAGCGCAACGAACAGTTACGCAGACCTCTGGCCCCGGCTTGACCAGTAAACATCGGTATGCTGCGGTCCGGTTTCCGGGGTGCCACGACGCTGTGGACTGGGCCCTACGAGCGGTGACTCTGTTGCCCCTTGACCGAACGTGACTACTTGGTGTCGTCAGCCTTCGGCGTGGATCCGGGGGCCTTCCTTGCGGCAGTTGCAGCAGATGTGGATTCCGGGGCGGACGTGCTGTCCTTTTCCGGCTTCCCTGCTGTTTTCTGCGGCTCGTCAACGTGGCCCGAATCGCTTTGGTTATCAGGGAGATTACCACGCGAACCAGTATCTGAGACAGATGCGTCCACATCATGACTGGTGACGCTCGTCACCGGAATGGCCTCTTTTCCGGCCTTCTCTTCCGGCTCGCGCCCCGCCAAGTAAGGAGTGTCGGGCACAGGCCGTCCCCGGCGGCCGAGGATGAAGAAGATGGCCAGCGCAGCAATGAAGACAAAGATGCTGGTCCACACATTGAGCCTGGTGGTAATGCCAAACAGATTGATCTGTTCAGCATCATCGATGCGCAACGCCTCGATCCACACCCGGCCCAGGGTGTAGTACACCGCGTAGAGCCAGAAGAGCCGTCCCCACCGGAAGTTGAACTTCTTGTCCAGCAGCAGAAGGATGGCCACGCCCAGCAGGTTCCACAGCATCTCGTAGAGGAACGTGGGGTGAAACAGCGTGCCTGCCGCCATATCCGGCGGGAAGTTCGCGTTGGCTGGATCAATCTCCAGTCCCCAAGGCAAGGTGGTCGGCGCACCGAAGAGTTCCTGGTTGAACCAGTTCCCCAAACGGCCGATCGCCTGGGCCAGCAGAAGTCCCGGCGCAGCTGCGTCCAGGAAAGCCGTCAGTTTGACGCCTGCCCGGCGGCAACCAATCCACGCGCCCACGGCACCCAGGATGACGGCACCCCAAATGCCGAGTCCGCCTCGCTGAATCTGCGGAATCAGGGACAGGTCCCCGGTACCGTCAAAGCCCGGACCGAAGTAAGCGTCAGGCGAGGAGAACACATGGTAGAGCCGGCCGCCGATGATGCCG
Source organism: Arthrobacter sp. D5-1 (assembly GCF_017357425.1). NCBI lineage: Bacteria > Bacillati > Actinomycetota > Actinomycetes > Micrococcales > Micrococcaceae > Arthrobacter > Arthrobacter sp. D5-1. The sequence goes on along the minus strand of NZ_CP014571.1, from coordinate 2,111,817 downwards.
AAAGGAATTGCCCAGATGGCAATGTCCCACAGGCTGCCTTCAGGAGCGCCACGGCGCTTCCATCGGGCCGACGTCAGCCACAGGCCAACGATGATGCCCGCCAGGATGCAGAGGGCGTAAGCGTGGATACGCAGCGTCCCCCACGGTAGCGGAATGTCGAAACCGGACCACGATGGGCTCGGGATACTCATGGGGACCATTGCCGCTGCGTGGAGGACGGTCTGCATTCGCTTCGCGGTTTCCTTTTCTAGGCTTCTGCAGCTGCGCGGCCCAAGCCGGCGCTGAGGTTCTTGGTGAGTTGCCCGACAGCGTCCACGCCGCCATCGCGGAGAGCCGCCACCAAGGCGGTTCCAACGATCACGCCGTCAGCATAGCCGGCAATTTCACGGACATGGTCCGGGTTGGACACGCCCAAACCGACGCACACGCGCCCGGCTCCGGCAGCGTGGGCACGGGCCACCACGTCTTCAGCACTGCTGCTGACAGAGGTGCGCGTTCCGGTGACGCCCATGATTGAGACAGCGTAGACGAATCCACGACTTGCCTTGACGGTCATATCAAGTCGCTCCGGGGTGGACGAAGGTGCCACGAGGAACACCCGGTCCAAGCCATACTTATCCGAGGCCTCGAACCACTCATGAGCCTCGTCAGGGACCAAGTCGGGGGTGATGAGCCCGGCTCCCCCGGCTTCGGCCAGGCGCCGGGAGAATTCATCGACACCCATGCGCATGACCGGGTTCCAGTAGGTCATGACCAGCACGGCCGCATCCGTAGCGGCGGTGATGCCGGCAACAACGTCGAAAACGTTGCTGACACGGAATCCGTTGGCGATCGCCTCGGTGGTTGCAGCCTGGATGACCGGGCCGTCCATCACAGGATCGGAGTACGGGATGCCGATCTCGATGAGGTCAGCGCCATTGCGGGCCAAGGCGATGCCCGCCTCGATGCTTTCCTGGACGGTGGGGTACCCCGCGGGGAGGTAGCCCACCAGGGCGGCACGGCCTTCTGCCTTGGCACGATCGATGGCGGCAGCGGATTTGCTGGCGAATTCTTCAGTCATCAGTTCTGGTCCTCGTTGACATCCCCGGCATCGGACGTGCGCTCGGTGGGGCCCTTGGGCTTACGGGTAGATAACGTAGTGCCCTTGACGTGGCCTTCTTCATCCAACATGTTGAACCAGGCCGCGGCTGTCTCCACGTCCTTGTCTCCACGACCGGACAGGTTCACGATCACCGTGACGTCGGAAGGGTTCTCCTTGCCTTCGGTCAACCGATGGCCGATCTTGATGGCGCCGGCCAAGGCGTGCGAGGACTCGATGGCGGGAATGATGCCCTCGGTCCGGCACAGGAGGCTGAAGGCATCCATCGCTTCGGTATCCGTGACCGCCTCATACGTGACGCGCCCAATGTCGGCCAGGTATGAGTGCTCCGGACCCACGCTGGGGTAGTCCAGACCCGCAGAGATGGAGTGGGACTCGATGGTCTGGCCGTCTTCGTCCTGCATGAGGTAGGAACGGGCGCCGTGCAGGACACCGGGACGGCCCAGGGAGATCGCAGCCGCGTGGCGACCGGTCTCGACACCTTCTCCGCCTGCTTCAAAGCCATAGATCTTGACGGATGCGTCGTCAAGGAAAGCGTGGAACAGGCCGATCGCGTTGGACCCACCACCGATACATGCGGCAATGGCATCGGGGAGCTTGCCTGTTTGCTCCAGGATCTGGCTGCGGGCTTCCTCGCCAATGACTTCATGGAAATAGCGGACCATGGCAGGGAATGGATGTGCCCCGGCCGCGGTACCCAGAAGGTAGTGGGTGTGTTCGACGTTCGAGACCCAGTCGCGCAGGGCGTCGTTGATGGCGTCCTTGAGTGTCTGGGAGCCGTTGGTCACGGGTACCACGGTGGCACCGAGCAGCTGCATGCGGGCAACGTTCAGGGCCTGGCGCCGGCAATCCTCGGCACCCATGTAGACCACACATTCCAGGCCAAGCAAAGCTGCCGCCGTGGCACTGGCCACGCCGTGCTGTCCGGCGCCGGTTTCCGCGATCACCCGTGTCTTGCCCATGCGCTTGGCGAGGAGGGCCTGGCCCAGGACGTTGTTGATCTTGTGGGACCCGGTGTGGTTCAGGTCTTCGCGCTTGAGGAAGATGCGTGCTCCGCCGGCGTGCTCGGAGAAGCGTTTGGCTTCGGTGAGGAGGGAAGGCCGGCCGGAGTAGTTTTTGTTGAGGTCCTTGAGCTGAGCGATGAACTCGGGGTCAGCTTTGGCTTTCTCGAAGGTGTCCTGGACTTCGTCGAGGGCGGCGATGAGGGACTCGGGCATCCAGCGTCCGCCGTAGTTGCCGAAATAGGGCCCGGAGGCGTTGCGCAGCGAAGGGCCACCTTGCAGGAATGCGTCAGCCGCATTCTCTTCTGAGCCGGCTGTTGGCGCGTTGACCATCAGTCTCACCGTCCTGTTCCAGTTAGTTCATTGGGTAGTTCCACGTGCCGCAAGGCAGCCGCAGGCTCAAGCCCGGGCTGCCTTGCGACAGTTCGCCGTGATTCAGTGACTGCCTCAGTTCCTGACGGCGATGGCGGCAGCTCCAGCTGCCTTGAATTCGGTGATGCGTTCGCGCGGCGTGGAGTCGCTGACAAGCGCCTCCCCCACCAGGATGGCGTTGGCGCCGCCCGCGGCGTAATGCGAGACGTCGTCCACGCCCCGCACACCCGACTCGGCGACGATGACGGCCTCGGCAGGAATCAATCCAGCCAGGGAACTGAAAACCGAGCGGTCGACGTCGAGGGTCTTGAGGTTGCGGACATTGACGCCGATGATCTTGGCCTGGGCCGCGACGGCGCGCTCGATCTCTTCCTCGGTGTGGGTTTCCACGAGCACGTTCATGCCGAGCTCGTGGCTCAGCGCGCTGAACTCCGCCAACTCCGAGTCCGACACTGCCGCGACAATAAGCAGGATGAGGTCGGCGCCGTGGGCACGGGCTTCCCAGATCTGGTACTCGTCCACCGTGAAGTCCTTGCGCAGCAAGGGAATATCGACGGCGGCGCGGACGGCATCGAGGTCGGCCAGCGAGCCGCCGAAACGGCGCTGTTCGGTCAGGACGCTGATGACGGAAGCCCCGCCGTCGGCATACTGAACCGCAAGGGAAGCGGGATCCGCGATGGGCGCGAGGTCGCCCTTGGACGGGCTGCGACGCTTGATTTCTGCGATGACCTTGAGGTCGTTGCGGACGGATGAGGGACCACCCAGGGCGGCCCATGCATCGTGGGCCGGGGCGGCACCTGCGGCGCGGTCCTTCAGCTCCGCAAGGGAAACGAGACGGCTGCGCGTCTCCATCTCCTCCTTGACGCCAACAATGATGTCATCAAGAACGGTCACGATTAGTGGCCGTTGTTCTGCAGCTTGCTGCCGCCCACTCCGTAGCCCGCCTTGCGCATGACGAAGCCCACGATCAGGCCGATGACCATGACAACCAGTCCGCCAATGAAGATCGGGGTACTGGCAATGACGAACGCGATGGAGGAAATCAGGGCACCGACCAGCATCACAAGTACGCAGGTCCAGGCAGCCGGGCTGTTTCCGTGGCCAATGGCGTCAGCGTGGCTGGCCATGGTGGATTCAGCTTGGTTTGCGGACACTGTTGTTTTGCTCATGTGAAATCTCCTCAGGATGAATACTGCTTACATTCTGCCATTTATTGGCGGCGCCCGGGACATCGTCCGACGTCACGACAGGCGTGTGGGCTTTTGTTGCGCCACACCTGCCCGGAAGCCCACTGTGGCTGCCTACGTAGGGTCCTCACCACGCGACAGGCTGTCCCAGCTGTCAATCTCGTCCACCGGTTCGTTACTGCTCTTCCGGCCCCGCGCGCCGGCGTCGTACTTGGTCCGGGAGGTCCAATAACGTCCGGCCAGCGGCAAGGCAACAGCGCAAAAGGCCAGCAGGGCACCCGCCACAATGGCTGCCACCGGGAACGCCGTGGACGCAGCGTCAGCCTGTCCGCCGGACACGCCTGTTGCTGCAGCAATGGCACCTTGGGCGGCACCCAACGGGTCAAGCAGGACAGTGATTGCGGCAAGAATGATCCCGGCCGCCGACAGGACGATGAGGACCGCGATGATCCAGCGCGCGATTTTCCCGGCAATGGACGCTGCCAGTCCGCCGGCCAAGGCGACCACCGCAAGGGCAGTAACTGCCGTGGCTGCCTTGCTGCCTTGGACGTGGAGGTCGCTGTTGGACGCTCCGGTGGGATCCAGGCTGACCTCGATCCAGGTCTGCGTGGTGGCACCGAATACCGCCAGGGCAAGGATGGTGGTGGCGAGAACCACAGTGGATTTACGTGCCCAGCGCGGCGGCTGCCTGACGGGAGATGCTGAGGGTGCGGTGCTCATGACGCGGAAGTCCCGTCGTCGTGGATATCCGCAGTCCCTACCGTCTCAGCGGAAATGTTCTGCAGCGATCCCGCGGTGTGAACGGCCCGAAGGGGCGCGGCCGCTTTGTTCACCGTCTCCAGCGCTTCGGATGGCTTGTGCGAATCGGCCACGATTCCACCGCCGGCCTGGACATAGGCGCGGCCTTCACGGAGCAGGGCTGACCGGATGGCAATCGCCATGTCCATGTCACCGGCGAAGTCCAGGTAACCCACCACGCCGCCGTAGATGCCACGCCGGTGGGGTTCCAGTTCGTCCAGCAGTCGCAGCGCGCGGGGCTTGGGAGCGCCGGACAGCGTGCCCGCCGGGAACGTCGCTTTGAGGACGTCGTAGGCCTTGGCCTGGGGAGCGAGCTTCCCTACCACGGTGGACACCAGGTGCATGATGTGGCTGAACCGCTCCACTTCCATGAACTGCGTGACGTCCACCGTTCCTGCCACACAGACCTTTGACAGATCGTTGCGGGACAGGTCCACCAACATCAGGTGCTCGGCCCGCTCCTTCTGGTCGGCCAGCAGTTCTGTCGCCAGTGCTTTGTCCGCCTCAACGGTCTTCCCACGGGGGCGCGAACCGGCGATGGGGTGGGTGATGACTTCCTCGCCGGTCACAGTCACAAGCGCTTCCGGTGACGAACCCACAATCGAGTACCCGCGGCCGTCCGCATCCTCCAGGCTGAAGAGATACATGTACGGGCTCGGGTTGGTGTTGCGCAGGACGCGGTAAACATCCAGGGGATCCGCAGCGCATTCCATCTCGAAGCGCCGGGAAATCACCACTTGGAAAACCTCGCCGTCAACAATGGCTTCCTTGCCGCGGTCGATCGCCTCAAGGTACTTGGCTTCATCCCACCGCTCCTGGACGCTGGAAGCAAAGTCCAGGGCAGCGGTTTCCAGCACAGAGACCGGCTGGGCCACGGGGGTGCTGATCAGGTCCAGCAAACCCTTCACCCGGGCGACGGCGTCGTGCCAGGCGTCGTCCACGCGCTCGGAGCTGTCGTCGAAGTTGATGGCGTTGGCAATCAGGAGGACGGTGCCGTCCACATTGTCATGAACAGCCATGTCGGTGACCAGGTTGAGGGCCATCTCAGGCAGGTGCAGGTCGTCTTCGGGCGGAGACGTCAGCCGCTCCCAGTGACGGACGGCTTCCCACCCGAGGAAGCCCACCAAACCGGACGTGAACGGCGGCAACCCATCAAAGCGGTCTGTTTGGAGTGCCTCGATGGTGTCCCGCACCGCGTCAACAGGGTTACCCGAGACCGGAACCCCCACGGGCGGCTCACCAATCCAGTGGGCCTGTCCGTCTTTGGTGGTCAGCGTGGCACGGGACTTGGATCCGATGAAGGAGTAACGCGACCACGCGCCGCCAACTGCCGCGGATTCCAAGAGGAATGTTCCAGGTTGGCCCTTGGCCAGCTTTCGGTACAAGCCGATAGGAGTCTCGGCGTCTGCCAGAACCTTGAGTCGGACAGGGATGACACGGCTGTGGACGGCGAGTTCGCGGAACTCTTCCAGGCCCGGGCTGATGATTCCAAGGTCCTGCATGGCTATGTTCTCCGCCTTTTGTCTGAGGTGGTGCGTCAGTGGAAAGTAGTGGGTGCCTTAGTCGCGGTGGCCCGTAACAACTGTGAAGTCGCGACCATCGAAGCAGGTCCGGGTACCGGTGTGGCAGGCTGCGCCGATCTGGTCCACGCGGATCAGGAGGGCATCGCCGTCGCAGTCAAGGGCGACAGACTTCACGAACTGTACGTGTCCGGAGGTGTCGCCCTTGCGCCAGTACTCCTGGCGGGAGCGCGAGTAGAACGTCACACGTCCCGTGGTCATGGTGCGGTGGAGAGCCTCGTCATCCATCCAACCAAGCATGAGGACCTCGTTGGTGTCATGCTGCTGCACGATAGCGGCAACGAGTCCGGATGAATCACGCTTGAGGGCGCTGGCGATCTCCTGCGGCAAGGGGCCTGCGGGGTCGCTGGAGGGCTCCACGGCGGGAGAGTGGCTGGGGGCGGACTGCTCTGACATCAGATCAAGTCTAGTGCCTTTGGCGGGAGCCGGATTCTGCGGCGGTTCCACTGCGCATGAGGGCTCCGATCGTGCTAGTTTCACAAGTGATGCATTTCGTCGATCCTTCCCGAGAAGTACTGGCCGAAACCCTGCTGGCGGCCGGACCTGACTCCCCCACGCTCTGCGAAGGGTGGCAGACGCGGGATCTTGCTGCTCATTTGTATCTGCGCGAACGGAAGATTGCAGTGGGTTTGGGCCTTCTGATTCCCAGCCTGGGCAAGGCCTCGGAAAAGGCCACTTCCAAGCTTGCAGCCAAGCTCAAGAGCCCTGACGCCTACGCGGACCTCATCAAGACGTTCCGCGCCGGCCCACCGGCCCTCTCCCCCTTGAAGATCAAAGCCCTGGATGAGACGTCCAACCTCATTGAGTATTTCGTTCACACTGAGGACGTCCGCCGCGCGGGCGACCGTTGGGCCCCCCGCGCACTCGACGAAGCATATTCGGATGCCCTGTGGGACGACCTCATCAAGCGGGCTGCCTTCCTGTACCGCGGCGTAGACCTCGGCATCGTCCTGGTACGTCCCACCGGGCCGCGGCATGTCGCCAAGCGCGCCCCCGTTTCCGTCGCCATTGTTGGCGAACCGGGCGAATTGCTCATGCATGCGCACGGCCGCACCAGCCAGGCTTTGGTCACCTTCGAAGGCCAGCCGGACGCCGTCGCGTTGTTGCAGTCCGCCGATATCGGCCTCTAAACAAACCAAGGGAGGGTCACTGCGTGGTGACCCTCCCTTGCTTTTAATCATTGCCGATCAACGGACTTCGAAGCCGGCCTCCCGGATGGCGGCCTTGACCTGGGCGATCATGTCGTCCGGACCAAAGTGGAACACCGAAGCGGCCAGTACGGCATCAGCTCCTGCTTCTACGGCGGGCGGGAAGTGGGCCGGTTCCCCGGCGCCGCCCGAGGCAATGATCGGAATGTTCACTGCAGCGCGGACCAAGCGGATCAATTCAAGGTCGAAGCCGTCCTTCGTACCGTCGGCGTCGATCGAGTTGAGCAGGATTTCGCCCACGCCCCGGTCCGCTGCTTCCTTGGCCCAGGCGATGGCGTCGATGCCGGTTCCGGTGCGGCCACCGTGGGTGGTCACTTCAAAACCGGACGACGTCGGGACGTCACCTTCGCGGGTACGGCGCGCATCCACGGAGAGCACCAGGACCTGCGAGCCGAAGTGACGGGTGATTTCGTCAATGACCTCCGGACGGGCAACAGCGGCGGTATTGATGGACGCCTTGTCCGCACCGAAGCGCAGGAGCTTGTCCACCTCTGCCACGCCACGGACACCACCACCCACGGTGAGGGGAATGAAGACTTCCTCAGCCGTGCGGCGAACGACGTCGAACGTGGTTTCGCGGTTGCCGGATGAGGCAGTGACGTCCAGGAACGTCAGTTCATCGGCCCCGCCATTGTCGTAACGGTGCGCAAGTTCCACCGGATCACCGGCGTCGCGGAGGCCTTCAAAGTTGACGCCTTTGACGACGCGGCCCGCGTCGACATCAAGGCAGGGTATGACGCGGACGGCTACAGCCATGTGCTGCTCCTCAGTTCTGCTGGGCTCTACTCGATCACTGCGTGGGTTAGATGCGGCAGGCGTGGATGCTGCTGACCAGGATGGCGCGCGCACCGAGGTCGTAGAGCTCGTCCATGATGCGGTTGGTTTCTTTTTTGGGAACCATTGACCGCACGGCAACCCATTCCGAATCACGCAGGGGCGACACGGTGGGCGATTCAAGGCCGGGAGTCAGCGCAGCGGCGTCTTCCACCAGGTCCTTGCGGATGTCGTAGTCCATCAGCACGTACTGGCGGGCCACCAGGACGCCCTGGAGCCGGCGGATGAGGATCTCGATTTCCTTGGCTGTACCGTTGGCTGCTCCACCTGAACCGGAGCGGCGGATGAGCACGGCCTCGGACTTCAGGATGGGATCGCCAAAGATCTCCATGCCGGCAGCCTTGAGGGTGTTTCCGGTTTCGACGACGTCGGCAATGGCGTCCGCCACGCCGAGGCGTACGGAGGACTCCACAGCACCATCGAGGCGGACCACTGTGGCGTTCACGCCGCGCCCGGCGAGATAGTCGCGCAGGAGGCCGTCATAGCTGGTGGCCAGGCGCTTCCCTTCAAGCTGTTCGACGCCGGCGAAGTCACCTACAGGACCGGCAAACCGGAAGGTTGACGGCGCAAAGCCCAGGGGAAGAATTTCCTCGGCTTCGACCTTCGCATCGAGCAGGAGGTCCCTGCCGGTGATGCCGACATCCAGCGTTCCCTGGCCCACGTAAACAGCGATGTCACGGGGACGGAGGAAGAAGAACTCAATGTCGTTGTCGGGGTCCACCATGACCAGCTCGCGGGTATCGCGACGTTGGCGGTAACCGGCCTCGGACAACATGGCCGAGGCGGCTTCGGACAGGGATCCCTTATTGGGGACTGCTACACGGAGCATGGGGAGACTTTCTTGTTGGAAGGGAGTTTTCAGGCACCTTGGCCACGTAGGGGCTCCGCTACAGGCGAGCGGAGTGGCGTGGCTAGAGATGCTTGTAAACGTCCTCCAGAGTGAGGCCCTTGGCGAGCATGAGGACCTGCAGGTGGTAGAGCAGCTGGGAGATTTCCTCAGCGGCGGCTTCGTCCGATTCGTACTCCGCGGCCATCCAGACTTCGGCGGCCTCTTCGACCACCTTCTTGCCGATGCCGTGGATTCCGGAGTCCAGTTCGGCAACCGTGCGCGAGCCTGCCGGGCGGGTCGCTGCTTTCTCACTCAGTTCTGCGAACAGCGTCTCGAAATTCTTCACGCCCTCCAGACTACTTGCTCCGGGGCGGACACCGCTTGTTGGGGCGTTGCATGACGAAGGGGATGTGAGTGAAGACACACCCACATCCCCTTGAGTGCCCGCAGGCAAGGGCTTTAGCTGAACTGCTTCAACGTCACTGCCGTGGCGAGGGCTGCGGTGACAGCTTCGTGGCCTTTATCTTCTTTGGAACCGGGCAGGCCTGCGCGGTCCAGGCCCTGCTGCTCGGTGTCACAGGTGAGGACACCGAAGCCCACAGGCACGCCGGTGCGGACACTGACATCGGTGAGTCCGGATGTCGCGGCCTGGCATACGTAGTCAAAGTGCGGTGTCCCGCCGCGGATGACCACGCCAAGTGCCACCACTGCGTCAAAGTGCGGTGCGAGCCTGGCGGCGGCGACAGGAAGCTCAAAGCTGCCCGGAACCCGCAGGAGTGTGGGCTCGGCGATCCCGGCTTCCTTGGCGGCGCGAAGTGCGCCATCCACCAGCCCGTCCATGATCTGTGTGTGCCAGCTTGCTGCCACAATGGCCAGCTTGAGCTGCGAGGTTTCCTCAGGGTTAAGGGTGGTGAGGTCGATAGTGGGGGCGCCGTGTCCGCTCATGGTGTGGTGTGGATCCGTTCAGTCTTGGTTGTTGTCAAAGGTGTGGTTCGAAGGCGTCTTGCCATTGCTGACGGGCTCGACATCGAGCGTCAGCCGGTGGTCCATCCGGTCCTTCTTGGTTTGCAGGTAGCGCAGGTTCTGTTCGCGTGAAGGCACCTCGGTGGGGACCATTTCCACCACAGTCACTCCGGCCTTGTCGAGCCGGTGCTGCTTGTCGGGATTATTGCTCAGAAGCCGGACTTCATGAAGTCCCATCTCGGCGAGGATCTGTCCTGCCGCGCTGTACGAACGTGCATCAACCGGCAAGCCCAGCTGCTCATTGGCTTCCACTGTGTCGAAACCGGCTTCCTGCAAGGCGTAGGCCTTGATCTTGTTGGCCAGCCCGATGCCGCGGCCCTCCTGGCCGCGCAGGTAGAGCAGCGTTCCGCCTTCGGCGTGGATGAGTTCCAAGGCAAAAGCCAGCTGTTCTCCGCAGTCGCAGCGGTATGAACCGAAAACATCGCCGGTCAGGCACTCGGAGTGCAGCCGTACCAGCGGCGCACGGCCATCCTTCGGCGGATTGGGCGAACTGACGGCGAGGTGTTCAACGCCGGTCACGTGGTCCGTCCAGGCCTGAGCCACAAAGTCGCCGAAAGCCGTGGGCAACTGCACGATCGGGCCACCGCTGACGGGGTGGGGCGCAGGGCCGGTGTGGTCGCTGCTGCGCGTGGTCGATGCGGTCATCGCTTCTCCTCGTCCTCCTGTGAAATGGGTGCCGTCTGGGACTCTACCGCCTCAACATACGACACCAGGTCCTCTATGGAGATGAGGGGGCATCCATGGTCGGCGGCGAAGTCGCGCAGGCTGTCCAAGCGCATCATTTCACCATCATCATGTACCAACTCTGCGATCACACCCACCGGGGCCAACCCGGCAAGACGACACAGGTCTACGGCAGCTTCCGTGTGACCCGGACGTTCACGCACTCCCCCTTTAACCGCACGCAACGGGAAAATATGCCCGGGACGGGTTATGGAGGCCGGGGTGCTGCCCGGATCTGCCAGAATACGGGCCGTCAGGGCCCGGTCCGTAGCCGATATACCTGTACTGACGCCGATCGCTGCATCACAGGAAACGGTGTATGCGGTCCCCTTGGCGTCCTCGTTGATCTCCACCATGGGAGGCAGCACCAGTGCATCCGCACGTTCGCCGTCCAAAGGGACGCAGATGACGCCGGATGAATACCGGATGGTCCATCCCATGAGTGCGGGCGTGGCATGCTGGGCCGCGAAAATAATGTCACCTTCGTTCTCACGGTCCTCGTTGTCCACCACGATCACTGCCCGGCCCGCGGCCATCGCCTCAATGGCCGTTTCCACGGGATCCAGTGCTATACGGGGAGTTCCGGCCGGTGAGGTCTTTGCAGGGGCGCTCATCGTGTGCTCCCTGCCTGCGGCGCGAAGGACAGGAGGCGTTCGGTGTACTTGGCCAACACGTCCACTTCCAGGTTGACGTGGCCACCCACTGACTTGGCTCCCAGCCCGGTTTCTTCCAGCGTTGTGGGGATCAGCCCCACCTCAAACCACGGCGCCGGTTCGGCAGCAGCGCTGACGGCGGTCACTGTCAGCGAGACACCGTCGACGGCGATCGAACCTTTCTCCGCGATGTAGCGTGCCAACGGGGCCGGGACACCAAACCGCAGCCGGTCCCAATTTCCGAGGGCCTCGCGTTCCAGCAACTCCCCCACACCGTCCACGTGCCCCTGCACCACATGGCCGTCCAGCCGTCCCCCCGCTGGAACACAGCGTTCAAGGTTCACGGTGTCCCCCGGGGCCAACCCGCCGATGGTGGTCCGGACGAGGGTTTCACCCATGACATCAACGCTGAAGTCCTGCCCGTCAATTTGTGTGGCGGTCAGGCACACTCCGTTGACGGCGATGGAACCACCCAAGGCCAAGCCATCGGTGGTGGTGGGTGCTTTCAGCCGCAGCGTGGCGCTGGCGTCGCCGTCATGCTCAATGCCCAGCACGGTGCCTTGTTCTGCAACGATTCCCGTAAACATCAGTGTCCTCCTGTGACATGTTCCGCAGCTTCACCGCGCGGAACCAAACTCTTGTGTGGAACCAAATTCTTGATATTGGCGGCGGTGCCCCTTGGGGACCGCAGGTGCAGCCGAAGGTCGTTGCCGAGCGTCCGGACCGCTCCGCCACCGGCGTCGTCCCAGGACCAGTGCTGGGCGTCCGCCAGCGTGGTGATTCCGAGGTCGTGCAGGGCGGGAGTTCCGGATCCCAGCAACGTCGGAGCCATGTAGACGATCAGCTCGTCCACGAGATGCGCGCCAAGGAATGTGCTCAGGATGGACGAGCCGCCTTCCACCATGACGTGCCTGACTCCCTGGTCGAACAGCATGCCCAAAGCCTCTGCCGGATCCCGTGTTGGCAGGTGCACAAAGCGCCCGTCGGTCCCCCGGACTGCCGCATCCTCAGGGACCTCCCGTAAACCCATTACGGCGCGGACCGGCTGCCGGTTGGAGAGTTCTCCCTCCGCGTCCCTCGCAGTCAGCCTGGGGTTGTCGATCAGGACCGTCCCCGTGCCCACCAGGATGGCGTCGATGAGTCCCCGCAGCCCATGGTTGTCAGCGAGCGACTCCGGACTGGAAATCCATTGACTGGTGCCGTCCTCGGCCGCAATGCGGCTGTCCAACGTCTGGGCGATGTGCAAGGTGACGAAGGGGCGCTTGGCGGCAACGGCGTCGAACCAATCGCGATTGAGGTCGAACGCCCGCTCCAGGGCCAGCCCGGAACGGACCTCCACGCCGGCGGAACGGAGCGTACGGGCACCGCCCGCAGCGGGGTCGTGGGGATCGTCGACGGCGTAAATCACCTTTGAGATTCCCGCCGCCATGATTGCCTGCGCACAGGGTCCCGTGCGGCCCACATGGTTGCACGGTTCCAGGGTCACCACCATGGTTGTTCCCACGGTGTCGATGCCTTGCTTGCGGGCTTCGGAGATCGCGTCTGCTTCGGCATGGGCCGTGCCGGCACCCCGATGGTATCCCGTCGCCAATTGCTGGCCCCCGGGACTGAGGATGACTGCCCCAACCAACGGGTTGGCTCCGCGGGGACCGGCAAGGGCTGCGGCGAGTGCGGCATCCATGGCCGCGCGCTCCGCCGGAGTGTAGAGGGCTGTATCGGCCGTCATCGTGCAACTCCCGCCGGTAGTGCAAGGTCCGGTGTGCCGGCATCACGACCGGTGCGTTCGCGCTTTTCGGCCCGCCACCAGACGAAGAACCCGGTGAGGGTGAAGAAGCCGTAGAACAGGTACATGACCGCGCTGGCGTAGTAGCCGGCGCTGAACAGCAACGGCACACCTACAATGTCCACGGCAACCCAGATCAGCCAGAACTCAGTCCATCCACGGGCCATGCCGTACGTCGCCAGAAGTGACCCCATGAAGGTCCAGGCGTCGGCCCAGACCGGCGGGTAGGAACCGAGGGCATCAAACAAGGGCGTCAGCGCTGCCGTGCCGGCCACCATGGCGCCAACCAGGGCGATGCGGACCTTGTTGCTGGCCCAGCCAGGCACAATGGCGCGCCCTTGGCTGCTCGATTGACGGCCTTGCTGCCACCGGTACCAGCCGTAAATGGCGACGGCGATGAACATCACCTGCCGTGCTGCCTGCCCCCACAGGGTAGCCGGCGCAGCTGCACCAAAGACGTTACCCAGAAAGACCGTGAGCAGGAGGATGTTGCCGATTATGCCGATCGGCCAAGCCCAGACTTTGCGGCGCATACCGCCGAGGGCGCTGAGGAGCCCAAAAATGTTTCCAAGCACTTCGCGTAAGACAAGAGCAGATCCTCCAACGGGGATCTGTGCTTCGAAGAGCCATCGCAGAAAGTCCATGCCGTTCCTTCCCAGTAAGCCGCGATGACTCCGGGGGTGTACGACAGCGCAATGCCGGGCGTCGCTAAAGGAACGCCCACGGCATGACTGTACGTGCTTCTCCCATCCAGACTTTAACTGTCGGTACCGGAATTTCACCAGTTCAACCGTCTGCCATCGAAGGTCCAATCACTTGGAATCCGATGGCTCGCGGGTCGCGGACTATAACCGCCGGTTCGGACTTACACCGACCCCGGAGCACGTATGTGTGTTGTTATTCTGCCACAACTACCAAGACGGCCGGGCTATTCCCAGCCATCTTCGTAACATGTGGTGACGATCGTCAGGCGAACGTCGCCGTCACAGCCTGGCCCGCTGCACGGAGCCGATCGATCGCAGCTGCGGGGTCCTGGTGCCCATAGACCGCCGAGCCTGCCACGAACACATTGGCACCGGCTTCTGCGGCCCTGATGATGGTTTCCTCAGTAATTCCCCCATCCACTTGGATGGCCACGCCGATGCCGGAGCCCTCTACCGCAGCCCGCGCACGTCGGATTTTGGGCAGGGTGATGTCCAGGAAGGACTGCCCACCAAATCCGGGCTCCACCGTCATGATCAACAGCATGTCCAACTCGCTGAGCATGTCCAGGTAGGGCTCAACCGGCGTAGCCGGACGAAGGGCCATTCCAGCTTTGGATCCCCGCGCACGCAGTTCGCGTGCCAGCTTGACGGGGGCCATGGCGGCTTCCGCATGGAACGTCACCGAAGCAACGCCTGCGTCCGCGTAGGCAGGCGCCCAGCGGTCGGCGTCGGAAATCATCAGGTGGGCGTCCAACGGTACCGGACTGACCGCCTGGATCCGCTGCACGACCGGAAGGCCCAGCGTCAGGTTGGGGACAAAGTGGTTGTCCATGACGTCGACGTGAACGGCATCGGCATTGCTGATCCGCTGCAGTTCCGCCTCAAGGTTGACGAAATCGGCAGACAGGATGCTCGGATTGATACAGCACTGAGACAAAGCAGCCCCTCTGGGTCGGTGGAAATGGAAAGCCGGGTTCCGGCAGTTACGGCTTTTTACGGATGATGGCCATGAACATGGCATCGGTCTGGTGGACGTGCGGCCACAACTGGGCTGTTTGTTCGTGACCTGCGCCCAAGTGTCCGGTGAGGCTGACATCGTCAAGAGCCTGCCCGGCGTTGAGTAGTTCCAGGTCCGCACGCTTGGCCATGACGTCGCTGACAACCGCAGTGGTTTCGGCCGGGTGCGGCGAGCATGTCACATAGGCAACCACGCCGCCGGGCTTTACTGCATCAATTGCAGACTTCAAGAGGTCACGTTGCAACGGACCGAGGTCGCCAATGTCCTTGGGTGAGCGCCGCCAGCGCGATTCGGGCCGCCTGCGCAACGCTCCCAGCCCGCTGCAGGGAACATCAACCAACACGCGGTCGAAAGCTTCCGCCTGCTCCGAACCAACGTCGCGTCCATCACCCGTCCGTACCGACCATGTGTCCTCCGGAACAGCCGACAGTGCCTGCTGAACGAGCTTCGCCCTGTGTGGCGCGGGCTCGTTGGCCAACAAGGTAGCGCCGTCCCTGTGCGCCAGGGCAGCCAGAAGAGCGGCCTTGCCTCCCGGACCTGCGCACAAGTCCAACCAGCGTTCACTTCCGGAGGAGGCGCCCAGGTCCACGCCAGCCAAGGCCCGGGCAACCAGCTGGGATCCGACATCCTGGACGCGGGTGGTTCCGCGACGAACTGTTTCCAGGCGGCCGAGGTCTCCACCGGCGGACAATGCCGAATCTTCCACCAGTTCGCCTGCCGTGGCCCCATTGTCGAAAGCCTCGTCCAGGCTTCCCAAACCCGGCAGTGCCACCAGATTAACCACGGGCGCGGCGTTGTCCGCCTCCAGCAGGTCATCAATTTCCGACTTCGGACGTCCGTGGTTGACAAGCGATTGGCGCAATGCGCGGACAATCCATTCAGGGTGGGCATGCCGAAGCGAGGCAATCCGGGTTTCATCGGTTTCGTTGGCCAGCAGGATGTCCAACCACTCGCCCATGCTGTGGGCAGTGACCTTGCGCAGGACTGCGTTGATCAGGGCTGACGGACCTGCGCCGATGACGGCACGCGCCAAGCCAACGGTCTGGTCCAACGCTGCATGCGCAGGAACACGCATTGAGAGCAACTGATGGGCGCCAATCCGCAGGGCATCCAGGATTGCAGGGTCCAACTGCTCGAGGGGGCGGTCCACGCAGCGGGCGAGAATAGCGTCATAGGTGCCTTGACCGCGCAAAGCGCCGTAGCTCAGCTCCGTGGCGAAGCCGGCATCCCGGCGATCCAACCGGTGTTCCCGGATGCGGGCTGGGAGCACCAGGTTGGCGTAGGCATCCTCGGAAGCAACAGCACGGAGCACTTCGAAGGCCACAAGACGGGCTGGGTCAGCGCGGCGCGTACGCTGCGATGGAGCATTGTTCGTGAAGCCCCGTTGAGGGCCACGGTTTCGCTCCCGGCCCTGGGCGTCACGCCGGCTTTCGCCACGTGCACCCCGGTTGCCTTGTCCGGCGCCGTCCCGGTTCCCGCTGTTGTTGGGGCCTCGCCGGCCGGACTCACTCATTCGAATACCACTCTCTCGGGTGTTGCCAAGCCGCGGGCCCAGTCAGCCGACGACATCATTTTCTTACCTGCCGGCTGGATCCTGCCGAGCTCAACGGCGTGGGATCCGGTGCCCACCAGCACAGACTTGCCATCCACCCTGATGGCGCCCGGAGCCAGGTCCTTGATCTCAGGACGGAGTGCCAGTGGTTCAAGTTTGATCCGCTGGCCTTCCAGCGTTGTCCATGCCCCCGGCTCGGGTGTCACACCACGGGCCCGGCGACTGACGGCAAGGGCAGGCAGCTGCCAGTCAAGGCGGCCGTCCTCCAGCATCAATTTGGGAGCGAGGGAGACTTCTCCGGTTTGGGGTTGCGGGGCAGCCTGACCGGCGTCGATCGCGGAAAGCGTCTGGCTGAGAAGCACGGCTCCGCTGATGGAGAGGCGCTTGAGGAGGTCCCCGGAGGTGTCGTCCGGCCGCACAGCTTCAGTGAGGGTACCGAACACGGGGCCGGTATCGAGGCCTTCTTCGAGCTGGAACGTTACGGCACCGGTGATTTCGTCCCCCGCGATGATTGATCGCTGGACGGGGGCAGCGCCCCGCCAAGCAGGGAGGAGCGAGAAATGCAGATTGACCCACCCATGCCTCGGAACTCCCAAGGCTGCCTTAGGAACAATTCCACCGTAGGCAACAATGGCAGCGACATCCGGGGCGAAGTCCGAGATCCGGGCGGTGGTTTCCGCATCGACCTTGGCCGCGCGGATGACGTCGATACCCAGTTCCATGGCCCGCGCTGCGACGGGCGAAGGTGTCAGTACACGCTTCCTGCCTACCGGCGCGTCCGGGCGCGTCAGGACCGCGACGACGTCGAATCCCGCCTTAACCAGAGCGTCCAACGATGGGACGGCCACCGCGGGGGTTCCTGCGAAAAGGACCCTCACTCGGGTGCCCCGAAACTGCCGCCACCAAAACTGGATCCCACGCTGGCGGCGCGCTGTGACGTGGTCTTCTCCGTGATGGCATGGTAGTTGGCGTTCCGGATGGCGCGGAGGGCTGCCTTACGGTCCTCCCCTTCCAACCTGTCCGTGTACAAGATGCCGTCAAGGTGGTCCGTTTCGTGCTGGAAACACCGGGCAAGCATGCCCTCTGCTTCCACCGAGACCGGGTTGCCGTTCAAATCAACACCGGTGGCCCTGGTTGTCCGGAAACGGCGGACCGGGAAGCCCAGGCCGGGGATCGAGAGGCAACCCTCTACTTCATCCGGCTGGAAGTCATCGCTGTTTTCCAGGACAGGGTTGATGATGTGGCCTTCCACTCCACCAATGCGGTAAGTAAAAACGCGCTGGCTGACGCCGATCTGAGGTGCGGCGAGGCCCGCACCCTCCACGTCCTCCATGGTTTCCGTCATGTCAGCTACCAGCTTGGCGAGCTCCGGACCGAAATCGGTGACGGGGTCCGCTACGGTGCGCAACACCGGATCCCCGATGATTCGGATACTCAAAATTGCCATGTGCTGTCAGTCCTCACTATCGTCAAACCCGGCTCCGGGTGTTGCGGAGCCTAAGCCAGTTTAGTTGAGGTCAATCACCGCTGGCGCTGTTTGCCGCTCCGGCGCCAACCGCTGCGAACACCGGCGGAGCAATGGGCAACAGCGCTTGTCCCGCTGCAGAGACGTCTGCCGACATTTCCCAGACGCGCCGAAGCGCGCAGAACTTCCACCAGTGGTGCTTGAGGATTTCCGGGTTGGCCCGCATCGGCCGGACTTCGGTCTCTCCGATGGCTACAGCGAGCAGCATGGGGTTGTCTCCGTATTTCCATGGCTCCCATACTCCGGCAACGGGATCGACCAGGCTTTCCTCCGCCTTCATTCCGGCCGCGAGTTGCATGACCACTTTGTCATCGAGGGCCTTGACCGTTCCATCCCGCGTGGTGCCTTTGGTCTTGTAGTCGATCAAACAGATACGCCCATTGATCCGGGCTACAAGGTCAAGTGTCCCGGCATAGCCCACAGTCTTGTTCCACACGGTGATCTCCGGGGCCAGCGGCTCCACACGGTACAGTTCCCACCATTCATCGAAGCGGGCGGCAAACGCCTCCTCACCATGGGCTGCGAGGTCGTCCCTGCATTCCTGCATGCGGTGCGGACGTCCCAGAGCACGCAAGGCAACCTGCTCGCAGTACGTGTGCACGCGGTCGCCTCGTGCTGCTGCCGCGTCCCTATACACCTCAGCAGCTTTGGCCGCCTTGTTGATCGCTTGGCGGGTTTTGGCCGGGCTTCCAAGAATCGCCGGAAGCTCCGGGTCCGCAGCGAGACTGCTCGCACCCATGTAGCTGAACCAACCGTCCAGCGAGTGGGCCTGTTGTCCGATCACCGTGGTGATGGAGGGAACCGAAAATTGCTCCGTGGTAGAGCGGGCATACATCCGGCCGTAGTCAGTAGCGTGGGCAAGCAGTGGAGCAGTCATATAAAGACTGTGTCATACAGGGCCGACAGAATTCTCCGGCGGGAAGATCATTGCGAGTTGCTCCGGCGGCAGCCGGGCCAGCTTCGCCGCAAGGATGGGAGCCGTCTCCGCCAGTTCCGAAGTGGACAGCCCAGGGTCAGGAGGGGTCCAGGGCACATCAGGTTCATCCTCAGCACGCATGTTGACAAAGTGCTCCGATGAAGCGTTTCGTGACGCGAAATACCCATCGGTGTTGGCGAATGCCGTGCAATTACTGCCCCGTCAAGCGCGAGGCCGCCGTCAGCACCAAGGACTGGAGTGCTTACACCAGGCAAAAAGCGGACGTGGTGGCCGCGATCCTCACAAGCGCAGGAGAACCCGACTAGCACTAACCAGCGTCCGGTATGGGATCCTTCATCGGCGCCTTGGCGTTGAACCGAATCCCCATGTGAGAGAGGCAAAGATCAATGAAGATTGGCAACTTCGTTCCTGCGCGGGTTGAGCTGCAGGAATCCCAGGTTGGCCGCCGGCAGGTACTGATAAGCCTCGGGGGCGCAGTTCTCGTCGCCACGGTGAGTGCGTGCCCTGCTGGTTGATTGCCATTTAATGACACCAGGACAAGAGGGGGAATGCGATCAACCGTGGCAATTACTGAAACCGAGACACCTTGGTGGTGGGACTGGGTAGTACCGGTGTGGTGTCCCCGTGGTACTTGGGACAGTAGGTAGCCATCATCCTGCCGAGCAGGATTCATGGACCTCGCTCGCGAGTCCCACGCAGGTACCAGGGAGTGGAGGAAAATGCCTCAGAAACCCAAAAGCCCCCGGAATTCCGGGGGCTTCTCTTGGTGGGCGATACTGGGTTCGAACCAGTGACCTCTTCGGTGTGAACGAAGCGCGCTACCACTGCGCCAATCGCCCGGGTGCATAGAAAACACTAACCGACCACGGCCTGATTGCAAAACCGATCAGCGCCTTCATTGACAACGGAACTACAGCGGTGGAATTACATGGGTGAAACTCAGGGGATTCCGCGCAGATTCAAGGATCCAGCCACCTGCGAAACCAAATCCCCACCCTCGATTTGGAGTTTGCAACAACCTCCTATAGAGTTTTTACTCGTCGGAAAGCGACGGAAAGCCTGAAGGGTTGTCCGTCGAAACGACACTGCGGACGTAGCTCAGCTGGTAGAGCACCACCTTGCCAAGGTGGATGTCGCGAGTTCGAATCTCGTCGTCCGCTCGCAAGGCACTGTCAAAGCAGGAATTTCCCGGAATTCGGCTTACACGGTGGGTTGGCCGAGAGGCGAGGCAGCGGCCTGCAAAGCCGTATACACGGGTTCGAATCCCGTACCCACCTCGGTGAAAACCATGTCTTCCAGCAGTTGGCTGGATGCATGGGCGATTGGCGCAGCGGTAGCGCGCTTCCCTGACACGGAAGAGGTCACTGGTTCGATCCCAGTATCGCCCACCAGAACAAGGCAACTTGTTTGTTGTTGACGGCCAGGCATCAGCCCGGCAGACAACATGTGCGGACGTAGCTCAGCTGGTAGAGCACCACCTTGCCAAGGTGGATGTCGCGAGTTCGAATCTCGTCGTCCGCTCTCCTACTCGATAGGACCCGGAAACGGGCGATTGGCGCAGCGGTAGCGCGCTTCCCTGACACGGAAGAGGTCACTGGTTCGATCCCAGTATCGCCCACCAGAACAAGGCAACTTGTTTGTTGTTGACGGCCAGGCATCAGCCCGGCAGACAACATGTGCGGACGTAGCTCAGCTGGTAGAGCACCACCTTGCCAAGGTGGATGTCGCGAGTTCGAATCTCGTCGTCCGCTCCAGAAAGAAAAGCAGCTCCCCCGGAGCTGCTTTTTTTGTACCCAACTTCAGCAAATAATCGATTCATTACTTGAAGTAACCGATACCCCTCAGAAGAAGTCGCTTTATCTAATGTGATTAGGCTCGCATAATGTACTGCGAGCTCATCACCGTTCCACGCCAACTGGCAGGAGTACCCCCATGAATCAACAGACGGCTTCCAAGTCCGTCCTGAGGCGCAAGCCGATCGACGACATTGAGGAAGAAAACAAGCACAGCGGACTATTCAAAAGTCTGGGCCTCTGGCAGCTGACGGCCATCGGCGTCGGCGGAATTATCGGCGTCGGGATCTTCTCCCTCGCCGGCCTTGTAGCCCACGGGAGCGAGGGAACTCCGGGCGTAGGCCCCGCAGTTCTGATTTCCTTCCTGATCGCCGGCTTGGCATCCGGCGCCGCCGCGCTGTCCTACGCCGAATTCGCTGGAATGATCCCACGCGCCGGCTCGGCTTACACCTACGGCTACGTGGCCCTCGGCGAGATCATTGGCTGGTTCATCGGCTGGGATCTGCTGCTGGAATACATCGCGATCGTGGCTGTGGTGGCCATCGGCATCTCCGGTTACTTCGATGCGTTCCTCTCCGGCATCGGAATCCACATGCCAACGTGGATGACGTCCACTGCCGACGAGGGCAAGGGCGGCCTCATCAACCTCCCGGCGATCTTGGTCTGCCTGTTGGTCACGTGGATCCTGAGCCGTGGAACCAAGGCCTTTGGCCGGTTCGAACTGGTAGCGGTGGCCATCAAGGTCATCCTGATCCTGTTCATCATCGGACTCGGTATTTTCTACGTCAACGCCGAGAACTACAACCCGTTCATGCCCAGCGGCTTCGGTCCGGTTATCGCCGGCGCCGCAACCGTCTTCTTCGCAGTCTTCGGCTATGACGCAATGAGCACGGCGGCCGAAGAGGCGAAGGACGGCAAGAAGCACATGCCCAAGGCCATTATCTTGTCCTTGATCATCGCCATGCTTTTGTACGTAGCTGCCACGCTGGTCCTGACCGGTATGCAGAACTACAAGGACATCAACCCCACGGCCGGCTTCGCGTCGGCGTTCCAGGGGGTTGGACTGCCCGTCATTGCCACCATCATCTCGGTGTTCGCGGTGCTTTCCATCCTGACCGTCATGCTGACCTTCCTGTTGGGCGTCACGCGCGTGTGGTTCTCCATGAGCCGCGACGGCCTGCTGCCCGGTTGGTTCGCCAAGACTGACCGGCACGGCACGCCACAGCGCGTGACGTGGATCGCCGGCGTTGCTTCGGCCTTCCTCGCCGGCGTTTTCCCCATCAAAGAAGTAGCCGACCTCACCAACATCGGCATCCTGGCCGCCTTCGTGGTGGTCTGCGTTTCAGTAATTGTTTTCCGATACACCAAGCCAAATGCTCCGAGGACGTTCCGGTTGCCGCTCATGCCGATCGTCCCTGCCTTCGGCGTCCTGGCCTCCGCGTTCCTGATGTTCCAACTGCATTGGGAAACCTGGGCCCGGTTTGGAGTGTGGCTGGTCATCGGCCTGGTGATCTACTTCGCGTACGGTCGCAGGCACTCACTGATGAACCCGGACAGCCCGCGCCACAAGGTGGAAAGTAAGCCATTGGCGTAGTTTGTCCACAGCGTCATCCGCAACCCTTGGCACCCCTGTCAAGTGGTGTTAGGGTCGGACGCGGAGGAGCGAACTGGCTCCGCGATGGAAGGGAGGTGCCCGTGGGTTTAATTGACGACCTGAAGGGCAAGGCTCAGGGTCTCATTCAAGGCAACGAAGAAGCCATCAAGAATGGCATCGAAAAGGCCGGGGATTTTGTGGACAATAAGACGGGCGGCAAGTATGCCGGCCACGTCGACAAGGTCCAGAATGCCGCTTCCGACTTCGTGGCCAAGAACGACGGAAAGCCTGGACAGGCTCCCGTCACGGATGAGCCGAAGCAGCCGTAGCTGCCTGAGCCGCCGTACCAGATACGTCAAGGGGGCACCGGTCCCGCCGAGAGGCGCCACCGGTGCCCTTGGCGTTTAACCGACAGGGCGTCCGACCGCTGTTCGGGTACGTTGGACTTCATGCGTTCTGTCTCCCCGCCCACCACTCATAACCATGTCAGCCGGGACACACTGGGCCCGCCGATCACCGCCGGCATTGTGACAGCGTTGGTTGGCTTTACTTCATCGTTCGCAGTAGTCCTGGCAGGTCTTCAAGCTGTGGGGGCCAATCAGGCCCAGGCATCCAGCGGTTTACTGGCACTCACCCTGACCTTCGGCCTCGGGATCCTGTGGCTGTCCTGGCGGTCCAGGATGCCGGTCACGCTCGCGTGGTCAACACCCGGGGCAGCGCTGCTCGCCTCCGCTGGAACGGTCGACGGCGGCTGGCCGGCTGCCGTGGGCGCGTTCCTGATGGTCGGGGTACTGATCGTCCTGACGGGATTGTTGCCGGTGTTGGGGCGCCTCATGGCCAGGATCCCTACTGCGCTGGCGCAAGCCATGCTTGCCGGGGTCCTGCTTCCCCTGTGCCTGGCGCCCTTCAAGTCGTTGGGCTCGGCACCGCTCCTCGTTGCTCCGGTGATCTTGTGCTGGGTTGTGCTGATGAAGTTCGCACCGCGTTGGTCTGTCCCGGCATCGTTGCTGGTTGCCCTCGCCGTCATCGGGATCCACATAGTCTCCAACGGAGTCCAGGTACCCCTTCACAGCCTCGTGCCAAGGCTTGAGTGGACAACTCCGGCCTTCTCCCTAGAGGCTGCCGTAGGGCTGGCATTACCCTTGTTCATCGTCACCATGGCATCGCAAAACATTCCAGGCGTCGCAGTCCTGAAGTCGTTCGGGTACACCACTCCATGGCGCCCCTCGATGCTGGTCACCGGCGCGGGCACTCTTGCCGGTGCACCCTTCGGCGGACACGCGATAAACCTCGCGGCGCTCAGCGCAGCGCTGGCGGCGGGAGAGGAAGCAGGCAAGGACCATGGCAGGCGTTGGATCGCAGCGTTCGTTTCCGGACTGGCCTACCTTGTCCTGGCCGCGGCGTCCGCGGCGCTGGTGACGTTGGTGGCCGCAGCCCCGCCAGGACTCCTGGAAGCCGTCGCCGGCCTGGCACTCCTGGGGACCCTGGCCGCCTCCATTTCCTCAGCGCTGGCTGTAGCGGAGGAACGCATTCCGGCTTGCATCACTTTCCTGTTGGCAGCGTCTGGCCTCAGCTTTGCCGGGGTTGGCGCTGCGTTCTGGGCGCTGGCCGGAGGCATCCTGGTGCGCTGGATGCTCAAGAGCCGCGAGCCTGTTCAGAAAGCGTGAATCAGGCGGGTTCGTGGTTTTGCGCCTCACGGGCAAGAGCGGTCAGCCGGGAGACAGCCCGGAAGTACTTCTTGGTGTAACCGCCGGTCATCATCTCTTCGGTAAAGAGTTTGTCGAAGGGGACGCCGCTGGCCAGGATGGGCACATCTTTGTCATAAAGCCTGTCCGCCAGCACTACGAAGCGAAGGGCTACTGCCTGCTCCGTGATGGTTTCGACGTCGCTCCACACCACGGCTTCAACGCCGGAGATGAGTTGACGGTAACGGCTGGGGTGAACCGCAGCCAGGTGATTGACCAGCGTGCGGAAGTCATCCACCGCCACGGTCCTGCCGGCGAATTCGGCCTTCATACGGTGTTTGAGCTCTTCGGTCTTCAGCGGCGCCGGAGCAGCGGGCAATCCACGGTGCCGGAAGTCCTCGCCGTCGATCCTGACAACATCGAACTGGTCCGCGAGAACCTGGATCTCGCGTTGGAAATCGACGGCGGCAAAGCGGCCCTCGCCCAGCGAGCCGGGCAGGGTGTTGGACGTGGCCGCGAGCTTGACGCCGGCGTCGGCCAGTTCACGCATCAGGCGGGACATCAACACGGTATCGCCGGGGTCATCCAGTTCAAATTCGTCGATGCAGACCAGCTTGTAGCTGCTCAGCGCCTCCACGGTCTTGCGGAATGAAAGCGCACCCACCAGGTTGGTGTATTCAACGAACGTACCGAAGGCCTTGGGTCCGGGCGACCTGTGCCACAACGAGGCCAGGAGGTGGGTCTTGCCGACGCCAAAGCCGCCGTCAAGGTAGATTCCTGCTCTGGTGGCCGGCGCCTTCTTGGCGAAGAGCTTCTTGAACAAGCCGCCGTTGTCTTCGGATGCCACTCCGTCGGCGAAGGCCGAGAGGAGCTTCACGGCATTGGCCTGGCTCGGCTGCGAGGGGTCGGGACGGTAGCTGTCGAACGATACCTCTCCGAATCGCGGAGAGGGGTAGAAGCCCTTGAGGAGCTCCTCCACGGAGACTGCCGGCGTGCGGGCAGCCAGTTGTTCGATCTGTACCACGGTGGTCCGTTCCTTCGGTATTACGTCCCCAGCAAGAATACCGGCTTCCGGCGGCCCCGGCGGGACACGTGACCAAGCCCATGTTTCACCGTGTGACCGCAGGGAAGCATTCCTGCCGCCCCGTGGTTAGTGTTGGAAGCAGCCGGGCCGGCACCTGCACCACTCCCCACGGCCAGGCTTCCGTCCGTTGTCAGTGAAAGGCCATCACCATGTCCTACCCCGTTGAACAGAACGAAAAGTTCGCGTCGTACGCGAACCCCGAACGCCTTGTTTCCACCGAATGGCTCGCATCCGCGCTTGCCGACGGCGCTGTTGCCGACGGCAAACTGGTAGTGGTTGAGTCCGATGAGGACGTCCTCCTGTACGAGACCGGCCACATCCCGGGAGCCGTAAAGATCGACTGGCACACCGATTTGAACGATGAGGTCACCCGCGACTACGTCGACGGCGCTGCTTTCGCTGCCCTCGCATCATCAAAGGGAATCTCCCGCGACAGCACGGTTGTCATCTACGGCGACAAGTCCAACTGGTGGGCTGCCTACGCCCTCTGGGTTTTCACTCTCTTCGGCCACGAAGACGTCCGCCTCCTGGATGGCGGCCGCGACAAATGGATCGCCGAAGGCCGCGAACTGACCACCGAAACTTCACAGCCCGTAGTCGGCGACTACCCGGAAGTAGAGCGCAACGACGCTCCCATCCGCGCTTTCAAGGAAGATGTCCTCGCACACCTGGGAAACCCCCTGATCGACGTCCGCTCCCCCGAGGAATACACGGGACAGCGCACCCACATGCCTGCCTACCCCGAAGAGGGCGCACTCCGTGGCGGCCACATCCCTACGGCCGCATCCATTCCCTGGGCCCGGGCCGCTGCAGAGGACGGCACCTACCGCAGCCGCGAAGAACTCGAAGCCCTGTACCTGGGTGAGGCCGGGCTGGCGGCCGGCGACGACGTCGTGGCCTACTGCCGGATCGGCGAACGCTCAAGCCACACCTGGTTTGCGCTCAAGTACCTGCTGGGCTTCGATACCGTGCGCAACTATGACGGCTCCTGGACAGAGTGGGGCAATGCCGTTCGTGTTCCCATCGTCAAGGGTGCAGAGCGCGGTTCCGTTCCAGCCGCCTTCGCACGCAACTAGTCGTCGCGTGAATCCGCCACCGTCCGGAGGCCCGTAGTGTTGCGGCATACAGAGCGCAATCGCCGCGGTTGTGCGTAAGCTGGAAGAGATGAGTACGTACACTTTGCCCACCGCGCTGGCGGAAATCGTCGATGACTTCCAGGCACTGACGGAGCCTGACCGTCTGCAGCTCCTGCTTGAGTTCTCCAGGGGCCTTCCGGAGCTTCCAGAGCGCCTGAAGGACCACCCTGAGTTGCTGGAGCAGGTTGTGGAATGCCAGTCCCCGCTGTTCCTCACGATCGAGTCGGAGAAGAATCCTGACGGTGCCCGCAAGTACCGGCTCTTCTTCAAGGCTCCCCAGGAGGCGCCGACCACCCGCGGCTTCGCCGGTGTCCTGCACGAGGGACTCGACGGACTTACCGCCGAAGAGATCCTTGCTGTTCCGGACGACATGCCCGAACTGCTGGGCCTGACGCGGGCCATTACTCCCCTGCGTATGCGGGGAATGACGGCCATGCTCGGCCGCATCAAGCGCAAAGTTGCAGCCGCCAGCCGGCTGGAGCACTGAGCCCGCCAGGACACCGAAAGGCGCCACCAGACGGTATGGCCAAAAAAATGGCTTCACAGGGAACGCCGGCTACTGCAGCTCTTGCTGCGGCCGGCGTTTCTTTTGTGCTTCACCCGTACGCCCATGATCCAGCCGCGCCCAGCTACGGCATGGAAGCCGCGGAGGTCCTGGGCATCGAGCCGGAGAGGGTCTTCAAGACACTCATGGTGGAGGTCGAAGGCCGCCTGGCGGTAGCCGTTGTCCCTGTGTCCGGAAACCTGGACCTGAAGTCGGTTGCTGCGGCGTTGGGAGCGAAGAAAGCGGCCATGGCCGATCCCAAGGCCGCTGAGCGCCGCACCGGTTACGTGCTGGGCGGGATATCGCCCGTGGGACAGCGCCAGCCCTCCCCCACGGTCCTGGACGAATCAGCGCTGGGCTTTGACGCCATCCTGGTCTCCGGTGGCCGCCGCGGACTGGACATCGAACTCGCTCCCGCGGACCTCATCCGGTTGACACAGGCAGCCGTTGCGGCCATCGGCACCTCCCCGCCAGCTGATACCAGGCGTCGGCCTTAGCCAGTCTGGCCAGAAGCGCCAGTCAGTCCTGCACCACCCACTGAGCCTGCACCATCCTCCGGACCTGCAGCCACCGGCTGTCCCGGGTTGTTCCGTGGAGCCAATTCCCGCTGCAGCCATGCGTGCACTACGCGTTCCCACCGTTCCGGGTCCACGTTCCATTCCTTGGTGTGCCGCGCACCGTTGAAGGGCTCAAAGGTCACCATTTCCGGGTTCTTCTCGGCGAGGCTGGCGGACGGGCCGAACGGAACGTAGTCGTCGTCGACGCTGTGGATCAACAGCGTGGGGGTCCGCAGCTCAATGGCGCGGGCTTCCCAATCCATGGCCTTGAGGTCAACGGGAGCCGCGAGGCCGGTCAGCCTGCGCCCCAGCGGATGACCCAGCATCAACTGGCCATAACGCCCCACGGTGTAGGGAATCCTGTTCATTTGGGCATGGTGGGCCATGACATTGACCCAGTTGATGACGGGGGCATCCAGCACCAAGGCCCGGATGAGGTGGCGGTGCCTGGAGAGATCGGCTGTCTGCAGGCTGATCGCTCCGCCCATGGACCACCCGAACAGCACGACCTCCCCGGCCCCATGCTCCAAGGCGTAATCAATGGCAGCCTCCACGTCCCGCCATTCAGTGGATCCCAGGCCGTAGCGCCCATCGAGGGCTGAAGGGGCCAGGCCGTCGTTGCGGTAGGAGATGAGCAGGCTGTCCAGCCCCAGGCTCCGCGCCGTACGCACAGCCCGGAGGCCCTCAAGCCGCGTGGCGCCACGCCCGTGCACCATAATTGCCCAGACCGGCGCTGCCGCGGAAGCATCAGCGCGGATCAACCATGCCGGCGCCAGCCCGCCGTCGACCTTTATCTCCACATCCTCGGCCGCAAGGCCGATCGACGCCGGGTCCGGGTAGGTAGCGCCGCTCCACCAGCCACGGCGGGCCTCTGCCAGATTGCCACTGTAGACCTCTTCAACCTCGCGGAGGACAGTCTGCTCGGCCGGGGAGTAGGACACGATCCGGCCAATCCGCGCGTGTCCTTGACCGCCGGCGAAGAAGAGACTGAACACGCCGTCGATGGTGGTGTCCGGGGTAGCCGCGAGGATGACCTGGAGCCCCTTGTCGTCCCGGATGACTGCCAGGACCTCCTGGTCCTCATGGCGGGCCGCCGGGGTGATGACGCGCCGTGCAAAGTAGACGGCGAGCGCAGAGGACCCGGCGCCGAGCAGGCCTGCGAGGGTGCCGCCCGCGAGGAAGCCGCCTATGGCCCATTTGGTACGGAGGGACATTTTGTTCTCTGCAGCGTCGCCCGCTGACCCGTGTGTCGATGCCATGCCTCCATTGTTGCCGCTTCCTGGCCACGCCGGGTGCAGGTGCGGGCCGCGCGGCGCACCTGCACCCTGATTCGGTACCAAAGCCTGCGGACTCAGGTTATGCGGGACTACGCTGTAGCCATGAGTGATCCCATAGTCATCTTGACTGAAGAGCCCCTTGGCCCCGACGACCGCGTTAACATCGCCAAACTGGTGGATGGCAGCGACGCGCCCCTCGTTGTCCTGGTTCCCGCCAACACCGAGCGACATCTCCTGGTGGACTTCCTGGAGAATCTTTCGTTGCTGGAGATCGCCAAGGCGTTCCGCGAACTTACAGCGCAGTCACCGGATCCGGCGGCGGAGCGTGCTGAAGCGTCGGAGACGTTGACGGCCTCCCTGGCGGCGTTGGCCGGTTTGGGTGGCGGCGTCACGGGTGAAGTCGTCGACGGCGGTGCCGTGGCCGGCTTGGTGTCCAAAGTGCGTGCGCTCGATGCCGCGCAGGCCGTAGTGGTCACGCGCCCCCATGCCATCGCCGATACGTTCCACACCGACTGGGCCAACAAAGCGCAGGATCAATTGGGACTTCCTGTCCTCCATCTGTACGCGGGTTCGGGATTTATCGGCGACTCGTGAGCGTTGCACAAGACATGAACACTCCTGAGAACACAAGCAAGACAACTTCTGCGCCTGCGGAGAAAACTGATGCCCAGTGGCGCGAGGAGTTGACCCCCGAGGAATACCGCGTTCTGCGGCAGGCGGGAACGGAGCGGCCGTACACCGGCGAGTACTGGGACACCCACACAGAGGGCGTCTATCAGTGCCGTGCTTGTGGCAGCCAGCTGTTTACCAGCAAGGAGAAGTTCGATTCCCATTGCGGCTGGCCGTCGTTCTGGGCTCCCTTGGCTGAAGGCACGGTCCGCTATCTTCATGACCGCACCATGGGCATGGACCGGGTGGAGGTCCGTTGCGCCACCTGTGATTCGCATTTGGGGCACGTCTTCGAGGGCGAGGGCTACGGCACCCCTACGGACCAGCGGTTCTGCATCAACTCCATCTCGCTCCGCCTGGTCAACCCGGAAGAGAGCTGACGGGTCCGGACGGGCCGGCCATGGGTTCGGTCCGTCCGGAGCTGTTGTCCTGCAGGAGTGCGGGGCGCTGGATCTCGAACTGTGCAGGAACACCCAAAGGGCAAGAGTTGCTTATCCTCGGGGCTTTTTTCAATTAGCAATGCTTTTCGCTTGCTACGCTCGGCCCAGAAGCAACCACTACTTCGGAAAGGGCCGAGCTCCATGACAACCATCGCCACCTCCACCCTCCCGCGTGTCACCGCTGACAACGCCGAGTGGACAACGCTGAAGGCCGCGGCCACAGCACTCCAAGCACACCAGGAACAGGACGGCTCCATCGCCGATCCCTCGGTCCACGGCGAGGCAACAACCCTCGTAGCAACGATCTGCGACGCCGTCACATCTTTGGCTCCCCTGTTCCCCCACGACGCCCGCTACCTGGAGTTGCTGGTGGAGGACTTTGGCCGGTGGGTACAGGGCGGCTTCGGCGTACCGGACTTCCTGGATTCCCTGCAGGCGTTCCAGCCCCAGGAACTGCGCGTTGACGGCCTCCAACACCTGGTGGTCTTCCCCATGTACACGCAGAACGGCAGCACCAACAGGCTGGTCGAAGCCGTATTGATCGAGGTCATCTGGCCTGAGTTCATTGGCGGGCTTGAAGCGGGCGAGTACTCCAACAAGCTGTTCGTCCCCATCCGCTTCATCGATTTCACTCCCGGGTACGACACCAACTCCGCGGTGCTCTTCCCCGAAACCGTTGCCGTGCGCGAGACTCCCACCTTCACCTGGGGCGCCATCTTCGCCGACCGTGAAGCCGCACGCTTCCGCCGCGTCCTCAAGGCAGCAGCAGCAACCACTTCTTTGGAACTTCCAGCAGATGCAGCCCAGTTGATCGAGGACCAGGAACTCACCCAGCGCACGTTCGTCATGTGGGACCTCATCCATGACCGCACCCACATGCGGGGTGATCTGCCTTTTGATCCGTTCATGATCAAGCAGCGCATGCCGTTCTTCCTCTACTCGTTGGAAGAGTTGCGATGCGATTTGACCGCCTTCCGCGAGTCAGTCCGCATCGAGAAGGATGAGAACGCCGATCCTGACGCCAGGAAGCACGCAAAACTTGTTCAGTACGCGGTGATTTTTGACCGGATCTTCCGCTTCGCGATCACCGGCAGCCGTGTCCGCAACTATGACGGACTTGGCGGTCAACTGCTGTTCGCGTGGATGCACCAGCACCACGTCCTTCACTGGACGGACAGCAAGCTCTCCATTGACTGGGAGGATGCTGCTGCAGTAGTGGTTGAACTCGGTGCCAGAATCGAAGAACTCTACTGGCGTTCCATTGACCGGCCGAAGGCCGCCCACTGGTTGGCTGCGTACGAACTCATTTCCGGCACGGTGACTGCCCACCCGGCGTCTGTGTGGGCCAAGGGACCGGATGCCCTGCCGCTGGACGGTCCTCCCCGCGGGCTCACCGACCAGGTCCTTGACGACGAGTTCCCGCTGTCCATGTTCTACGAAGCATTGGAGAAGAAGATGCGTCCCGTGATCGAATCCACTACGGGCATCACCGGCGCGACGGCGGCCTGATGCCCACACTGACCATCCTTGTGACCGGCGGCAGCAGCGCGTCCGGCATTGCTGCCGCGCGGGCTCTGGGGGCCGCCGGTCACCGGGTCTTCACTGTGGGCTCGGACGACGTTCGCATCCAGGAAGCGGCGAATGAAGCCGGCCATGGAGTGGTCCCCCTGGTGTGCGATCTCGCTTCGTATGAGGCTGTTCGCGACCTCGCGGACGGGCTCTCCGGCCACGGCGTTGAAAAGGTGGATGGAGTCATCCACTTGGTGGGCGGTTGGCGTGGCGCGAAAGGCATCGAAGACCAATCCGATGAGGATTGGGATGCCCTGGAACGGGGCGCGATCACTACCCTGCGCAACGTCTCCCGGGTGTTCTACAGCCAGCTCGAGGCATCCCCGCAGGGCCGGTTGGCGATGATCTCCTCCACCTCCGCGTCAGCTCCTACTGCCGCTGCCGCCAGTTACGCCGCGGCAAAGGCTGCCGCTGAAGCCTGGACCCTTGCAGTGGCTGACGGGTTCCGCCGCGCGCAGGCGGACGGCCGGCAGGCCAGCCAGCAGCAGCCAGAAGGCCAACACAGCGCAGCCGTCATCTTCGTGGTCAAAGCCCTGGTGGATTCCGCCATGCGTGCCGCGCATCCGGACAGGCGGTTCCCCGGCTATACGGACGTCGAGGACCTGGCGGCCGCCGTCGTCGGACTGTTCGAAGAACAGGCCGCAAACCTCAACGGCCAGCGCATCCTGCTGGCCAAATAGACTTGAAAGCGTGAATGAACAAGTGACGAGCACAACAGAGGCCATCCACCGCGCCAACAGCGCCAACACGATGGTTGGGAACAGCCAGCTCCATGACCCATCGGTTCGTGGATTTGCCTCCGATAACTACTCCGGCGTGCACCCGGAGATCCTCGCTGCACTGGCAACGGCCAATGGCGGGCACCAGGTCTCTTACGGCGAGGATGTGTACACCGCACGGCTGCAGGAGGTGCTGGAGCAGCAATTCGGGCCGGGCATCGAGACCTTCCCGGTCTTCAACGGCACCGGCGCCAACGTCCTTGCCCTGCAATCCCTCCTTCCCCGGTGGGGAGCGGTGATCTGCGCCTCCACCGCGCACATCAACATGGATGAGAACGGTGCACCCGAACGGGTGGGCGGGATCAAGCTCCTCCAGGTTCCCACCGAGGACGGCAAACTCACCCCCGAGCTGATTGATCGCGAAGCGTGGGGCTGGGGTGATGAGCACCGGGCCCAGCCTTTGGTGGTCTCCATAACCCAGACCACTGAACTGGGTACCTGCTACACCCCGGAAGAAGTGCGGGCCATCGCGGACCACGCCCATTCCAAGGGCATGAAGCTTCACATGGATGGCGCCAGGCTGGCGAACGCAGCCGCTCACCTTGATGTTCCCCTCCGGGCCTTCACGCGCGACGCCGGCGTGGACATCCTGTCCTTCGGCGGCACCAAGAACGGACTCCTTTTTGGCGAAGTCGTAGTGGCACTCAACCCGGAGGCGGCTGATGGCCTGAAGTTCCTTCGCAAGATGAACATGCAGCTCGCCTCGAAGATGCGCTTTATCTCTGCCCAGTTCATTGCCCTGCTGGAGGATGGACTGTGGTTGCGTTCGGCCGCCCACGCCAACGCCATGGCCTCCCGCCTGCGGACGGCCGTTGAAGCGATCGACGGCGTGGAGCCCACCCAGGCGACGCAGTCCAACGGCGTCTTCGCCATCCTCCCGGCCGGCGTTGCCGACCGCCTGCGCAAGAGCTTCGCCTTCTACGATTGGGACGCCGCCAGAGGTGAGGTCCGGTGGATGTGCTCCTTTGACACCACAGAGGAAGACATCGACGCCTTCGTTGCTGGCATCAAGCGGGAGCTGGCCTCCCGGTAACCCCGCGCATCCGGGGCGGCGAGCCTGCTGGGAATCGCCGCCCCGGAAGCATAACCTGCGAGGGTGAACGCCCTCGCACAGGTTCCCTCGGACTTTCTCCTCGCCTTGGGAACACTTCGAAAAGCCCAATGCCGCAGCGAATTGCGGCTTGATGAGATCCCTGCGCCCGCCCGGCTGGCCCCGTACGCGGTGGCTTTGGGTGCGGAAGTTTTCAGCCCCACTGCGGCTACGCGCCGCGTTCCCGTCCACGGGCCGGCGGCCAAGGCCTTCGCAGCGAGCCAGGCGAACACGCCGGCGAGCGAGGACGACGACGAACTGGCCACGGGCCGGTTCATCCTCCTCTACGATCCCGATGGTTCACCGGTGTGGGAAGGTGAATTCCGTATTGTCACCTACATTCGGGCCCAAATGGACGCTGAGATGGGCAACGACTCCATGCTGGGCTCCGTCGCCTGGACGTGGTTGGTGGACGCCCTGGAGAACCACGCAGCCCCGTATCGCGCGGCTGGCGGCACGGCAACAAGGATCCTTTCCGAGAGCTTTGGCACAGTGGCCGAACGCCCGGACACCATAGACATTGAACTTCGCGCTTCATGGACCCCTGCCGGCGCTGACGTCCAGGCGCACTTGGAGGCCTGGTCAGACATGGTCTGTACTTTCGCCGGGCTTCCTCCCCTTCCGCCGGGCGTCACTGGACTTCCCAACAGGAGGCTGAATTGACCACTGTTGACACGTCGCCCACGGCGGCCAATACACGGTCAGCACCGCGTCCCGGCGAGAACCCGGCGTGAATCGGTAAGCTTAAGCCACCATGACCCCTGAAAATCTGGATAAAACCACAGCCGGCGATCCGGTTGCTGATCCCACCACCCACATCAAGGTAGACGGCTTTGACAGCCACGTCCCCGAAGTCATCGATCTCGATACGCCACGCGAAGGCGTCCCCCTGGTCATCGACACTCCGGCCGGACTTGAACGATGCGCCGCCGCCATCGCCGCCGGAACAGGACCGGCCGGGGTGGACGCAGAGCGCGCCTCCGGCTTCCGTTACGGCCAACGCGCCTTCCTGGTGCAGATCCGCCGCGACGGAGCGGGAACCTGGCTGATCGACCCCGAGCCTTTCGACAACCTGGACATCATCAACGAGGCTCTCCGTGGCGTCGAATGGATCCTGCATGCAGCCACCCAGGACCTTCCCTGCCTGTCCGAACTCGGCATGTGGCCCGACAAACTGTTCGACACCGAACTTGCCGCCCGCCTTGCCGGCCTTCCCCGCGTAGGCCTGGCGGCCGTCATCGAGCAACTCCTCGGATTCGGCCTGGCAAAAGAACATTCTGCAGCCGACTGGTCCACCCGCCCGCTGCCCGAGCCTTGGCTCCGGTACGCAGCGCTCGACGTCGAAGTTCTTGCGGAATTGCGCGAAGAGCTCATCGAGTTGCTGGAGGCGGACGGCAAGCTGGAGTACGCCGAACAGGAATTCGCCGGCATCCTTGCCGCCGGTATTTCACCGCCCCGCGTCGATCCCTGGCGGAAAACGTCCGGGTTGCACCAGATCCGGGACCGCCGTCAGTTGGCAGCAGTCCGCGAACTCTGGCAGGAGCGCGATCAGCTGGC
Source organism: Arthrobacter sp. D5-1 (assembly GCF_017357425.1). Taxonomy (NCBI): domain Bacteria; kingdom Bacillati; phylum Actinomycetota; class Actinomycetes; order Micrococcales; family Micrococcaceae; genus Arthrobacter; species Arthrobacter sp. D5-1. The sequence continues at coordinate 2,077,217 of NZ_CP014571.1, read as the reverse complement.
ACGTAAACGCGATGTGGCGCCGGGGCGCCTGATTCCTGATTCGGCCTTGGTGGCAGCCGCGAAAGCCATGCCCACCACTGTCCCCCAACTACTGGCCACCAAGGGATTCCACGGCCGCTCTGCCCAACGGGAGGCACCGCGCTGGCTGCGATGCATCACCATCGCCCGCACCCTGACTGATCTTCCGCCCTTGCATCTGCCCACCAACGCTCCACCGCCGCCGCGGGTGTGGGTGGATCGCGACCCGGAGGCTGCAGCGCGCCTGGCCACCGCCCGGCCCGCGCTGCAGGCCAAGGCTGACGAACTCAACCTGCCGGTGGAGAACCTGCTGACACCGGACTTCCTGAGGCGGATCACCTGGCGGCCACCGTCGGACATATCCCTGGAAACGGTATCTGCTGAATTGCGGGAGCTGGGTGCCCGCGAATGGCAGGTCTCCTTCGCCGCACCAATCCTCACCGACGCCTGCTTGAACCCCAAACCCCTGCCGGCCAAAGAATCCAAAACGAAGGACAGCCGGCAGGCACAGGAAACCCAACAGTCATCGGACTCCGCCTGAGTCTGTCCAGACTGCCAGGCCCGTCACCCGAACTACGGTTCGCGGCGGCGGGCCTTTCGCGTCTCCAGGGTCACTCGGCAGGAGGTCGACACACCTTGCACCGTAAGTTACCGGCGAGTAACATTGCGTTAATGCCAACCGGAGCACCCGCGACGCGGGCCGGCACCATGTCTCAACGAGGAGTTAATACATGAGTCCATCACGCAGTGCCCAAAGGAATGTCCGCGATGTCGTTTTCGTGGACGGAGTCCGCACCCCGTTCGGCAAAGCCGGCGACAAGGGAATCTACGCGGGCACCAGGGCCGATGACCTCGTGGTGAAGTGCATCCGCGAACTGATGCGGCGCAATCCGTCCCTGCCAGCAGACCGCGTGGACGAGGTAGCCATTGCCGCCACCACGCAGACCGGAGACCAGGGCCTCACCATCGGCCGCACCGCCGCGTTGCTGGCCGGCCTCCCGCGCACCGTTCCCGGCTTCGCCATCGACCGCATGTGCGCAGGCGCCATGACGGCGGTCACCACGACGGCGAGTGGCATCGGCTTTGGCGCCTACGACGTCGTCATCGCCGGCGGAGTGGAACATATGGGCAACCACCCCATGGGCGCCGGAGCCGACCCCAATCCGCGGTTCATGTCCGAGCGGCTGGTGGACCCGGCTGCCCTGAACATGGGCAACACGGCAGAAAACCTGCACGACCGGTTCCCGGCCATCACCAAGGACCGCACGGATGCCTATGCCGCTGCTTCGCAAGCCAAGCTCGCCGCAGCGTACTCCAACGAACAAATACAGCACGACCTCGTCCCCGTGGCCACAATGAAGCCGGGCCAGGGCTGGGCGCTCCATACCACGGACGAACCCCCTCGCCCCGGAACCACGGTGGCCGACCTCGCCGAACTTCGCACCCCTTTCCGTGCCCACGGCCGCGTCACTGCCGGAAACGCCGCTGGCTTGAATGACGGCGCGACGGCGGCCGTTCTCGCGTCGGCCGAAGCCGCCGAGGAGCTGGGACTCTCCGTCAAGATGCGCCTTGTCTCCTACGCCTTCGCGGGCGTCGAACCGGAGGTCATGGGCATTGGCCCCGTTCCGGCGACGGAAAAGGCGCTCAAGAACGCCGGACTGGGCATAGAAGACATCGGGCTCTTCGAGATCAATGAAGCCTTCGCGGTCCAGGTACTGAGCTTCCTGGACCACTTCGGCATCGCCGACAATGACCCCCGCGTCAACCGCTATGGCGGTGCGATCGCCGTCGGACATCCGCTTGCTTCCTCCGGCGTCCGCCTGATGAACCAGCTGGCCCGGCAATTCGAGGAGGATCCCACAGTGCGCTACGGCATCACCACTATGTGCATCGGCCTGGGCATGGGTGCAACAGTGATCTGGGAGAACCCGCACCACCCCGACTACGCTTCCTCCACCGCTGAGACCGCCACCACCGAAGGAGCCGCCGCATGAGCGCCGCCGAATTCCAGAAGCTCGCCGCCCTCTTCCCTGACGAAGTGGTCACCCACTCCTACGTGCAGGACATTCAGCTGCCGGGTGGCGCAGGAACCTTCGCGCTGATCACCCTGGACAATGGCTTGGACCACTCCAAGCCCACCACGCTGGGCCCCAACACGCTGGTTGAACTGGGCGGCGTCCTGGACCAACTCAAGGAACGTGCTTCACGGGGTGACATCGTGGGTGTCGGTGTCACGGGCAAGCCGTACTTCCTGGTGGCCGGCGCCGACCTGTCGGCCGTCAAAACGCTCAAGGAGCGCGAGCACGGCCTCTGGATGGCACAGCTTGGCCACGCCGTCTACAGCACCCTGGCAAATCTTGGCGTGCCAAGCTTCGCCTTCATCAACGGCCTTGCCCTGGGCGGCGGACTCGAAATCGCCCTGCAGTCGACGTACCGGACCGTCTCCACCGGTGCCGGCGCCTTGGCCCTCCCCGAAGCGTTCATCGGCCTCGTGCCGGGGTGGGGTGGCGTCTATATCCTGCCGCGCCTCATCGGTCCCGAGAACGCCGTCAAGGTGATGATCGAGAATCCCCTGAGCAACAACCGGACACTCACCGGACCGCAGGCATTCGAGCTGGGGGTGGCCGACGCCATCTTCGAGCCTGCCGACTTCGTGGAACAGTCGCTCGCATGGGCGGCAAAGGTTATTTCAGGCGACGTCACACCTGAGCGGAAGAACTCCGTAGATGCCGCGGACGACGCAGTCGCTGGGCGGTGGGCAGCCGCAGTTACCGCTGGACGGGCTTTTGTGGAGTCCAAGACCTCCAATGCCTCCCCTGCCCCGGCAAAGGTCCTGGACGTCATAGAAGCCAACCGCACCATGACACAGGCGGAATCGGCAGAGCTCGAGTGTGAGACCCTCGCAGGGCTCATGCAAACGGACGAGTTCCGCTCCACTGTGTACGCTTTCCTGGACCTTGTCCAGAAGCGCTCAAAGCGTCCTGCAGGGGCCCCTGACCGCAAGCTTGCCCGCCCGGTCACCAAGGTCGGCGTGGTAGGCGCAGGGCTCATGGCAAGCCAGCTGGCCTTGCTGTTCGCCCGGCAGCTGAAAGTCCCTGTAGTGATGACCGACATCGATCAGGCGAGGGTGGACAAGGGCGTTGCCTACGTCCATGCCGAAGTGGACAAGATGCTGGCCAAGAAGCGGATCAAGCCCGACGCCGCCAACAGGACCAAGGCGCTCATTACGGGTTCCGTCTCCAAGGAAGCCTTCGCCGACGCCGACTTCGTCATCGAGGCCGTTTTCGAAGAACTCCACATCAAGAAGCAGGTCTTCGCGGAGGTTGAAGCAATTGTTTCTCCCGAATGCATCCTGGCCACCAACACGTCTTCGCTGTCTGTCACTGCCATGGCCGAGGACCTGAAGCACCCGGAACGCCTGGTGGGCTTCCACTTCTTCAACCCGGTGGCTGTCATGCCCCTCCTGGAGATTGTGCGGGCACCCAAGACGGACGACGCCGTGCTGGCCACCGCCTTCGAACTCGCCAAGGGTCTCAAGAAGACTGCGGTGCTGGTCAAGGATGCCGCAGCCTTTGTGGTCAACCGCATCCTGCTCCGCCTCATGGGTGAAGTCATCGCAGCGTTCGACGAAGGAACACCTGCCGACGTCGCTGACAACGCCCTGCGTCCCATGGGGCTGCCGATGTCGCCGTTCACCCTGGCTGCCATGGTTGGCCTGCCGGTCGCCCAGCATGTGCAGGAGTCCCTGCACACAGCGTTCGGCGACCGGTTCCCCGTCTCGCAGAACCTGCAGAAGCTCATCGACAACGGAGTAAAGTCACTATGGGTCCCAGGCCCCGATGGGACTCCTGTTATCCCGGCTGAGACTTTGGCCATTATGTCCTTCGGCGACACCCCGTCCACCGGCGAGGACGTCCTTCGACGCACGCAGGATGCCCTGGCCGAGGAAATCGGGCTCATGCTCGCCGAGGGCGTGGTCTCCGGACCGGAAGACATCGACCTTTGCGTCATCATGGGCGCCGGCTGGCCGATGTTCCTCGGAGGCATCACACCGTACCTGGATCGCGTGGGCGCTTCGGAGCGGGTCAACGGCAAGAGGTTCCTCGCCCCCGGCGTCGCATCAGCCCCTGCCTGATCCGTCCCTCTCGCACATCCCGGGCCCTTAAACCGATCGCTCTCTCACATCCCGCGGCCCAAACCGGAACGCTCTCTCACCGAGGTGGGAGAGCGTTCCGTTTTAGGGTCTGTTTTCTGAGAGAGGGACGCCTGGCGGGGGGCGGGATGTGCTAGCGGGCTAGAAGAGTGCAACCTTCGGCGTCCGCGGGAAGATCTCATCCAGCTCCGCGCAGTCTTCCTGGGTAGGTACCCAGCACACAGCTTCGGCGTTTTCGCGGATCTGCTCCGGACGCGTGGCGCCCGCGATCACGCTGCCGACACCGGGCTGCGCGGCAAGCCAGGAGAAGGCCAGCTGCAATTCACTGATGTCCCGCTCCTTGGCGAACTGGCCGAAGCGACCCAGCTGGTCCCAATCGGCGTCGTCCACCAGGTTGGTGCGGGTGTGGCTCAAGCGGGAACCTTCAGGGGCCTTGCCCGCAGAGTACTTTCCGGTGAGCAGCCCGTTGGCCAAGGGGAAGTAAGGAAGGACGCCCAAGGAAAAGGCTCCCGCCGCGGGAAGCACCTCGAGTTCTGCGCGCCGGTCCAGGAGGTTGTAATGATTTTGCGTCGAGATGAAGCGCGCGCCCCCAAGCTGGCGCCCGACGTACTCCGCTTCAGCGATCTGCCAGCCGGCAAAGTTGGAATGGCCGATGTACCGCACCTTGCCGCTGGACACCAGGTCATCCAAGGCGGCCAGGGTCTCCTCGATGGGCGTCCGCGCGTCCGGGGTATGGAACTGGTAGAGATCGATCCACTCTGTGTCCAAGCGGCGGAGCGATGCTTCCACGGCCCTCACAATGTAGCGGCGCGAACCGCGGGCGTCGAAGTCGTTGCCGTTGACTCCACGCATGTCCATGCCGAACTTGGTGCCGATGACTACGTCGTCACGCCGGCCCTTGAGCGCCTTGCCCAACATGGCCTCGCTCAGTCCCGGCTCGCGGCCGTAGACATCGGCAACGTCAAAGAAGGTCACTCCGGCATCAAGCGCGGCATGGACAACGTCGTCCGTGCCCTCCTGGGACTCGGTGGGTGTATTGGCGCGTCCAAGATTGTTGCAGCCCAGCCCAACAGCTGAGACAGTCAATCCGGAATGGCCAAGGCGTCGGTATTCAGTCATGAAATCAGCCTAGCCGCCGCTGTAGGAGATTCCCGATTCCTCCATGGCATCCTCAAGCTGGGCGATGGCCACCGGCCCCATGCCGTGGAGCTTGGAGATTTTCACCTCTCCGAATTCCGCCAACTGCTCCAGGGTCTCAATTCCTTCGTGCGCCAAAGCCCGTCTCGCCGGTGCAGCGAGGCCCTTGGGCAGTGGTGTATGTCCGGGCCAGTTGCTCTTGGACGCCATGGAAGTCCCTCCTGGTGCGTTGGGGTGCTACTTAGAGAGTAAAGCCCACGCCCTGCTTGGGCGAGTGCTTCAGCCGGAAGGCGTCGGGCTCGCTGTGCGGCGCCGCAGCGATAGTGAGTTTGGTGAAGTCAAGGTCCTCACCACGAACACAGATCTTGATGGCATTCACGGCCTTGTTCACGTCCGGGCAGAGGCAGAAGATGTTCAAGTGGCCATTGCCTATTTCGGACCGGTCCACGATGCCCAACCCGCGCCATGCCAGTTCCCCTGTCAGGGCGGCCTTGGCTTTCCGTTCAAGATGACGGTCCCGCTCGGTGCCGTCCTTGGTCTTGAGGGCAATCTGGGCAACAACCCAGAACTGCTCCGACTCTGGAATCTCCGCGTATCCGTCTTCCTCGCACTGCGCAGCGAATGCCGACATCAGGCCCTCCACCGAGGATTCGTCCTCCACGCCGGTTTCGTCGGTTTTGCTCTGATGACCCACCACGCCGTGATTAATCACGAACTGCTGGTCCTCGTCGTCGTACCAGGCTTCCCGGAAGTGAAGTACTCCCTCATCGTCCCGCTTGTACGTGCGAATAATGCCGCTCATGCCCGTCCTTTTCTGAACCATTCGGCGCTGGTGCTGGCACCAGTGACGTCGAACGGTGCTTTCATGGCCGCTACAGCCTCCAAGAGGGCGGCGCATTCCGTGCGCATAGCGGCCACTGTGTCGTGCGGATAGCCCATGGCCACCCGGTGCTGCTCAAACTCGTCTTCATCGTCAACAAACACACCGTGCCGGGTGGAACGGATCACGTCCAGGTCCATGTCGATCATGTGGAACTCCGTGACGCCGGGCCTGATGGTGTTCCAGTCGTGGGACGTGGCGAGGTCAACGTAAATGCGGAAGTCGCCCGGGTACGTATCGTCGTAAAAGGTCGCCACAAACTCGCCGGTCCTCGGGACCAGCAGGACAGCGTCCGAAGCCGTGTAGAAGGCTGCCCCGGGACGGGAACAGAACTCCCCCGCGCCCTGGAAAATCCACCAGCCGTGAAGGTCTTCGCCAAGATACCGGCCAGGCACCACCCAATGGGCTTTGCCGTTCCATTTCCTGTTCCTCGACACAACGAGGTCACCGGGCTGCAGTGCGCCCGGTCCGGGGTTATTCATCACAACGTGGGCAGACTGCCGGTGGTGGGGTGTTCCTGGCCTGGGAGGGGCCTCGCGAAGGGGACCTTGGTCCCCAGAACCTGGGCTACGACGTCGTGCGTTATCTTCTGGGCGGTGAGTCCAACGCGTTCCAGGACCTGGCTCCGGGAGCCGTGGACCAGGAACTCCACAGGCAAACCGACTTCATTGAGGGCCGTATCCACCCCCGCAGCACGCATCTCCTGCCGTATGCGGGAGCCAACGCCACCGGCACGCACGCCGTCTTCAATGCAGATGACCAGGCGATGGCGGGCAGCGAGAGCAATGATCGATTTACGGACGGGAAGGACCCAACGGGGGTCCACTACCGTGGAACTGATGCCTTGGGCACCCAGCCGTCCGGCCACATCCAGCGCGAGCTCAGACATGGCGCCGACGCTGACGATGAGGACATCGTTTTCGGTGGATCCCTCGGGTCGGCGGGCAAGGATGTCAACGCCGTCGTGAAGCCGTTCAATCGCTTCAACTTCGGAACCGACGCTGCCTTTGGAGAAGCGCACCACCGTGGGGGCGTCGTCAACCGCCACAGCCTCCCGCAATTCTTCCCGGAGCCTGGTGGCATCGCGGGGTGCGGCCAAATGGAGTCCCGGCACGATCTGGACCATCGCCATGTCCCACATGCCGTGGTGGCTGGGGCCGTCCGGGCCGGTGACGCCGGCCCGGTCCAGGACAATCGTGACGCCGGCCTTATGCAGGGCCACATCCATGAGGAGCTGGTCAAAGGCCCGGTTCAGGAAGGTGGCATAGACCGCCACCACGGGATGCAGGCCGCCGAAGGCCATGCCCGCAGCCGACGTGAGGGCGTGCTGCTCAGCGATGCCGACGTCGATGACGCGTTCCGGGTGCCGCTCAGCAAATTTGTGCAGGCCCACGGGGATCAGCATGGCGCCTGTAATGCCCACGATGTCCTCGCGCTCATCAGCGATGTCCGCGATCTCCTCAGCGAACACCGAGGTCCATGACCTGGCGCCAGGCATCTCCGTGGACTCGCCCGTTTCGGGGTCGATGATTCCCACGGCGTGGAATTGGTCTGCCTCGTTGGCCAGGGCCGGGGCATAACCGTGGCCCTTCTCGGTCATCGCGTGCACGATCACCGGGCCTCCGTAGGCCTTGGCGGTGTTCAGCGCATTCTCCATGGCCTGGAGACTGTGCCCGTCCACCGGACCGATGTACTTCATGCCCAGGTCCTCGAACATGCCTTGGGGAGCCCACCAGTCCTTGATGCCCTTCTTCATGGCGTGCAGGCTCTTGTAGGTGAATTGCCCGGCGGGACCGCCGTTCTGGAGCTTTTTCTTCCACCAGTCCAGCATCCGCTCGTACGCCGGAGTGGTGCGCAGGGAGTCGATGGTGGGGCGCAGTGAAGCGAGGTAGTCGGCAAAGCCGCCAACAGTGGGTGCGTAGGAACGGCCGTTGTCATTGACCACAATGACCACACGCCGCCGTTTGTCAGCGGCAATGTTATTGATGGCTTCCCATGTCATGCCACCGGTGAGTGCGCCATCGCCCACCACCGCGACGACGAACCGGTCACCTTCGCCGGTCAGCTGCCGGGCCCGTGAAATGCCGTCGGCCCAGGACAGGGAGGACGAGGCGTGGGAGCTCTCCACAATGTCGTGCTCTGATTCAGCGCGCTCCGGATAACCGGAGAGCCCACCCTGCTGGCGGAGGGTGCTGAAATCCTGGCGGCCGGTAAGCAGCTTGTGCACGTAGGACTGATGCCCGGTGTCGAAGACAATGCTGTCCCGCGGGGACTCGAAAATCCGGTGGACGGCCAGGGTGAGTTCAACGACACCAAGGTTTGGGCCCAGGTGTCCGCCTGTCGCGGCTACGTTGGTGATCAGGAATTCCCTGATTTCGCCGGCCAGTTGTTCCAGCTCGGTGCCGGACAGTTTGGCCAGGTCCTGTGGATCCTTGACGGTTTCCAAAAGTCCCAACGGCCCTCCTTAGGGTGAATGACGTGCTTGTTAACTTTAGCGCGTGCCCGGGCCTGCGCGTTTCCCACCGCGACGATCCGCATCGCGGCGGGACCCGGACGCCAACAGCCCCGGCTGGTCAGGCGACCAGCCGGGGCTGTCTGGCATCAGGATCAGCCGGAAACCGGCCGACTGGCTATGCGGAGATCTGGCGCAGCACGTACTGCAGGATGCCGCCGTTGCGGTAGTAGTCCGCTTCACCCGGGGTATCGATGCGCAGAACCGCGTCGAAGGACTTGACGGTACCGTCCTCTGCCGTAGCCGTCACTTTGAGCGTCTTCGGCGTGGTGCCGTTGTTCAGCTCGGTGACGCCTTCAACTGCGAACGTTTCCGTACCGGTCAGGCCCAGGGTTGCTGCCGACTCGCCTGCGGGGTACTGCAGCGGGAGGACGCCCATGCCGATCAGGTTGGAGCGGTGGATACGCTCGTAGCTCTCGGCGATGACGGCCTTGACGCCCAGGAGCGCGGTGCCCTTCGCAGCCCAGTCACGGGAAGAACCCGAACCGTATTCCTTGCCTGCCAGCACCACCAGCGGCGTTCCCGCTGCCTGGTAGTTCTGGGCGGCGTCGTACACGTACGCCTGCGGTGCACCTTCCTGGCTGAAGTCGCGGGTGAAGCCACCCTCGACACCGTCCAGGAGCTGGTTCTTGATGCGGATGTTGGCGAACGTGCCGCGGATCATGACTTCGTGGTTGCCACGGCGCGAACCGTAGGAGTTGAAGTCCTTGCGCTCCACACCGTTGGCCAAAAGGTACTGGCCTGCAGGGGTGTCCGACTTGAACGAGCCAGCCGGGGAGATGTGGTCGGTGGTGACGGAGTCGCCGAGCTTCAGGAGGACGCGGGCGCCCTCGATGTCCTGGACGGGGTCCGGCTGTGCCTTCATGCCCTCGAAGTATGGGGGCTTCCGCACGTAGGTGGAGTCCTCGGCCCATGCGAAGGTGTCGCCTGCAGGGGTGTCGAGGGCCTTCCAACGGTCGTCGCCGTCGAAGACGCCTTCGTAACCCTTGGCGAACATGGCCTCGTCGATGGAGGAGTCGATGACTTCCTGCACCTCCGTGGGGTTCGGCCAGATGTCCTTCAGGAAGACCTCGTTGCCTTCCGAGTCGGTGCCCAGGGCATCGGTGTCGAAATCGAAGTCCATGGAACCGGCCAGGGCGTAGGCGATGACCAGCGGCGGCGACGCCAGGTAGTTCATCTTCACGTCCGGGTTGATGCGGCCTTCGAAGTTGCGGTTGCCGGAGAGGACTGCGGTGACGGAAAGATCGTTGGCCTGGATAGCCTCGGAGATTTCAGGCTCCAGCGGACCGGAGTTACCGATACAGGTGGCGCAACCGTAACCGACGATGTAGAAGCCGAGCTTCTCCAGGTACGGCGTGAGGCCGGACTTTTCGTAGTAGTCAGTGACCACCTTGGAGCCGGGGGCAACAGAGGTCTTGACCCACGGCTTGGACGTCAGGCCCTTGTCCACGGCGTTGCGTGCCAGGAGGGCAGCAGCAAGCATCACAGACGGGTTGGACGTGTTGGTGCAGGACGTGATCGATGCGATCGACACTGCACCATGGTCCAGCTCGAATTCGCGTCCGTCGGCAGTCTTGACCTTGACCGGGGACGACGGGCGGCCATGCGCACCGTTGGCGGCGGAGTAAACGCGCTCCGTCTCCGTGGTGTGCGAGTCAGCATGAGTGAACGACGGCGCGTCCGACGCCGGGAAGGACTCGTCCAGCGACTCGTCAACGCTGCCGTCTTCGATGGCCACGTAGTTGTGGATGTCCTTACGGAACTGCTCCTTGGCGTCCGTGAGCTCAATGCGGTCCTGGGGACGCTTGGGGCCGGAAATGGAAGGAACAACCGTGGACAGGTCCAACTCAAGGAACTCGGAGAAGCGCAGTTCGCGGGAGGGATCGTGCCAGAGGCCCTGTTCCTTGCTGTACGCCTCCACGAGGGCGACGTTTGCTTCGGAACGGCCGGTCAGGCGCAGGTACTCCAGGGTGACGTCGTCGATGGGGAACATGGCAGCCGTGGAACCGAATTCAGGGCTCATGTTGCCGATGGTGGCGCGGTTGGCCAACGGCACAGCGGCTACGCCTTCACCGTAGAACTCAACGAACTTGCCAACAACACCGTGCTTGCGCAGCATTTCGGTGATGGTCAGGACGACGTCGGTGGCGGTAGCGCCGGCCGGGATGCTGCCCTTGAGCTTGAAGCCCACAACGCGGGGGATCAGCATGGAAACGGGCTGGCCAAGCATTGCTGCCTCGGCTTCGATGCCGCCGACGCCCCAACCCAGGATGCCCAGGCCGTTGACCATGGTGGTGTGCGAGTCAGTGCCCACACAGGTGTCGGGGTAGGCACGAAGAACACCGTCTACCTCGCGGGTCATCACGGTGCGTGCCAGGTACTCGATGTTGACCTGGTGGACAATACCGGTTCCCGGCGGGACAACTTTGAAGTCGTCGAACGCGGTCTGGCCCCAGCGAAGGAACTGGTAGCGCTCACCATTGCGCTGGTATTCGATCTCCATGTTGCGCTCCAGTGCGCCGGAGTTACCGAAGGCGTCGATCTGGACGGAGTGGTCGATGACCATTTCTGCAGGCGCCAAGGGGTTGACGCGCTTGGGATCGCCGCCGAGTTCCTTGACTGCTTCGCGCATGGTGGCGAGGTCAACGACGCAGGGAACACCAGTGAAGTCCTGCATGATGACACGTGCCGGGGTGAACTGGATTTCCGTATCGGGCTCCGCATTGGGATCCCAACCGGCCAGGGCGCGGACATGGTCCGCCGTAATATTGGCGCCATCCTCAGTCCGCAGGAGGTTTTCAAGCAATACCTTAAGGCTGAACGGAAGGCTGTCTGCGCCCTCTACGGAGTTCAACCGGAAAATTTCATAATCGGTGCCGGCTACATTCAGTACGCCTTTGGAACCGAAGCTGTCCACAGTGCTCATGGCAGGACTCCTCTCGCAACAGTTTCATCTTTGTCGCGTGGTTGGCCGCTAGCCAGTTAGGCGCACCTTACTTAGCCGGGCGGCATCTCTCGTGGTCACCCCGGTCCGCGGCGATGATTCCAGCGAAGCGGGGCTACTACGCCCATCGTAGTGGCATCCGCCCCAAGAGTGGCATGTCGCCACCCAAACGCGGCGCCGCCCGCCGCACTGCGGCGGGCGGGCGACACTCCGGCTAGGCGGAAGGGACGATCAGGCCCACTGTTTCGAGGTGGTGGGTATGGGGGTAGAGATCGAAGGCCCGCAGTGACTCCAGGCGCCAACCTCCCTGATGGAAGTAACCCAGATCACGCGCAAAGGAAGCAGGATCGCAGGACACATAGGCGATTGCGCGGGGACCAGTGGCCATCAATTGCTTGACCACAGCTTTTCCGGCTCCGGCCCGCGGTGGATCCAGCACCACGGAATCGAAGCTCCGGGCACTCTGGTGCAGCACGCGTTCCACCCGCCCTTGGACGATTTCCACCTGCGGCTCACCGTGCAGGTTCTTACGTGCGTCGCGGCTCGCGCCGGGGGCACCCTCCACCGAGAGCACCGATCCAGTGACACCCACGGCGTCGGCCAGCGGTGCCGTGAACAGCCCGGCACCGGCGTAGAGGTCGGCAACTGCGGCGCCCGGCTGCAAGTACCCGCCATGCGAAAGATAGTCCGTCACAGCGCCCACGAGCGTTTCCGGTGCGTTCTTGTGGATCTGCCAGAAACCCTCGCCGGTGACCCGGTACTCGTGGCCGGCCGCGGTCTCCTGCACCCAGGTTCTCCCCCGGAGCTGCAGGACCTCTCCCTTGCTGGGGTCGAAGCTGGCGACCGACACGTCATGCGGCAACTGCGACAGAATGCTGTGCACCCTCTTGGGGCTCGTCCCCTCCTCCGGCGCCAGCAGTATCAGGGGCCTGGATCCATTGGCCGGGACCGCAACCTCGACGCGGGCGACGCCCGAGAGGTCAAGGTCCCACAGCTTCAGGTCGTTCAGTCCCGGGAGCGCCAACGGCATCTCCTTGATGGGAAGCACCACGTCCGAGCGATGGGCGTGCATGCCCAACCGACCCTTGGAGGTCACGGCAAAGCCGGCGCGTGTGCGCCAGCCGAGGCCGTCGTCGTTATGGTCCCCCACGGCTTCCACCTCTGTGGCGAGGTCAAGCCCGGCAAGCCGTTTGAGTTGTTCAGCCAGCACCTCGGCTTTCAGGGCACGCTGGTGCTCCAGCGAAATATGCCCGAGCTCGGCGCCGCCAACCGGCGGCCCGCCACGGCGCCAGGAGGCCTGGGAATCCGCTGCCCTCCAAAAGTGCGGGACCCGGTGGGGCGAAGCGTCAAGGACTTCGACGACGTCGGCCCGCCAGAAGCGCGACGAGTCACCGGAGTCAGTCAACCGGATACGGACCTTCTCCCCCGGGATGGCGTGCCGGACGAAGATGACGCGCCCTTCGTGCCGCGCGACGAAGTGCCCTCCGTGGGCTATGGGACCAATGTCAACGACCAGTTCAGTACCGGATGCCCCTTGGTGGTCATTGACGGGGTGATCGGTGTGGGAGGAATTGCTGTGGGAGGTCATTTAGGTATCCTGCAGTGCCTTTGCTTCTTCGGAGGATTTCAGCTGCCACGGAACGCTGGCAACCATGACTCCAGGTTCAAAGTGGAGCCTCGTCTTGATTCTGAGTGCTGTCTGGTTATGGACCAGTTGTTCCCACCATTTGCCCACGACATATTCGGGGATGTAAACCACGATCAAGTCCCGCGGCGAATCACGGCGCATGTTCTTGATGTAATCCATGATGGGCGTCACGGTCTCGCGGTACGGGCTGGCCAGGACGGTCAGGGGAACCGGAATTTCCAGTTTCTCCCAATCCCGGACGGTGTGTTCGGTCTCCTCGGTATTGATGTCCACGGTAATTGCGTCAAGGCGTGAAGGCCTCGACGCCCTGGCATAGGCCAGTGCCCTCAGGACAGGCTTGCGTACGTGCGAGACAAGCAGTACCGCGTGGACACGGGTGGGCAACGCACGCGGGGACGAGTCCTCGTCAACGGCCAGTTCCCGGGCCACATTGTCATAGTGGGCCCGGATGCTCCACATGATGAGGAAGAGGACAAACATCGCAAGCAAAGCGATCCAGGCACCTTGCTCGAACTTGGTGATCAAGACGATCACCAGGACCAATGCGGTCATGCCAAAGCCCAGCATGTTGATGGTTCGCGACTTGAAGATGCGGCGGCGGACAGCCTTGTCCCTTGCAAGCTTCAGCTCCCGGCCCCAGTGGCGGATCATCCCGAGCTGGCTGGCCGTGAACGAGATGAAGACACCCACAATATAAAGCTGGATCAGCTTGGTGACATCGGCATTGAACGCAAGGATGAGCACCAGTGCGCCGGCCGCCAGGGCGAGAACGCCGTTGCTGAAGGCAAGGCGGTCACCCCTGGTTCGGAGCTGGCGGGGAAGGTAACCGTCCTGGGCCAGGATGGAGCCAAGCACGGGAAAGCCGTTGAAGGCGGTGTTGGAGGCGAACACCAGGATCACACCCGTGGCAGCCACCACGACATAGAAAAGGATGGAGCCCGAGCCAAAGATGGTGTCCGCGATCTGGCTGATGGCAGGCGTCTGGATGTAGCCCTCCGGCAGGGGTTTGCCATCCACCAGGAACTCGCGCGCGGGGTCCAGGACAATGTGCACCTTGGTGGCGTTGGCAAGGTAGAGGATTCCGGCCAGCATGGAGGCCGCTATGACGCCCAACAGCAGCAGCGTGCTGGCCGCATTCTTGCTCTTTGGTTTCCTGAAATTGGGAACGCCGTTGCTGATGGCCTCAACACCTGTGAGCGCCGCGGCCCCGGAGGAAAAGGCCCGCAGCAGCAGGAAAGCTCCGGCAAGGCCCACCAATCCCTCGTCGAAGCCTGGCTCCGGGACGATGGTGAAGTTGGCGGAGGGTGCCTCACCCAGTGTCCCGGTAGCTGCTTGGAAGATGCCGACCGCGGTCATGCCGAGGATGGACGCCATGAAGATATAGGTGGGGACAGCGAAGAGCGTCCCGGCTTCCCTGACCCCGCGGAGGTTGACCAACGCAAGGATGACCACGCCGATGGTGGCGATGAGTGCCTGTTGGCCGTGCAGCGAGGGAATGGCCGTAGTGAGGTAGGTGGCCGCCGAGGACATGGACACCGCCACTGTCAGCACGTAGTCCACCAGCAGGGCCGACGCCACCGTGAGCCCGGCATACTTGCCCAGGTTGACGCTGGCGATTTCGTAGTCGCCGCCGCCGGATGGATAGGCGTGGACATTTTGCCGGTAGGACGCCACCACTGTGAGCAAAACCACCATGACCGCGAGGCCGACAAGTGGAGAGAAGGCCACTGCGCTGACTCCGGCCAGGGCGAGTGTCAGCAGGATTTCGTCAGGGGCATAGGCAACCGAAGACAGCGCATCCGAGGCGAAGATCGGCAAAGCGATGCGTTTGGGCAACAAGGTGTGGGACAGGCGGTCGTTCCTGACTGGCCGGCCCACCAACACCCGCTTCGCAGCATTCAAAATTGTCAGCACTCCGCAAAGCTACTCTGAATCCCCATCGATGTCATGACGGTCGTTCGCAGGCGCAGCCACGCGGCACCGGTAAAGTCATACCGAGCGGGACGGACAGCACAGATAAAGGAGACATGGTGGCTCACTTCGTGATCATGGGTTGCGGCCGTGTTGGCGCAACCCTGGCACACACTTTGGAGGATGCCGGCCATTCGGTCGCCATCATCGACCAGGACGAGCGGGCCTTCCGCCGGTTGCGCAACACCTTTACCGGCCGCAAGGTCACCGGGGTGGGTTTCGACCGGGACACCCTTAAGCAGGCCGGCGTGGAAGAGGCCTACGCCTTCGCCGCCGTCTCCAGTGGCGACAACTCGAACATCCTGGCCACCCGGGTGGCCCGCGAGACCTTCCACGTTGCCCACGTCGTGGCACGGATCTACGATCCCGGCCGCGCCGAAATCTACCAGCGACTGGGCATCCCCACGGTGGCAGCCGTCCGCTGGAGCGCCGACCAGGTCCTTCGCCGCATTCTTCCGGAGCAGCATTTGGCCGGAGACTACCGTGAGCCTTCAGGCCGGCTCGTGCTGGCCGAAGTGGAGCTGCACGAGGATTGGATTGGGCACAGCCTCGCTTCGATCGAGGCGGCCTCGGGAATCCGCATCGCCTTCCTCACCCGGTTTGGTGAGGGCGTGCTCCCCCAGGCCGGCACGGCTTACCAGGAAGGCGATACGGTCCACGCGATGCTGAGCCTGGACAGAACGTCCGAGATCAGCCGGATCCTCGCCAAAGCACCCGCCAAGGAGTCTTAGTGAAAGTTGTCATTGTTGGCGCAGGAAGCGTCGGCTCGTCCATTGCCCGCGAACTTCTGGCCCACAAGCACCAGATACTGCTGATCGACCTCAAGCCCGAGGTCATTGGCCGCAGCGGACTGCGGGGCGCCCGCTGGTTGGTGGGAGACGCCTGTGAACTCAGCACCCTGCAGGACGCAAAACTTGAGGATGCCGACGTCGTGGTGTCAGCCACGGGCGACGACAAAGTCAACCTTGTGGTGTCCCTGCTGGCCAAGACCGAGTTTGGCGTGGGACGCACTGTGGGCCGTGTGAACAACCCCAAGAATGACTGGATGTTCAATGATTCCTGGGGCGTCGACGTCGCGGTGAACACCCCGCAGCTCATGACGGCATTGGTGGAAGAAGCCGTGGAAATCGGCGACATTGTCCGCCTCCTGACGCTCCAGACCGGTGTGGCCTCGATCGTCGAATTCACCGTCCCGCATGACTCCCATGTCATCGGCAGCACGGTCGGAGGGATCGACTGGCCGGAGGACGCAACACTGGTAGCCATCCTTCGCGACCAAGCGCCGATCACTCCTACCCGGGACGATGTCCTGGATGGCGGCGACGAGCTGTTCTTCGTCACCACCATCGCAGCCGAAGACGGCCTCCGGTCACTGTTGTCGCCAGGTTCCGACGACGGCGGCGAACCTCGTGGGGAAACGTCTTCGGCCGCGGATCAGTCCTCTGAGGACGACGGCTTCGACGGCTGAGGTGCAGGCTTGGTGAGCAGCCAGGCCACCCAGAGACCCAGGATGTACAGCGGGGCGCCCATCAGGAGCCTGGTGGTCGCCAACGCTGTCAGGCCGGCCTCACCCATGAAGTACAACGGCACCTGCACCACAAGGCGCAGTGCAAGAACCGCAACCACAATCCACGTTCCCAGTTTGTAAGCCCTGAGCCGTTCGGGATCCTTCCGCCACTCGAGGCCCTCATTGCGGACGAAACCAAAAAGAAGGCCCGCCACCGGCCATTTGAGGACAATGGAGAGCACCATGGCGGCGATGTAGGCGATATTGGTGAAGAAGCCCAGGACGTAGAAGTCCTCTGCCTTGCCCGTGGTATTGGCCAACCACGCGGAAATACCGACGCCCACCACACCGGCCAGCGCCTGGGTCAGGGGACGCCGTTGGATCAACCGGACCACGGTGAAAACCGCGGCGGCGGCCAAAGCCGCCACCAACGCCGGGGTCAGATCACGGGTCACGGTGAAAACCACCAGGAACACCAGTCCCGGAAGAATGCTCTCAGCGATTCCCTGCCATCCACCTGCGGACTTCAGCATGTCCACATGCCCAGCGCTGTTCCGGTGGAGGCCGGCTTTTTCGGCGTAGCCGGCAGCGAGATCGGACACGCTGGGGGCTTCTGCCGTCGGCTTGAGGGCATCATCCGGCGGTGACATCCTTTGATCGGGAACAGCGCCCCCGGTGTCCTTGGGTTCTGATCCATTGGACACGGTCATAGATGCTCCTGACGGGAAAGTATTTCGTAGCGTGGATTGAACATGGCCGGCAAACCGTCAAGCTGGGTCACCATGCCGTTCAGGCGAAGCTGCACACCGGCCTCGATGCCGGGAACGTGTGTCCTGCCGAGCCAAATGACGCGGAGACGGTCGTAGGGCTTCCGGATTCCACCTGCATTGATGGCGTGATGTGGTCCGGGACCCAGGGCGTCGACGACAACAGCGGAAAAGAATGGCTGATCGCTGGGCGGCTGATGCGTCACCGACTCGATGAAGCCGGTGCACACCGCCCTCCCCCGGGCAGGAAGATCACGGACTCCCTGCGTCCGGGGACGCTGGCCGGCTGTTCCTCCTCTGCCCGAAGTGTCAGCCAATCTGGGTGATCTCCGGCCCTCGTTCGGGCTGTTCCATGGCCGGTGCAGCCTGCGGAGCGCCGGCCTGTCCCGGCACGGCAGCGTCCTTGGGCAGGCGCAGCTGCAGCAATTCGCGGGGAGGCATCGGGTTGTCGCCGCGCACCACCACTACCCGGCGGAAAAGTTCTTCCAGCCCTGCTGCAGCGTCCCGCTCCAAGGCAGCCTGCCCGCCAAGGACGCCGCGGAGGAACCAGCGCGGACCGTCCACGCCCATGAAACGCGCGGCACGGAAACCACGGCTGCCATCGGCCGCTTCAGCGGGCAACTTGGCGACCAGCTCGGTACCAAAGGCTCCGGAAACCTCTTCGGTTTCCCCGCCCTGACTGGCCACGGACTGGGTGATCTGTTCCCGGATCTCATCCCACAAACCTTCTGACCGTGGAGCCGCAAACGCCTGAAGCTGCAGGCTGGAACCGTCCAGGTCCATGGTCACGGCCACCACACGCTGGGTGGCTTCTTCAACCTCAAGCCTCAACTGGAGACCTTCGGCTGGAGCGATCAGCAGCGCCCCGAGGTCCACGTAACCGTCACGGTCCTCGATCTCGTCTATATCCAAGGGGCCTTTGGCAAGCCGGAAATCACCGGGGGTGCCAAGCTGGCCCGATTGAGGACTTTGTGCCTCAGCACCGGATTCCTCGACAGTGCCGGCGGTGTCCGACCGCTCGTCCTTGGACTTCTTGCCGCGCCCAAAAAGCATTGGGTTTTCTCCTTAGTAGTGGTCTATCCCCAAGTAAACCGCACCCACGTTAAACCATGTAAAACCACGCCAAGGCGATGCCTCCGACGCAGCGAGGTCAGTGGTTTGCTGAGGGCTTCGGTGCGTTGAAGCCGCCTGTGGAACCGAAGCCGCCGGTTCCACGAACGGAATCGGACAGCTGGTCTACAGCCACGAACCGCGCGTACTCAACGCGCTGTATCACCATTTGTGCAATTCTATCGCCGCGCTTGAGGTCGATGGCGTGGTCTTGATCGGTATTCAGGAGCGTCACCGCGATCTCGCCCCGGTAGCCTGCGTCAACAGTGCCTGGAGCATTGACGACGGTCAGCCCATGCTTGGTGGCGAGCCCCGACCGCGGGTGGATAAGAGCCACGAAACCATTCGGCAGCGCTATCGAAACGCCCGTGGGAACAAGTTTCCGCTCACCGGGGGCGAGGTGTACGTCCTCGCGGGCCCGGAGGTCGGCTCCGGCATCTCCCGGGTGCGCGTACGACGGCGCTTCCAACCCGGCGTCGAGCATTTTCAGCTGGACTTCCAAGGTGGGGGCTCCGTAGGCCGCGGGGGTCTCACTGCCGTTGGCGGTTCCGGGGGCGGTGTCTGTGCTGAATACTGCCGTCTCATTGCTCACAGTGGTCCATTCTACTGGGAGCAGGAACCTGCGCACCCGGCCTGCCGGCCGCTGCCTTTGAGGGTGGACGCAGCACCAGCGCAGGGCCGGATAAGCTGGAGGCATGCCTACGCCTGACCAGTCCTCCCCCGTGCCTGCCCGGAACACCCCGACGTCATCGGAGGTTCTCTACACCGAGAAACTGTGGCCGTCAGTGTGGATTTGGGTTGTGGTGGTGGGCCTGTCCGGCGCCGGCATCCTGATGTTCGGCCCCATCAGCGCAGCAACGGGCATCATCGCGGCTTTGGTCCTGCTGGCCATCATGACCATCATGTTGGTGCTCTCAACACCCACGATTACGGTCACTCCCACCACGGTCCGGGTAGGCAGGGCCAGCATCGACCGGAAGTTCGTGGGATCCGTCCAGGCCTTCACCAAAGGCGAAGCCACCGCCGAGCGGGGTCCCCGGCTCAACGGACTCGCTTACATGTGCTTCCGTGGCTGGATCGACCCCGTGGTCAAGATTGAGATCACCGACCCCGCGGACCGGACTCCGTACTGGCTCGCCTCTTCCCGCCGGCCTGACGAACTGGTCTCGGCGCTCACCACCCCGCGGGACTGACAAGTCCCTGCGGGAACCCTGGGAACGCTGGTGTTCCTATCCTTCGCACTCCGTGCAGTACAAATGTCCGCCACGCTCGGTGGCGATTTGGGACTTGTGCTTCACCAGGAAGCAATTGAAGCAGGTGAACTCGTCCGGTTGGGGTGGCATGACCTGGATCAGGAGTTCTTCGCCGGACAAATCAGCACCGGGCAACTCGAAGCCGTCGGCAAGGTCCGACTCATCGACGTCCACGGCGGAAGATTGCTTCCCCGACTGGTGCGTCTTGAGTTCTTCCAGGGAATCCTCGCTGACGTCTTCCTCGGTCTTTCGAGGGGCATCGTAATCGGTGGCCATGGTCCTTCCTAGTCCTCCCTGTCTGCAGTGGGTTCTCGCCGGTCCGGCGGCCATCGCCACCGGGGTAAGGATGCAACGCTGCACGCCTCGGATTTGTGCCCGGTATCGGCCAGATTGTCCTCTTCCCGCCCACGAATGTCCATAGCCCCCAATCGTTGCCAAAAAGCACCGAAAGAACTCCTCGCAGGGCCGGTTTCACCGGAATATCACGGCACGCCCTCCCTCCTAGTAGGAAAAGACCCCGGCGGGTGGCAGAGTTTCGAATGTCAGTTATGCCATGTGGTGGAGGGTGTTATGCAGGATCTACGACTGGTAGGCGTCCACGACGACGGCGGGCATCTGCTTTTGAGCGGCCCCGGCGGTGCGATGTTCCAGCTTCCGATCGACGAGGCCTTGAGGTCAGCGGCGAGCCGGACCCCTGCCCAAGTGGCGGCCCGCGCCGCCAACACAGCCATTGCCATGTCCCCGCGCGACATCCAATCCAGGATCCGCAGTGGGGCCACCGCGGCCGAAGTGGCCGAGCTGTCCGGGCTGCCCCTCGCCAACGTCCAACGCTACGAAGGCCCTGTCCTCGCAGAGCGTGAGTACGTAGCCAGGCAGGCACGCAACATTGAGGTTGCTGCCCCTGCCCCCGGGCACGACGCCTACCGTTCGGCCTTCGGCGACAACCCGGCCACGCTGGGTGAAATGGTAGACCACAGGCTCGCTGCCCACGGCATCGATTCGGCCACGGTGGAATGGGACTCGTGGCGCCGTACGGACGGTTCCTGGACCGTCGTCGCACGCTTCGAAACGGTACCGGGCACCCACGGCAGCATCGGTGAGGAACCTCCTGCCATGTGGACCTTCAGCCCGCAGCGCAAGTCCTTTCAGAACGCCAACCGCTGGGCCCAACAACTCAGCGAGCTGGAGCCACTGGATGGACCCGTCCCGGCGCGCAGGCTCGCTGCCGTCTCGGACCGGCCTTTCGATTTCGAAACCGATGCTGAGACAGCCGCCCGCGCGTCCGCCAAGGAATCGGACAGCCTCCTGGAAATGCTGCGTTCGCGGCGGGGTCAGCGCCTGGGCGTGGACGAAGACGGAGACGACGCCTTGGCGGTGCTGCTGAGCAACGTTCCCGCAGCCCACCCGCGGCCCGGAAGCGAGCACGAAGACCTCGAAGAAAACGACGCTGCAGATCCCGAACCGGCTCCGGCCGTCGCGGAGGAACCTGCACGTAAAGACGGGCGCCCTTCCATGCTCTCGCGGCTGAGCCTGGCTCCGCGGCACTTTGAACCCCACGACGAAGATGAAGACGATTCCCTGAAGCTGCACCACGGCGTCAGCACGGAAACGCGGGAGATCACGGTGGTAGCCGGCCCGCTGCGACCCGTCACTTCACTCACAGGGCGCAAACCTGCCGGGCTTGACGAACTCCTGGGTGGCAACAGCACTGTCCGAAACACGGACTCTCCGCGGGAGGAATCTCCTGAAGATCATCGGGACATCGAAACCCTTGCTGATGATTCCAAGAACCCCGGGGACTCCGCGGGCCGCAAGGACCCCGATGCCCCCGCAGAACGCCAACCGTCACGGCCAAAGCGGTCCAGCATTCCCAGCTGGGACGAGATTGTCTTTGGAGCTCGCGGAGACTGATTCCACAAGCTAGCTGTGGCGGAGCTCCCCGGCGCCCGGCCAGAGGCAAGCGTCAATGTCGAAAGGGAGCGGCTGGTCCGCCCCTGCCATCAGGTTGGCACCATGCACCGTGACGCGCCGCATGTAGTGGCGGCGGCATAATGTCTCGTAACCCACCGAAGCCTCACGGCCTTCGACGCCGGCCTCCGGACTGCCTTCTACGTGCTCGCCCCCGGTGGCTGGTGCCACGTCACCCACCATCACCTGCTTGCCTTCCACCACCATGATGCCATTCACCGTCCGGGCATTCTGAGTTGCCCGGCGCCCGCACCAGCACAGTGCTTCCACTTGCAGCACTTGGACCTTATCGGCCAGCTCAATGAGGCGCTGTGACCCAGGAAACAGCCGGGTGCGGAAGTCCGAGGTGATGCCAAAGGCGAAGACGTCCACCTCCATCTCATCCACCACACGTGCCAACTGCTCCACTTGGGCGGGTGTATAGAACTGCGCTTCATCGCAAATAAGGTAGTCCACGCGGAGTCCGCTGGTGCGGCGGACCACAACTTCGTCCCAGAAGTCGGTGTCACCCTCCACCTCAACGGCGTCGATGTGGAGTCCCAACCTGCTGGAGATGGTGGAGTATCCGGCGCGGTCGTTGCAGCTGAAGCGAACACCTCCGCGGCCCCTTGCGCGGTGGTTGTGGTCCATCTGGAGGGCAAGGGTGGACTTGCCGCAGTCCATGGTGCCTGAGAAGAAGACCAGTTCAGCCACGTTTGCCCTTCTTGCCGGCAGCAGCGAAGCACACCAAGGGAACTTCGCGCTCGGCTTTGGTCAGCGAACCGTGCTGGCCCACTACCTCCAGGGAAGCGGGGCGGGCACGGCGGGTGTCATAGAGTGCCAGGGTATCGCGGGCTGCGATCATGACATCGCCAATGCGCGGCGCAACCTCGGGGCGGACAGCACCGAACAATCCGGCGTCCATGGCCTGGTTCCGCGTGAAAGCCCAGATCCTCTCACCGAAGCGATGACGCCAGGCTGCGAGCAGGGCTTCGCGATGCTCCGCGGTGGCATCGGGTTCAAGGTACAGGTGCACCATGCGCGGCTCCCCTGCAGTGTGCCTGACTCCTGCCACCAAGGATTCATCGGCGGAGTAGTCGAGTCTCTGGGATTCGGGAACGTCCACCATGCCGTGGTCACCGGTCAACAGGATGGTGGTACCTGCCGGGAGAGTTGAGGAGAGCCGTTTGACCGCGGAATCCAGTTCTTCGAGTTGATGCTCCCAACGGTCCGACTGGCAGCCATGGCGGTGGCCCGCTTTGTCCAGCTCATTGAGGTAGAAGTACATCAGGGAACGTCCGCCACCGGACATTGCTTCCGCGGCCGCGGCCGTCCGCGCATGCAGCGTAGTGCCGCCAATAAACCTGCTCCCCCGCAGTGCGGCCTGCGTCATGGGCGAGTTACCGAATTGAGGCAGGCTGACGGTCACCACGTCCAGTTCCTCGGCCAGTCGTTCAAAGACGGTGGAGTGGGGCTGCCACTCCACAGGATCCACCTGTGAATCCCAGTTGCCCAGGAGGTTCACTACCTTGTCCTGCGCTGGATCCAGGACGTCGTATCCCACCATGCCATGTTGTCCGGCGGGCAAGCCGGTGCCCAGGCTCGCCAGGGAGGCTGCCGTGGTGCTGGGGAATGCTGAGTCGATCCACTGCGGGACGTTACCCTGTCCTTCGGCCAGGACTGAGCGGAGGAAGGGCGTGTGGGAGGCCTTCTGTTTGAGCAGGTTGCGGCCCAAACCATCGGCGAGGACCACGCAGATACGCTGGGATGCCGGCACCTGCAAGTGGTTGGTGAACCCGGGCACTCCGAGAGCAGCGGCGGAACTCGTGAAGACTTCCGCGATCGACTTGCTCCCGAACAGCGGGGCCGAGGGGAGATCGGCTGCGTCGTGGGTCACCGGGGACGAGGTCTGCGCGGCGTCCCTCAACGCTGGTGTCCGCGGCTCAAGCGGTTGCTGAAGACACCCGAACGCGGCCGCGGAGCGGGGATGCCCGTGTGCTGGACGGGAGCCGGATTTCCTGTATTAACGGCGCGCAGGGCGCGGGCAAAGAGCTTGGCATCCTGGACGGCCTGCAGACCATCCGCTTCGGCGCTGATGCGCAGCACGATGTCTTCCTGGGCAATGGTGCCGCTGTACCCGTGATCTGCCTCGCACTGGGGGTCTCCGCAGCTCGCCGGTCCCATGTCCAAACGCTGGCCTCCGGACCAGGCAATGGAGACGGTGAGCTCCCGTACAGGATCGGAGGGCTTGTAGTTCTGGGGCTGGGAGTACATGTAGCTGAGGACCACCGAGCGGATTTGGGCCACTGGGACCGACTCCGTAGAGATCTGGGCAACAATTTGCTCGCCGGCTTCATCAAGCTGCTGGTCGTCAACATGGGTGATGACCAGCATGTCTTCGGTGAGCACCAGGACAGTGATGTGCCTGCGGACCTCGGCGCGGTCAAAGTGCGTCTCCAAGTGCACCAAATGGGAAAGGCACTCCCGGCCGTCCAGGGCGTCATCGACGACGTCCGCCACCAGCCGCGGATAAAACCCCGCCTGCTGCAATGCCTGGTCCAGGCTCTGCCCCTGCGAGCTGTGGTTATGCGCGGTGTGGTGCCCGGTGTTGGACGGGCGTGATTGAGGCGTCGGAGACTGGGTGCTCATTCCCCCATTTTCACAGATCGGTTGATGACTTCCTAACCGCGCGGTCCACCCTGTGGCTAACTTCGCATCGCACGCCGCGCGCTGTCAGTCCGCTGTGCGGCGTTGCCAATCCAGACCTCGGCACCCAGGATCGTGGCGCCCGAGGGACCGGCCAGGACGGGGTTGAATTCCACCAGTGCAATTCCCGGGTGATCGTCCTTCAGCTTCGCAAGCCTGGCCGCTATGTCCTCCAGGGAAGCCACATCCACCGCAGGCAGTCCCTGATAACCAAAGAGTTTCCTTGAGGCGCGCGGTGAGCGGATGACGTCATGCAGGTCCGCAGCCGAGAGCGGAGGTACCCGGTGAGCCCAGTCGTCCAGCAGGTTCACGGCATCACCGGCCAACCCAAAGGAGAGAACGGGCCCCAGCAACGGATCCTCAATGGCCCGGAAAGTGCAGGCCTGTCCCACCGGAGCCATGGCCTGGACCTCGAGGGACGGCGATCCATATGGTTCCAAGGCCCGGCGCATTTGTGCAACGTTCAGGCGCAGCGATTCCGCGTCCTGGATGTCCAACCGCACGCCGCCCAGATCCAGCCGGTGCCGGAGGGCTGGGTCGGTGGTTTTCAGGACCACAGGCCAACCCACCGCGTCGGCCGCCTGCACGGCTTCGTCCGGTGTCCCGAATCCAAGCGTGGGCACCACGTCGATTCCGTAGCCGGCAAGCAGCGCCGCGGCAGCCCCGGCGTCGAGCTTCCTGAGTTTCTCGCCGGTAACACCGGCCAGCATCGCCGTCAGCGTTTCCCGGGTGCCCTCCACGTCGCAGCCGTCCGGTTCAACGAACAGTCCTTGGTCCCTGTCGCGCCATTGCGCATAGCCAACAATGGCCGCCAAGGCAGCCACGGCGGCGCCCGCATTGGAAAAACACGGAAGCACGGGCTTCCCTGCGGAACCCACCATGCCCTCCACGTGGACCGAGGGGTCCAGAATTCCCGTGAACGCGGCAACAACGGGTTTCCCGGCCTCTGCGGCACATTCCGCGAGGACACCGGCCAACGCCTCCACCGTGAGTCCCCTCGCGGGAAGGAGTGCGGCAATCACAGCGTGGACGGAGTGATCGGCCAGACTTTCCATGAGGCTGGTCCGCAGTGCCGGGAGCGCAAGCGACATACCGGCGTCGAGGTCAACGTCAGTGACCAGCCGGTTCACCTCCAGTCCGAGCGGACCCGCGGTGTCGGAAACTACTTTGCCCAAGGCCACGGAATTGGAATAGACGGCAACCCCGGGGCCTTGTGGCAGCGCCTGGGATGACACGATCTGGGCGATGTCCATGAGCTGCTCAATGGTTTCCACGCGGATGACGCCTGCTTGGCGCATCATGGCGTCCACTGCGGCAGCGGGGGCTTGGGTGGTCCGCACTTCGTGCCCCGGCGGCAGGCTGAGGCCCGTCACATCGGACTTTGCGACGATCACAGGCTTGCTCCGCGACAACCGGCGGGCCAGGCGGGAGAACTTACGGGGGTTGCCGATGGATTCCAGGTACAGGCCCACTGCGGCGGTGTCGGCGTCGTCCTCCCAGTACTGCATGGCATCGTTGCCGGAAACGTCGGCACGGTTTCCGGCCGAGAGGAAGGAGGACAACCCGAGCCTGCGGCGGCTGGCGGCGGCGTAGACAGCAACGCCCACAGCGGCAGATTGGCTGAACAGGCCCAAACTTCCCCTGGGTGGCATGGTGGGCGCCATGGACGCGTTGAGGGATACGGCCGGGTGGGTGTTCAGTATTCCGAGGGACTCGGGGCCGATCACCCGCATCCCGTTGGCCCGGGCACGACGCACCAGTTCGTGCTGGCGTGCCAGGCCCCGCTCGCCGTCGTCGGCAAATCCTGCAGTTGCCACTACGATGCCCTTGACGCCGGCAGCAGCGCAATCGTCCACCACCTTGGGTACTTCTTCGTAAGGAACAGCGATGATGGCCAACTGCACAGGTCCAGGTATTTCCGACAACTTGCCGAAGGAGACCATGCCGGCAAGTTCAAAAGCCTCAGGGTTCACCGCGTAGACAGGGCCCTTGAACCCGCCTTCAATGATGTGTTCGAGCAATTGGTAGCCAATGGTCCCCCACTTGCGGCTGGCGCCGATAACAGCCACCGACGACGGCGACAGCAGGTCGCGCACGCTGCGGGCCTCGGCGCGGTGCTCACGGGATTCCATGACGGCCCGCGACTTCTCCGTGGGGTCGATGTTGAACTCGACGCTCACCACGCCATCGTCGAATTGCCGGGTGAGGTCGTAGCCGGCGTCGGCAAAGACCATCAGCATCTTCCGGTTGTCCGGCAGGACCTCGGCAGTGAAACGCCGGATGCCGTTTTCGCGGGCGGCAACGGCCAGGTGCTCCAGGAGGATCGAGCCGATCCCGCGGCCCTGATGGGCATCTGAGATATTGAAGGCGACTTCAGCCTCGTCCGGGTCATCCAGCCGGTCGTAACGGCCGATGCCCATGATCTCCCCGCCGATGGTAATGACGAAGGCCACCCGGTTGATGTGGTCCACTTCGGTGAACCGCCGCACTTCCTTGCCGGAGAGCCGGGGTTTGAAGGAAAAGAACCGCATGTAGATCGACGCCTGCGATTGGCCCGCATGGAAGGCTTGCAGGGCATCGGCGTCCTCGGGCCGGATGGGGCGAAGGTGGGCGGTTCCGCCGTCGCGCAGGACGACATCAGCCTCCCAATATTCCGGATAAATGCCGACGCCGGGCTGATCCACCATAGGCTTAGCCTAGCTAAAACATCCGCAGTACAACTTCAAGGATTCACCGACCCCATGGCCCGCAGCCAAAAATCAGCACGGACAGCCGAACCCCTCGGCGATTTCACCGAAAATATCGTGGACATCGACGTCACTTCGGAGATGGAAGGCTCCTTCCTGGAGTACGCCTACTCAGTGATTTATTCGCGTGCGCTCCCGGACGCCCGCGACGGACTGAAGCCCGTTCAACGGCGCATCCTGTACATGATGTCCGATATGGGCCTCCGCCCGGATCGCGGGCACGTTAAGAGTGCCCGGGTGGTGGGCGAAGTCATGGGCAAGCTCCACCCCCACGGCGACACCGCGATCTATGACGCCATGGTGCGCATGGCGCAGGACTTTTCCCTCCGCCTGCCGCTGATCGATGGCCACGGCAACTTCGGATCGCTCGACGACGGACCGGCAGCACCGCGGTACACCGAGGCACGCCTGGCCGCCGCCGCGCTGACCATGACGGATCACTTGGACGAAGACGTAGTCGACTTCGTCCCCAACTACGACAACCAACTGACCCAGCCGGATGTCCTCCCAGCCGCTTTCCCCAACCTGCTGGTCAATGGCACTACGGGCATCGCGGTGGGCATGGCAACGAACATGCCTCCACACAACCTCGTTGAGGTCATCGCCGCCGCACGCCACCTGATCGCCAACCCGGACGCCACGCTGGATGACATCATGAGGTTCATCCCGGGTCCCGACCTGCCCACAGGCGGCCGGATTGTTGGGCTGGACGGAATCCGCGACGCCTACGCCACCGGCCGCGGTTCCTTCAAAACCCGTGCCAAGGTTGAGGTGGAACAGTTATCCGCCCGACGGACCGGCCTGGTGGTCACTGAGCTCCCCTACATGGTGGGCCCGGAAAAGGTGATCGAGAAGATCAAGGATGCCGTCAACGCCAAGAAGCTGACAGGCATCAGCGATGTGGTGGATCTGACGGACCGCAACCACGGCCTGCGCTTGGTCATCGAGCTCAAGAACGGCTTTAACCCCAACGCCGTCCTCCAGCAGCTTTACCGCTATTCACCCATGGAAGATTCCTTCGGGATCAACAACGTTACGTTGGTGGACGGTCAGCCACAGACGCTGGGCCTCCTGCAGTTGTTGCAGGTGTACGTTGAGCACAGGCTGACTGTGGTGCGCCGCCGTACGTCCTTCCGCCTGGGCAAGAAGAAGGACCGCCTCCACTTGGTGGAGGGGCTGCTGATCGCGATCGTTGACATCGACGAAGTCATCCAGATCATCCGTTCCTCCGACGAAGCGTCTGCCGCCCGCGAGCGGTTGATGTCCATCTACGACCTCACCGAGATCCAGGCCAACTACATCCTGGAACTGCGCCTGCGGCAGCTGACCAAGTATTCCCGGCTTGAACTGGAGAAGGAACAGGACGAGCTCCGCCGCGAAATCGAGGCACTTGAGGCCATCCTGGCCTCCGATGAGTTGCTCCGCGACCTCGTCTCCGGCGAGTTGGGGGTCATCGCCGAAAAGTACGGCACACCCCGGCGCACGGTGCTGCTGGAGTCCGAAGCCGTCTCCCCCACCGTGGCTGCAGCCCTCGCAGCTTCCACTCCCGGCCCCAAGGGCAAGGCTGCGGCGTTGCCCTTGGAGATTCCGGATGACCCCTGCTGGGCCCTGCTCAGCGTCTCAGGCCAGATTGCCAGGACGTCCAACCAGGAGCCGCTGGCCGAAGCGGGACCCCGGGCCAAGCACGATGTCTTCCGCTCGGTGGTGAAAACCACTGCCCGGGGTGAGATCGGCGCGGTGACGTCGCAAGGGCGCATGCTGCGCCTGCAGGTCATGGACATGCCCGTCCTCCCGCCGATGTCCGGGCTTCCCAACCTTGCCGGCGGTGTCCCGGCGAAGGACTTCATCACGTTGGTCAAGGGCGAGACTCTGGTTGCGTTCGTTCCCTTGGATGCCATCCTCGCTGTTGGCACCGTCCAGGGAATCGTCAAACGGGTTCAACCGGACTATCCGTTGAACCGTGAGGACTGGGAGATCATCGCACTGAAGGACAAGGATTCGGTCCTTGCTGTGGAACCGGCTCAGGAGGACGACGTCGATCTCGTCTTCGTGACCCGACAGGCACAATTGCTCCGGTTCAGTGCGTCCAACGTCCGGCCGCAGGGCCGAACGGCGGGCGGTATGGCCGGCATCAAGCTGGCCGCCGGTGATGAAGTGATCCACTTCGGAACCGTCCGCACCAACGATCCCGCCGCCGTCGTCGTCACCATTGCCGGCACCAATGGCGCCTTGCCGGGTACAGCTCCCGGCACCGCGAAGGTGACAGCTTTCGAGGAGTACCCTGCCAAGGGCCGTGCCACCGGCGGCGTCCGGGTCCACCGTTTCCTCAAGGGCGAAGACACCCTGCTGCTGGCGTGGGCGGGACATGGCCCCGCCAAAGCGTCCTCGGCAGCCGGCGTCGCGCGGGCCCTCCCGCACGAGCATGGCCGCAGGGATGGTTCCGGCGTGCCGTTGTCGCAGCCTGTTGAGGCGATCGGACCGAGCATGGCATGGGTCGAAGCGGCAGAATAGCCGCGCCACGAACAGCACAGCCGTCAGGAACAGCGAAGGCCGGGGATATGGACCCCGGCCTTCGCTGTGCCGTGGCCCTGGAGCCACGGCGCGGGCTAGCCGGTTTGGTTGATGCTGAGGATGTTTCCCTCGCTGTCCAGGAACCATGCCGCAGCGCTGCCGTCAGGCATCGTGGCGATTCCGTCCTCAGTTTTCAATCCGGGAAAGTCGTAGTCCTCAAACGTGACACCCTTGCCGCGCAGTTCCTGCACGGTGGCCTTGACGTCATCGACTGTCCAGCCCATCTGGGTGTTCTTCGCGGACCCGGCATTGGATGTCTGGTAAACGAAGAATCCCGTTCCATCGCCGCACCTGTACTGGAGGTTGTCGTCGGCGTCCGGATTTTCGGGTTCCAGTCCGAGTTTTTCGCTGTAGTACGCGCGGGCCCGGGCTATGTCCTGTGCCGGTAGGACGGCACCAACCTGCTGATCCTTGAGCATGTTTTTCTCTTTCCGGCTCTCCCCCCGGAATGAACTTTACTCTTGCGCGGGCGGGCACGTCATGCGAAAACGACACCATATTTCACGGTTCGCAACGGGTGTGGTGCAGGTCGGCTTAGACTGGCGGCATGCCGATCATCCCTGACGAAAAAGACTGGACCTGGGTGCTCTCCCAGCCCTGCCCCGAATGTGGTTTCGACCCCGCCACGGTAACTCCTTCCACGGTGCCAGGGTCGGTCCTGAACATGCTCCCCCGGTGGAGGGCTGTCCTCCGTCGGGAAGATGCGGCCGTCCGGCCTGACGACCACACATGGTCCAACCTGGAGTACGCCTGCCACGTCCGCGATGTGTTCAGCCTGTTCGACCAACGACTGAACCTGATGCTGACCGAGGATGATGCCCGGTTCGACAACTGGGACCAGGACCAGGCCGCCATCGATGGGGAGTACGGTTCGGCCGACCCCCGAGCCGTGGCTGACGAACTTGAAGCGGAGGGCAGCGAGATCGCCGAGTCCTTCGCC
The DNA here is from genome assembly GCF_017357425.1 of Arthrobacter sp. D5-1. Taxonomy (NCBI): domain Bacteria; kingdom Bacillati; phylum Actinomycetota; class Actinomycetes; order Micrococcales; family Micrococcaceae; genus Arthrobacter; species Arthrobacter sp. D5-1. Next base: position 2,046,406 of record NZ_CP014571.1, on the reverse strand, counting down.
CGGGTCACCGAGAATGACTGGCAACGCACCGGCACCCGCAGCAACGGGTCCTCGTTTACTGTGCTGACGTTCTCCCAGTACTTCCTCCACGATGTTGTCCACCATCTGCATGACGTGGACGGCTAGGACGGGCTAGAGCATCTTCTCCCACGTCATGCTGCGGTTCACGGGTGCATAGCCCATCCGGAGGTAAAGCTCCAGCGCACCGGTGGGGTTGGCTGAATCCACATCCAGCGACGCCACCTGCATCCCGGCATCGGTGTACCGGCGCATGGCGTCCGCCAGCAGCATTTGTGCAATGCCACGGCCCCTGTAGGCGCGCCGAACTCCCAGGAGCTCCGTATAGCCCTCTGTGAAACCGCGGTCTGCTGCGGAATCGGGATCGAAGCTGCTCAACTGGTATCCAGCCACCTCCCCCGTCCCTGAGTCGAGAACCACCGCACTGAGATCATGCCGCGCCGTGGGTTCCTCGATGGTGAAGCGCCAGGACTCTTCGTCCCGGGGTTCGCTCCCCCAGTGATCCCTGAAAGCATCGTTGTGCGCTTGACGTACGGGTTCAAAGAGCGTCGGTTCCAGCGTCCTGAGTTCCAGGCCGGCACCCAGTGGCACTTGGGGCAGTTCGTGGGAAAGGGGCCGGTGCATTTCATTGAACCAGCGGACGGCAGCATACCCATGCCCCATCAGGAGAGTGGCCTGGTGTTCGTGCTGTTCTTCTGTCTGGATGCGGAGCCGCGGCGGTGCCTCTGTATGCCCGGCAGCCTGATCAGCGGCGAACCGCCTGCGCGCCTGCTCTTCCTGCCACACCAGGACTGCTGAGCCGATCCCGCGTTGCTGCCATTCGGGATCAACACACGCCCCTCCGGTGGCTTTGTCGCCCTCCGGGTTCTTGGAAATACGTCCGTAGGCGCGTGCGGCACCGTCGGCGTCCAGACCCAGCAGGGTGCTCGTCTGCGGCGGGTTCTTGCTGGACTCCAGGATGTGGGCCAGGTCCCCGCGCTTTTCGTACCAGACGGGATGTTCGACGGCGGCCGTCCGGGCTATCAGGGCCGCCCAGTTATCAAGATCCTCCATGGTGGCAGGCCGCCACTGCAGGCCGGTGATGTCGGCATTGGGCACAGCAGGGCTTGCGGCGTTGAAAGGCATGCCAACAGGTTACTGAGGGGTACGCTTTCCCACCAGCTCCGGCGCGCCCATGCTTTGTTTCGCCGCAGGCCGGGCTGTGGGCAGTTCCAGCCGCGAATCCCCCGGATCAATGTCGTCTGGATTGTGCGTCACCAGGACAACCGTGACGTCTTTGAGGCCCTGGCGGAGAATGGCCATCATTTCCCGTGCAGAACCGGCATCCAGATGGGCGGTGGGCTCGTCGAGCAGCAGTACCGATGCCCCGGTCAAAAGGGTCCTGGCCATTGCCAGCCGCTGCCGTTCGCCTCCGCTGAGGAACGAGCCACCGGGCCCGATCCTGGCATCGAGCCCGTCCGGCAAGGCGTCCACCACCGCATCAAGTCCGACGTCGGCCAGTGCCTTGTGCATCTCGGCCTCGCTGGGCTTCGCCGCGGCCGGACGGCTGAGCAGGAGGTTCCCACGGATGGTCGAGTCGAACAGGTGCGCTTCCTGTGGGCACCAGGCAGCGGTGCCCGTCAGCTTCGCTGTTCCCCGGGTAAGCGGCAGGAAGCCCAGCAGCACGGACAGCAGCGTGGTCTTTCCCGCGCCCGAGGGCCCTGTCACCGCGAGCCAGCGGCCGGGTCCGGCTTCGGCGGTGATCCCGGCGAAAGCATCGGGGCCCCCGGGCCAGGCGGCCGCCGCACCCTTCAATTCAAGCCCCGCTGCGCCGTCGCGGTCCGGGAGTGGCCGCGGGCCGCCGTCGAGTTCTGTTCGGGTTGCCCCGGAAAGATCGGTGGCAGGAGCGTCCAAAGCCCCGGACGCAGCAACCCGGCCCAGCACGTCCGCGAGCGCCGGAGCCTGGCGCACTGCGGAAACGATGCCGCTGAAGGCATCCACCAAGGCCAACTGCATCAGGACGATGACAGCCACAAGTTCGGGCGGGACTGCACCGTTGGCAACAGAAGGAGCGCTGAGGACACCTGCCCACAAGGCTGCCAGCGAGCAGGACAGGACGATCACGGCTTGGCCGAGGCCTTCAGCCCATGCCGAGCGCTGGGCAGCGACGGTGGCTCCGCGGTCTTTGGTTCGCAGATCCTTGAGGACCGGCCCGGCTACTGCGTTGGCCGTCAGTTCTGCCCGGGCGTCCAGAGCAGCGGCCACGCCGTGAAGTACCGCGGAGCGCATGTGCTGTTCGGCCTTGGCAGCGTTCCTGTCAGCCAGGACGGCAAGGAGCGGAGCGATTGCAAGTCCCACAACGGAGGCCAGCACAACAGCGGGCAGGGCGGCGGGCACGACGACGGCGGTGGCTGCGATCGCCGCTGCTCCCACCCCCACTGCGGTGACGGGTGGCAGAGCGACCCGTGGCAGGAGATCCCGGAGGGTATCGACGTCGTCCACGATTGCGCCAAGAACATTGCCGCCCTGGAGAAGGCGCCTCAATGACAGTGCCCTGCGGCTCAGTGTCTCCCACAGTGCTCCGCGGAGGCGGGTCATAGCGGCGAACACGGCGTCGTGGGTCAGGAGCCGCTCACAGTAGCGCAGGACTGCCCTGCCGATTCCGAAGAATCTGACGCCCACGATCGCGCCCAGCAAGTAGAGGATGGGCGGTTGTTCGCTCGCCCTGATGATCAGCCACCCGGACAAACCTGACAGTGCTACCGCGAACAGGGCAGCCAGGACTGCCACGGTGCCGGCTGCGACAAACTTCCACTGCACGGGCTTGAGGATCCCCATCAGGCGCTTCAGGCTGCCGGCCTGTGGGGCGCTCTGGGTAAGACCATCGGTCATGGGTGTCTGGCGCTGCTCGCCGGCGGCCTTCTCCTGAGTGTCACCCGTGCGCTTGGACGGAACCATGGGCGCATTATGGAAGCGTTTGTTCCCCACGGGCACCACGTGGTCCGCGAGCGCACGGGTTGCGGCGTCGTGGGCCACCAGGATGACAGTCACGTTGCCTCGCAGTGACTCGATGGCGTCGCGGACCACGCTGGCTGAGTAAGGGTCCAAGTGTGCGGTGGGCTCGTCGAGCAGCAGGACGGCGGCCCCTGCTTCCACCCGTGCCAATCCGCGGGCGAGCGCAACGCGGCGTAGTTCGCCGGGGCTCAGCTCGGCCGGGTTCTTCGCAGCCAGGTGCGAAGCCTTTGCTTTCGACAGAACTCGTGTGACGGCTTGGGCGGCATCTCCGTTGTACCCGTCAAGATACAGCGACACTTCTTCCTGGACGGTCTCTGTTGCCATGGCCGGGTGTTGGGGCACCCATGCCACGGCACCCTTCCCGGCTCCAGTGACCGTTCCCGTTACGCCGGCTCCCGGCCCTGGTCCGATCAGCCCGGCAAGGACACCAAGGACGGTGCTCTTCCCGGCGCCGCTGTCGCCGTCGAGGGCTGTGATACTTCCCCGCGGAGCGGTAAAACTGAGGGGCCCGACGGCGGCTGTGGACCTCCCGTGATAAGTCACCGCCAACCCGTCAACCACAACGCCGGACGGCGTGTTGTTTGAGGATTCTTTGTCCATCAGGGGTTGGTGCGCGGGGGCATCCAGCACGGCATGGGTGGTTTCCAAGGCGGCCCTGCCGTCGTCGCTGGCGTGGTGGGCCGTACCAAGCTCCCGAAGCGGCAGGTAGCAGTCCGGGGCCAGGATGAGGGCCAGAAGGCCGGCTTCCAGCGCCATGTCGCCGCCCACAAGCCTGACACCAATGAACACGGCAACAACGGCAACGGAGATCGTGGCAATGAGTTCGAGCGCCAACGCTGACAGGAAGGCTGTGCGGAGCGTTCCCATGGTCCGGCTCCGGTACTGCTCCGAAATGTCTTCCAAGGCCGCCCGTTGTTCGGTGGCGCGGCCCAGGCCCACCAGCACCGGAAGGCCCTTGGCCAGTTCCAGGATGTGCCCGGAGAGCTTCCGGAGGGTTGTCTGGGCGTCCCTGACGTTGTCCTCCGTGTGCCGGCCAATCAGGACCATGAACAACGGCACCAGCGGAACGGTCAGGACGATCACTACCGCGCTGACCCAGTCGGCAAAGAGAATCCTGGTCCCGATCAACAGCGGCACCGTGGCGCAATTGACCAAGGCGGGCAGGTACTGGGTGTAGTAGTCGTCCAGCGCATCCAGGCCCCGCGTCGCCAGGATGGCCAGGCCGCCGTCGTTCATTCCTTCGACCGGGGATGAACCACGGTCGGCCAGTGAGCGCCGCAGCAGCTGCGCCCGCAACTCCTCCTTGACACCCAGGGCTGCACGCCTGGAGGCGATACCCTGGCCCCAGACCGTGAGTGACCTCAGGACTGCTCCCACGGCACCCCAGACGAGTCCGCTGCTCCAGTCCCCCGTTCCGGAAGCGAGCCCTGCCAGCATCCCCGCCACGGCCTGGGCCATGAGCACCAGGGACAGCGCCTTGAGGGCGGACAGGAGCCCAATGAGGTAGAGCGCGGATCGGGTGGCCGGGCCGGAGGGGAACACGGGCTTCATGGGGCGGTTAGCCTTCCTTGGTGCTTGCGGTTGGCTGGCTGTCCTTGGAGATCAGGACCTTGGCGGCAATCGCGGGAAGGAAGCCGTGCGCTTCAGGGATGTGCGCCGCGCTGACACGTCGGCGGAATACCCAGTAGGTCCAGGACTGGTACGCGATCACCAAGGGCAGTCCTACGGCTGCCACAATGCTCATCAGTCCAAGTGTGTAGTCCGAGGATGAGGCATTTGAAATGGTCAGGTTGAACGCTGGGTCAAGGGTGGAAGGAATCACCACGGGGAAGGCTGCCCCGAAAATCGAAGCGGTGGCGCACACAATGAACCCACCCAGGGCACCGAAGGCGCGACCTTCTGCCCCTGCCCTGGCCAGCGTCCAGGCCAGGACGACAGCTACGACTCCGGCCGCCACCAGGGCCCAGGTCCACGGCTTGCCGCTGAGGAATTGCACTGACACCATCCAGCCGAACATCGGCAACACCGCAAACGGCACCAACCGCACAAACCAGCGGCGGGCACGGTGCCGCACATCGCCGTCGGTTTTGAGGGCCAGGAACGCAAGGGCGTGGACCAGGGCGAACGCCACCACACCGAAACCGCCCAGCAGCGCATAGCCACTGAACCAGGACATCGGGCCGCCGCTGCGGTCTCCGTTGGCGTTCAACGGAAGGCCGGTGGTGGTCAGCGCCAAAGCGGCACCGATGCCGAAGGCTGCGACAAAGGATCCGACGGCGATCGCCCAGTCCCAGCGGTTCCGCCAGCGCTCTGAGTCCACCTTGCCGCGGTATTCGAAGGCGACAGCCCGGAAGATCAGCGCGGCCAGGACTGCCAGGAGTGGTAGGTAGAGGGCGGAGAACAGCGAGGCGTACCAGAGCGGGAAGGCTGCGAAAGTGGCTCCGGCTGCAGTGAGCAGCCATACCTCGTTGCCGTCCCACACGGGGCCGATGGTGTTGAGCAGCACACGGCGGTCCGTGTTGTTGCGGGCAAACAGCTTCATGAGCATGCCGACGCCAAGGTCAAAGCCCTCCAGGAAGAGGTAGCCCGTCCACAGCACCGCGATGGCAACAAACCAGATGGTTGGCAACAGTTCCATTGTCAGTTTCCCCTGTCTCTAGTAGGCGAAGGCCAGGACGTCGTCGCCGGACTTGTCCGGACCGGCGTCGTTCTTGTCGTCGTCGTCCGTGTCCTTGGCCGGGTGGGCCAGCTCCGGCATCGCGGAGGCCACCCCGCCCCGGATGTACTTGACCAGCAGCTTCACTTCGACCACCAGCAATACGGCGTAGATGGCGGTGAGGACCACCAGCGAGGTCAGGAGCTCCCCGGCGCTGACCCCCGGCGACACGGCGGCAGCTGTGAACATGAAGACCTGGTCGATGCCGTTCATGTCCGGGTTGGGCGCCACCACGAACGGTTGCCGTCCCATTTCGGTGAAGATCCATCCCGCGGCGTTGGCTCCGAAGGGTGCAAGAATGCCGAAGACGGCGAGGCGCATGAGCCACTTCGATTGCGGCACTACGCCCTTGCGGGTCACCCAGAGAGCCAGCAGTGCGGCAAAGGCTGCGATCCCGCCGAAGCCGATCATCATGCGGAAGCCCCAGTAGGTCACCTCCATCACAGGCACGTACTGGATTTCCTGCCCCGCACGGTCGCCGTACAGCGGGTTGTCCGGGAGATGGGTTCCGTACTTTTCCTTGTACTCGCCCAGCAGGCTGTTGACACCCTTCACTTCGGTGGTGAAGTCACCCTTGGCCAGGAAAGAGAGGATGCCGGGTACTTCGATCACGGCAACAATGTCATCGCAGTTGGTGGCGCCGAGGTTGCCAACACTCAGGACCGAGAAGCCCGTGCCGTCGTGGCAGGCGGCTTCTGCGGCAGCCATTTTCATGGGCTGTTGTTCAAACATCAGCTTGCCCTGAAGGTCGCCCGTGATCGCGGTGCCGGCGAAGGAAATCATGGCAACCACGGCACCGATCCGGAGGCTCTTCATCCACACGGTGTAGTCCGAAGTGTCCCGGCCCGGGATCGCAGCTTCACCGGGAACCAGCTTGCCGTCCTTGCCCACGACGTCGATGCCGTCATGCCGGCGACGCCACAAGTGGTACCAGGCGATGCCCAGGAGGAACGCACCGGCAACTGCCAACGCACCGAACAGCGTGTGCGGTACAGCCACCAGTGCTGTGTTGTTGGTGAAGACTGCCCAGGCGTCGGTCATCACGGGCCGTCCGTCCACCATCTCCACTCCCACAGGGTGCTGCATCCAGGAGTTCGCCACGATGATGAAGTAGGCGGAGAAGACGGAACCAATGACGGCAATCCACAGGCAAGCCAGGTGCACGCCGCGCTTGAGTTGCTTCCACCCGAAGATCCACAACCCCAGGAACGTTGATTCAACAAAGAAGGCCAGCAGGGCCTCGAGGGCAAGCGGCGCGCCGAACACATCACCGACGAACCGGCTGTACTCGCTCCACGCCATGCCGAACTGGAATTCCTGCACGATGCCCGTGGCCACGCCCATGATGAAGTTGATGAGGAAGAGCTTTCCCCAGAACTTGGTCATCCGCAGGTATTCGGGCTTGCCCGTGCGGTACCAGATGGTCTGCATAATGGCCACCACCAGTCCCAAGCCGATAGTGAGGGGCACCATCATGAAGTGGTAGACGGTAGTGATACCGAATTGCCAGCGTGCGATTTCCAAGGCGTCCATGGCTGTCCTTTGTACGGCGGACCGAAGTACGATGACGTTACTTCTACGTTGCGTAGAAAACTTGTCTTCTACACAGTGTAGAACAAATGGCGGGCGACGAAACCCATTCTTCAAGTGGCGTAACCCACGCGCAAGGGCTCCCCAGTGGCCGCGGCGCGCCGATAGTTCTACCTCACGTAGAATGAAGAGCTGAAAAGCGGTAGATTTATGGTGGAATGTTGGATCATCGCTCCCGGCAGCAGTTACCCTGCACCGGGAAGCGGAAGGTAGGGACGTATAGATGGCAAGTCTTGGGGAACTGGAACGGGCAGTCATGGATCTGCTCTGGGCAGGCCAGGAGGCTGCAACTGCCAATACCCTGCGCGATCTGTTGGCGCAGGATTCCGAGGCCGGAGATGGCACTGCGGGACATCAAGGCAAGGATCTGGCCGTGACCACGGTGCTTACCGTGCTGTCGCGTCTGGAAAAGAAGGGGCTGGTGGAGCGTGAGCGCGGTACCCGTCCGCACCGCTACCAAGCTGTTTCCAGCCGCGCTGACCACACCGCCGAACTGATGCATGAAGTCCTGGGCTCCGCCCCGGACCGCGAGGCCGTCCTGGCCCGCTTCATTGGTTCCGTCACCGAAAGTGAAGCCGCTACCCTGCGCAAACTGCTCGGCTACAATTAGCCACTATGTTCTGGACCTCATACCTGCTTGCGGTCCTGGCATTGATTTTGGCATGGCCGGTGCCCGTCCTGCTGTCCCGCGCCCAGTGGCCGGCACGCTCGCCCTTCACGGCCATGGTCCTGTGGCAGGCGATCGCCCTCGCCGGTGGACTGTCCATGATCGGCGCCATGCTGGTCTACGGGCTGGAGCCCATCGGCGACAACCTCATTGCCGGTCTCAAGAGCCTGGCCGGCATGGTCTTCAACAACGAACCCACCACAGCGCTGGGTTTTTGGCACCTCTTCGCACTGTCCGCGGCAGCGCTCCTGACCGCGCACCTGGTTTTCACCCTGCTCCTGACCTATTACAAGATTGAGCGCCAACGGCGGCGGCACCGCGAACTGCTGGCCTTGCTCGCCTCACCGTCCGACGACGGCCCCGGCACCGTGGTCATCAACCACGACTCCCCTGTGGCGTACTGTCTCCCCGGCGGCGCCCGATCCGTCACGGTCTTGTCCGACGGCCTGATGGCAGCCCTGGAGCCGGCTGAACTCAGGGCCGTCCTCATTCACGAGAACGCCCACCTGTCCCAGCGCCACGACCTCCTGCTGTGGGCCTTCGCCGCCTGGCGCCAGGCCCTGCCGTGGTTCCCCACCACGCGGCTGGCCCAGACCGCGGTGAACTCCCTGATCGAAATGCTGGCCGATGACGTCGCCTTGCGGACCGAAAGCAAAGGCACCCTGATCAAGGCCATCGCGATCGTCGCCAGCGGAACCTCCCAGCCCGCCATCGGAACCGGGGCACTCAACGCCGGCGGCGCCGTGATCGAAGGCAATGCCGTCAGTGCCACCGGAGGGGCGGACTCACCACGCACGACGGCGTCACGCGTCAGCCGCCTCCTCTCACCCCAGCCTCCACTTACCAAGGGCCTGCGCATCCTTGTCCTGGTGATATCGGCCTTGCTGCTGGCAGTGCCGACCGCGCTGTTGATCGTCCCGGGACTGTTGGGCTGAACGGGATTGTGAAGCGTGAATCCCACTGACGCCGCGGCCTTCCCCATCCACGCCTATCAGCGCTGGCCGCTCTACGCTGCGGGATTCACCACCGCTTTCGGCGCGCATGCTGTCGCTGCCGGCCTGGGGGCCGAAAGCGCGGACATTGGATTGAGCCTGCTGGCCTTGGGCGTACTGCTGGCCTTGTACGACATCGCCGAAGTGTTCCTGAAGCCGGTGTTTGGCGCCCTGAGTGACCGCATCGGGCCAAAACCGGTCATCGTGGGTGGGCTCCTGGCCTTCTCCGCTGCCTCACTTACCGGGTTGTGGGCCGACCAGCCTGCCATGCTCGCTATGGCGCGACTGGGACAGGGAATGGCGGCTTCGGCGTTCTCACCGGCATCATCGGCCGGCGTGGCACGCCTCGCGGGAAAGCACACCGGACGGTATTTCGGACGATACGGTTCGTGGAAGGGGCTCGGCTACGCGGTAGGACCGCTGCTGGGAGCTGTTGCCATCATCAGCGGCGGCTTCCCTCTCCTCTTCGGCGTTCTGTCCGCCCTGGGCCTCATTGTTGCCATGTGGGCAGCGGTTGCGGTGCCGCGTCTGGCGCCACTGCCCCGCCCCCGGTACACCATTGTGGATGTATGGCGCCAGAGCACCGAGAGATCATTCCTGGGCCCTACACTGGTCCTGGCTGCAGCCACCGGGGCCTTGGGCGCAGCCGTCGGCTTCCTTCCTGCCTTGGCGGCACGCGAAGGCCTTGGCACGGCAGGAAGCGTGGCGGTTGTAACGGTATTGGCCCTTGCGTCGTCGCTGATACAACCTCGCATCGGCAGGCTACGGGACCAGGGCTTCCTCGCCGACAAGCCGGGCATGGTGGCAGGCTTGCTCTGCATCGCGGCGGGCACACTGATGGCAGGGCTCCTCCCCGGAGCCGTTTGGATCTACCTTGCTGCCGTCCTGATCGGCGCAGGGATAGGCATTTCCACACCCCTGGCTTTTGCGCACCTGGCAGACTCGACCCCCTCCGAACGGCTGGGCAGAACCATGGGTTCAGCCGAGCTGGGACGCGAACTCGGCGATGCCGGCGGTCCGTTGCTGGTGGGCGGCATCGCCGTGGCGGCCGGACTTCCCTGGGGATTGGGAGCCTTGGCACTGCTGGTGGGGCTGACGGCATTCGCCGCGCCGGGAACCAAGGAACCAGCGGCTCCGTCCACCTCCGGCTAGGCGTCGATGCGTTCCCGGTCCAGTGTGGCGGCGCCGGCAATGATGAACTCCTTGCGGGGCGCAACATCCGAGCCCATGAGAAGGTCAAAGACCTCTTCAGCGCGCTGGGCGCTGTCGATGCCAACCTTTCGCAGAGTCCGGTGCCGTGGATCCATGGTGGTCTCTGCCAGTTGCTGCGCATCCATTTCGCCCAAGCCCTTGTAGCGCTGGATGGGCTCTTTGTAGCGCTTGCCTTCCTTGGCAAGGTTCGCCAGGAGGACATGAAGCTCCGCCTCGGAGTAGGTGTAGATCATCTCGTTGGCCTTCTGGCCGGGGTTGATCACTTCCACCCGGTGAAGGGGCGGAACTGCCGCAAACACTCGGCCTGCTTCGACCATGGGGCGCATGTAGCGGAAGAACAGGGTCAGCAGCAAGGTCCGGATATGCGCGCCGTCCACGTCGGCGTCGGTCATGAGAATGACCTTGCCGTAACGGGCTGCCTCAATATCGAAGCTGCGACCCGAGCCGGCCCCAACTACCTGAATAAGCGCCGCGCACTCGGCATTGGAGAGCATGTCGCCCACGGAAGCTTTTTGGACGTTCAGGATTTTTCCGCGGATGGGCAGCAGGGCCTGGAAGTCGGAAGACCTGGCGAGCTTGGCTGTACCCAGGGCGGAGTCACCTTCAACGATGAACAACTCTGAACGGGCAACATCGTCCGTGCGGCAATCGGCCAGCTTGGTGGGCATCGAGGAGGTTTCCAACGCATTCTTGCGACGCTGGGTTTCCTTATGAACACGCGCCGAAATGCGCGACTTCATTTCGCTGACCATCTTTTCCAGCAGGAGCGCCGACTGGGCCTTGTCGTTACGGTTGGCCGAGTTCAACCGGCCAGTGATCTCCTTTTCCACCACTTTGGCCACGATGGCCCGTACCGCCGACGTACCCAGGATCTCCTTGGTCTGGCCCTCGAACTGCGGCTCCGCAAGCCGGACAGTCAAAACGGCAGTGAGCCCGGCGAGAATGTCATCCTTCTCGATTTTGTCGTTACCGGCCTTGAGCTTGCGGGCATTCGTTTCCACAGCCTTGCGGAAGGTCTTCAGCAACGCCGCCTCAAAGCCCGACTGGTGGGTACCGCCCTTGGGAGTGGCGATGATGTTGACGAAGCTGCGCATGGTGGTTTCGTAGCCGATTCCCCAACGCAGGGCAATATCGACCTCACAGTCGCGTTCGACTTCCGCGATCTTGCTGTGCCCCTTGTCGTCCAGCACCGGGACCGTTTCCTTGAACTTTCCGGAACCGTGGAGTCGCCAAACATCCGTCACCCCGGCATCTGCGGCCAGGAACTCAACGAATTCCGAGATGCCTCCGTCATGATGGAACACTTCCTCGTGTGCACCGTTCTCACCCGGAGTCCCGGGGAGCTTGCGTTCATCGCGGACCGTGATCTTCAGGCCGGGCACAAGGAAGGATGTCTGGCGGGCCCTCGCGGCGAGGTCATCGTAGGAGAACTTCGCATCAGGTGTGAAAATCTGCCGGTCCGCCCAGTAGCGGACCCGGGTTCCCGTTACCCCGCGCTTGGCCTTGCCCACGACGTCCAACACGGAGTTCTCAACGAACGGCTCAAAGGGAGCCTCGGGGCCAGGCTTCGAACCCGAATCCACGAACCGGCCCGGCTCACCCCGGCGGAAGGACATTTGGTAGGTCTTGCTGCCGCGATCCACCTGAACGTCCAGGCGGCTGGACAGAGCATTGACCACAGAAGCGCCAACGCCATGCAGGCCGCCGGATGCCGTATAGGAACCGCCGCCGAACTTGCCGCCCGCGTGCAGCTTGGTGAAGACGACCTCGACGCCGGAGAGACCGGTCTTGGGTTCAACGTCCACCGGGATGCCACGGCCGTCGTCGTGGATTTCCACCGAGTTGTCGGCGTGCAGGATCACCTTGATGTCGTGGCCGAATCCCGCCAGGGCTTCATCAACAGCGTTGTCGATGATTTCCCAGAGGCAGTGCATAAGGCCACGGGAGTCGGTGGAACCGATGTACATGCCCGGGCGTTTGCGGACGGCTTCCAAGCCTTCAAGGACAGACAGGTGCCGGGCGTTGTATTCAGAACTCGGTGCCACTCGCAGTGTGCTCCTTCGGGGTATATCTCAAGGTGAATCTGGGGGTGCTTCCCAGCCGTCCAGTTGCTGTTCAGTGCCGGAAACTGCTGGTAACTGCTGGTAAGCGCTGGTAACTACTGGTAATCGCTGGTGAATGCTGGTAACTCAGGGCAAACACTGCCCATACTAGGCTAGCCCGGACCGACCGGTGCCACTGGGTGCCACTCCCTGTACGGGCCAATCTGTGTGGTTACGTTACGCACATGTGATACGCGGACAGCGAAAGTGACCCATCCTTGCCATGGATCTGCGTCGAATGCTGGTTATATGGATGTACGGAACTACTAAGGAGGCCGACATGACAACAGCAGTTGCAGACCGCACGCTAAACGCAGCTGACCGGTGCGATCGTTGCGGAGCCCAGGCATATGTCCGCGTTGTACTCGAGTCCTCCGGTGGTGAGCTGCTTTTCTGCGGCCACCACGCACGTGCAGTTGAAGCTACGCTCCGGCCCATGACTTCGGACTGGCACGATGAGACCGAGCGCCTCAACGAGAAGGCACCCGTCCCCGTCGACTAGGCAGGGCAGCCCGCACAGCCGGACTCCCTTGTTCAGCAAGTATTGTGTTGATCAGATAACGAGGCTCCTCCCATCCGGGAGGGGCCTTGTTGCTTCCCGGGTGTGCCCGGGAATTTGCCCCTTGAACGGCAATCAACAAAAAGCGGCCCGGTCGGTTATCCGACTGGGCCGCTTTTGCAGTGCGGGCAGATTTAGTCCAGGTAGTCCCGGAGGACCTGCGAGCGGGACGGGTGCCGCAGCTTGGACATTGTCTTCGATTCGATCTGGCGGATGCGCTCACGCGTGACTCCGTAGACCTTGCCGATTTCGTCTAAAGTCTTCGGCTGGCCGTCCGTCAGGCCGAATCGCATGGCCACCACGCCGGCTTCGCGCTCAGACAGGGTGTCCAGCACCGAGTGAAGCTGCTCCTGCAGGAGCGTGAAGCTGACAGCGTCGGCCGGAACTACAGCTTCCGAGTCCTCAATCAGGTCACCGAACTCGGAGTCTCCATCCTCGCCGAGCGGGGTGTGGAGCGAGATCGGCTCGCGTCCGTACTTCTGGACCTCTACGACCTTCTCAGGGGTCATATCCAGCTCCAGAGCCAGCTCTTCCGGCGTTGGTTCGCGGCCAAGGTCCTGGAGCATTTGCCGCTGGACACGTGCCAGCTTGTTGATGACTTCCACCATGTGCACCGGAATACGGATGGTGCGGGCCTGGTCAGCCATGGCGCGCGTGATGGCCTGGCGGATCCACCAGGTGGCGTACGTGGAGAACTTGAAGCCCTTGGTGTAGTCGAACTTCTCCACTGCACGAATAAGGCCAAGGTTGCCTTCCTGGATCAGGTCCAGGAAGAGCATGCCACGACCCGTGTAGCGCTTGGCCAAGGAAACGACGAGACGCAGGTTGGCCTCGAGCAGGTGGTTCTTGGCGCGCTTTCCGTCGTGAATGACGAACTCAAGTTCACGCTTGAGTTTGGGATCCATGGATCCGTCATCAGCGTTGATCTTTTCCTCGGCAAAAAGGCCGGCTTCAATGCGAAGCGCCAGGTCCACTTCCTGCTCTGCGTTCAGCAGGGCGACCTTGCCGATCTGCTTCAGGTAGTCCTTGACGGGGTCGGCGGTTGCGCCCGCGGACATGACCTGCTGGACCGGGGCGTCGTCGTCGTCAGCGTCGGAGTAGACGAATCCCGAGCCGGACGGGGCGGGCTTGTCCTTGGCGGCGGCTGCGCCATCCTCGGTGTCATCTTCCCCGACTTCGACTTCCTCCGCTGCTGCGGGATCAAAGTCTTCGTCCTCGGCAGTGGCTTCCTCGGAGTCGGAGCCGGACTTGTTAGCGGCCTCAGCGGCGGCCTTCGCGCCGGGCTTGGGCCCACGCTTCTTCGGTGCGGGCTTGTCAGAGTCACCCTCTGAAGCCTTGTTGGCAGCGCGTGTCGCCGCGCGCTTTGCCGACGTGGCCGCCTTCTTTTCCTCGGCGGTCAATTCAGCCTGGGCGGCGGGTTCCTTCTCGACGGAAGACGGAGTCACAGAAAACCTTTCTAGCGGCGGTCTGTGGAATCACCATACGGGCAACACCACTATGACCCTGTCAAGTCCGCGATCAATTTCAAATGCGATCGCCGTCTGCAGAGTCTGTAGATAGAACTCCCGACAACGCTGATTTGTTCCCGTTTCCGGGCTCAAGCAGGCATTCAAACGCGGACCCAACCGGGTCTCGGCATCCATTGTCTCACGGTTTTGCGAAACCCATGCCTGTTGAAGTTCCACCACGTGGGTACAGGCGTCCTACACAGGTGCTTGTCTGGGCCCCCTCCACGCCGAGCCGGGCCGGCTCGCCCACCGACAAACGGCGCCCTGGCCCAGGACCTCCATCAGCAGTTCGGCCAACCGATAACCAGGACGGGCAGTTTCGGCCCGAGCAAGGCATGCATGGGCGATTGAACCGCTGCCCTTGCACCATGTGATCCACCCCTGAAGCGTGAACGCCGCGGCAGCCACATCACCCGACTCTTCTTCCACGCACAGCCCGGCAAGGACGCGGTGCAACGCATCAACGCGAGGCCAGCACGGCGTATCGGGGCGCATTCCCAGCAGGACATCGCCATAAGTGAAGACATCCCCGTGCCCATTCGAACCACTCGGAGCAGTGGCCGGCGGGTTGGCGGCGGATGCCGTTACGACGAGTTCACCAACATCAAACGGCGGCGCGCACGACTCGTCGTCGCTGAAGAATTCAAAAGCCGCAGCGCCCGATACTGCAGAGTCCATGCCGGCGGCCGCCATCACCACCACGGCATCCCGCCAAGCCGGCACCTTCAGCGTGGTCCTGAGGAATCCGATCAGTTGCGCGTCAGTCTCCGGCTGCAAAGGAGCACCATGCTCGACTCTGGCGAGGACGTGATGCCAGACCGCAAGGACGGATTCCAGGCATCGCCCACTGCGCCATGTGCCGAGGATGCGCTCTCCCCATCGGATCTCCGCTTCCATCACGGAAGGATCCAACGGTCCTGATCTGGCAAGTGAGGGTTGTCCGGTGCCGCTCCTCGGCGACGGACCGACTGCACTCCCCTGGTAAACGAGCTCAGCGTTCAAGCGGCTGTCCTTGATGCGGGCCGCCGGAAGTCCTGGATCCGGGCAACAGCTTTTGTCCGAACAGAAGGCGCTGCGCCAATAGTTGGTTCCGATCAGCCAGGCATCCCGCACCGACAAGTCAACCTCGTCGAGGGACAGTTGCAAGGCTTCAATCATTGGCATCGCCTGGTCGACGACGGTTCCATCGGCCCAACCGGATTCGGTGTAGACAGCAAGCACCACACCGTTGGCGGCTTCGTCCGCCACCAGGTATTGGCGTATCTGTTCAGCGAAACCGACAAGTGCCCGGGGCGACCGACGGGACGGCAGATCCACCCGCAGCGTGGCTCCCAGCATTTTCCCCTGCATGGTGATGGCAACCAGGCTGTCCTCGGGCCAATAGCCCAGCAGGTGGGGGATATAGCCAAGAATGTCTTCAGGTTGGTGGATGCTCAGTGTTCTCTTGGTGGTCATGCATCCAGCCTGCGTACGTCCGGCTGGCAGAAACAGACCATACCTTGCCTATGTGGAAAAGCTGGTCCGTTTCACGCCGGGGCAAGGGCGGCAGCCGCGCTACTGATCCTTTGCGGCGGTGGCACGCGAGGCGCGCCTTTTTTCCACGCGCTCCCGGCGCTGATTGGCCAGGGTTGCCACCAACGGCTGTACATGGATTCCTTGGGCGGCCATCTGCCGCCGGACTTTACGCCGGGTCACCAGGATGAGGACCGTTCCCAGGCCAAGGAGCAGGAACTGCACGCTGAGTGCGATGCGGAACGGTGCCAGTCCGTACAAATCGCCACCCGAGAAACCGCTGGCATTCAAGAGGTCCAGAACCAGGCCGATGAGGTAAATCGCAACAAGTGCCGCAATGAAGCCACCCACGTTCACAATTCCGGTTGCCGTGCCGATCCGGTGCGAGGGGTTGAATGTCCGTGCAAAGTCGAAACCGATCATGGACCCCGGACCTCCAACCGCCAATACCACTACCAGCACGACCAGCATCCACAACGGAGCGCGGTCAGGAAGGAGGAGAACGGCAGCCCACGCCACAGCGGTGGCAAAGGTGATCAGCAGGACCATCGCTGAGCGTCTCATGGGGTGTTTGGAGACGAAACGGCCAAAGCCCGGACCCGCAATGATGGCGGTTGCCACAAAGAGCGCCATCAAAGCGGAGACTGTTCCGGCATCAAGTCCCTGGGCCGAGAGCAGGAAAGGGTAGCCCCAGGTCATGGCGAACAGGTTTCCGCTGAACTGGACGGTGAAGTGGCTCCACAGCCCCAGCCGGGTCCCCGGCTGTTTCCAAGCGCGTGACAGAGAGACTCCCGTGGCCCTCAGGCCTTGCCCGGACTCCTTGGGCGGATGCCCGGGAGGTACATCCCGCAGCATCGCGAGTACCAGCACCACAGCCAGCACTGACATGGCCGCAAGGGTGAGGAACGCGGGGGTCCACCCGGAAGTGTGAAGGAGAAGCGCAAACGGAACCACACTGAAGAGCTGCCCCAACTGGCCGGACATCCCGGTGAGCTGGGTAACCAAGGGAACCTTGGCGGGAGCGAACCACAACGGCACCAGACGGATGACCGAAATGAACGTCATGGCGTCACCGGCACCCACCAGGACCCTGCCAAGGACACCTCCGGGCACACTGTCCGCGAACGCGAGCTGCAATTGGCCCAGCCCCATCAGGACTGCTCCCCCGGCGATCATGGCCCGTGAACCGAACCTGTCCACCAGGACGCCGACCGGAATCTGCAGCCCTGCATAGACCAGGAGTTGAAGCACGGTGAAGAAGGAGATGGCGGCTGCACTGGCATGGAACCGCTCAGTAGCCTCCAATCCAGCAACGCCGAAGGACGTTCGTTGCGCCACCGCCACCAGGTAGGCGAACACGCCGATCGTCCAGATAAGCCAGGCGCGGGGTGCATTCACCCCTCAATTATGCCTGTCACCTCCTGAAAGATGATTTATTGAGGCGAGTCCTTACGGGCCAAATAGGCCTCGACTGCAGCTCCGATGTCCTCGGCATTGGGCAGCTCATCGTTCTCGTCCGCCAGCAGCGAGCGGCGGACCACTCCCTCGGATTTCTCGTCGTACCGGGCCTCCAGATTGGTGACCACCGCTTGGACCTCTTCCGAGGCCTCAATCTGTTCCGCGATCTGGCGACCAACTTCCCGGCCTGACTCACGGAGCCGGTCGGTGGGCAGCATCAGCGATGTTGCCGCCCCCAGGTACTCCAGGCCGGCTACAGCCGCCGGAGGATATTCGGCTTCTGACAAGTAATGCGGAACATGGATGACATAGCCCGCCACGTTGCGTTCCGCTTCCGTCAGCCGGAGTTCAAGAATGTGGCCGATGGCAGCGGGAACGTCCACAGTGGGCTTCCAGCTGGAAATCCCTTCAATGAGATCGGGGCGGTTGCCATGAACGGTGACTCCCACAGGCCGCGTGTGCGGGACAGGCATGGGGATGGAGTGGATCCAGGTGACCAGGTTGACGTCCAGCTCTTCAACAATCCCGACGACGGCCCTTGAGAAACGCTCCCACTGGAGGTCCGGTTCGAAGCCTGCCAGCAACAGGAACGGTTGACCGAGGCCGTCGGTCAACTTATACAGACCAAGCTTGGGGGCCTGGTAATCCTGTACGTGGTCTTCCACGAAGCTGATGTGGGGGCGGCGCGAACGGTAGTCGATCAGTTGGTCGGCATCGAACATGGCCACTACCTCGGCGTCGAGCTCGTCCAGCAGTTCCGCGTTGATCTGCCGGACCACCTGGCCGGCGTCGGCAAAGCCGGTGAATCCCATGACCATGTTCAGCCCGCGGAGCTCAGGGCTGTGGAAGGTCTCGATGTTGCGCGCGTACAGCGATTCAGGGTCCAGGAGGGAGCCGGATATCCGTTCAAACACGGCGTGTTCCTTTCGCAATGACAAAGTAGGGGAAGGTCCCGGAGGTGCCGGCCACATGGCGCCAACGGGGCCGTCGGTAGTAGCGGTGGGATTCCTTTAATCCTTACAACGCTGCACCTCCAGCGGGCATTCCTGCACCGGATGTGCCGCAGCTCTCATTTAATTGCTGTCCGAAGCGTTCAAGAGACTACGATCGAACCGGGCCGGTATCCTCTTGCGACACTGGCCCCTGAAGACCAAGGCCGCCGTCGGAAGAGGACGTCGGGCGCGTACCGGGGCAGGCCGCCAAACATGCGGCCCAGCCATGCAATGCAGAGAGAAGTGAGGCAACATCCTCGTGGTCAAGACTACTGACATCATCCTGGGCATCATCGCCAAGGACCTGAAAAAGTCCCCCAGCGACGCACTTGTGATTGGAGTTGCGCAAGGTGCGGATGGGCCAGTGCTGCTGCCGAATCCGTTGAGCGCAAAGGCAGCCGAGTCCGTTGCGGGCTCCCTCAAACTGTTGGGGATCACCGGCGCTGCCGATCAGGCACACCGGCTCCCGGGCTTGCCGGAGACCGGCTCGGGAATTTTGGTCCTCGCCGGCGTGGGCAAATTGTCGGAATCCGGCAGCCTCCCCGAAGAATCCCTGCGCCGCGCCGCGGGCTCTGCCGTCCGGCAATTGGCCGGCGTCACGTCAGTAACGTTGGCCTTCCCGACCACCGGCGTCACCGATGTCGCGGCCATCGCCGAGGGTGCCGCCCTTGGCGCCTACTCCTACACGGAGCACCGTTCCAGCAAGGACGGACTGAAAGCCCCTGTAGCCAAGGCCCTGATTTTCTCCGATGTCGATCCCAAGGATGCCCAACCGGCACTGGACCGTGCTGTTGTTGTGGCCCGTGCCGTCAACGCCACCCGGACCCTGGTCAACCAGCCTCCCAGCCACCTCTACCCGGAGTCGTTCGCCGACTCCGCCAAGGAACTCGCCAAGGGCCTGCCCGTCAAGGTCACTGTCTGGGACGAAAAGCGACTGGAAAAGGAAGGCTTCGGCGGCATCCTTGGCGTCGGTAAGGGTTCAACCCGCCAGCCACGCCTGGTGAAGGTCGAATATGCTCCGGCCAAGGCCACCAGGAAGATTGCCCTCGTGGGCAAGGGCATCACGTTCGACACCGGCGGTATCTCCATCAAGCCGGCCCTCGGGATGGGCGACATGAAGAGCGATATGGCGGGCGCCGCCGTCGTCCTTAATACCGTTTTGGCCATCGCTTCGCTTGGCCTGAACATCAAGGCGACCGCGTGGCTCTGCATTGCGGAGAATATGCCCTCGGGTGCTGCGGCACGGCCTGCCGACGTCTTCACCATCTACGGCGGAAAGACGGTCGAGGTCCTCAACACCGACGCCGAAGGGCGTCTGGTCATGGCCGACGGGCTCGTCGCTGCCAGCCTGGAAAAGCCGGACGCCATTATTGACGTTGCCACACTGACGGGCGCCCAGCTCATCGCGTTGGGACTGCGCACGGCTGGTGTCATGGGCTCCGATTCCGTCACCGCAGCCTTGAAGTCGGCGGCAGACCGGGCAGGCGAACTGGTCTGGCCGATGCCGCTGCCGGAAGAACTGCGCCCAAGCCTGGATTCCCAGGTGGCGGACCTTGCCAACATTGGTGAGCGTAACGGCGGCATGATGACCGCAGCCGTTTTCCTGCGGGAATTCGTCGGCAAGAACGGCGACGGCCAGCAGATCCCTTGGGCACACGTCGATATTGCGGGTCCGTCGTTCAACAACGGCAGCCCCTACGGCTACACCCCCAAGCAGGGAACCGGTTGCACTGTCCGCACCCTGGTTGCCTACGCCGAGGATCTCCTCGCCGTTCCTGCCTAAGCGGCACGCCCCCGCCCACCAGGGCCGCGACGGCCCTTGCCGGACACCCTGCAAGGGCCGCGCAACCCCGGAATTATGCGGCGTGTAGCGCTGTGTCACAAGTGAACGTGAGTCTCGACACAAGCGCTCCACAAAACGCCCGCCGAGGGTGGAGCATGGGTAGGTGGTTCGCTAAGGTGAACTCGATAGTCACAAATGCAAGAGAACTTAGGTGCTGGCATAATCACGGCAGAACAAGTTCCAAAGACCAGATGGCACGCAGTCCCGTGTCATCATTCACGCGAGGGAGCGTTTTAGTGGCCGATCAGGCAACTGCGCAAGAATTCGACATCCTGGTACTCGGTGGCGGCAGCGGCGGCTACGCCACTGCCCTGCGGGCCGTACAGCTTGGGTTCACCGTTGGCCTTGTGGAAAAGGCAAAGCTCGGCGGAACCTGCCTGCACAACGGTTGTATTCCCACCAAGGCACTCCTGCACTCGGCCGAACTGGCCGACCATGCACGCGATTCCGCCAAGTATGGTGTGAATGTCACGCTGGACAGCATCGACATGCCGGCCGTGAACGCCTACAAGGACGGCATCATCGCCGGTAAGTACAAGGGCCTCCAAGGACTCATCAAGTCCAAGGGCATCACCGTCATCGAGGGTGAAGGCAAGCTTCAGGGCAACAACACGGTAGTAGTCAACGGCACCCCCTACACGGGCAAGAACATTGTCCTGGCCACCGGTTCCTACTCACGCTCCCTGCCTGGCCTGGAAATCGGCGGCAAGGTCATCACCTCCGACCAGGCGTTGACCATGGACTACATCCCCAAGAGCGCAATCGTCCTCGGCGGCGGCGTCATCGGCGTCGAATTCGCTTCCGTATGGAAGTCGTTCGGCGTAGACGTCACCATCATCGAGGGCCTCCCCTCCCTGGTTCCCAACGAAGACGCCTCGATCGTCAAGAACCTTGAGCGTGCCTTCAAGAAGCGCGGCATCAAGTTCACCACCGGCATCTTCTTCCAGGGCGTCGAACAGAACGACGACGGCGTCAAGGTCACCTTGGTGGACGGCCAGACCTTCGAAGCCGACCTCCTGCTCGTGGCCGTCGGGCGCGGTCCTGTGACCGCCAACCTGGGCTACGAAGAAGCCGGCCTCACCATTGACCGCGGATTCGTCATCACCAACGAACGTCTCCACACCGGCGTCGGCAACATCTACGCCGTGGGCGACATCGTCCCCGGCGTCCAGCTCGCACACCGCGGCTACCAGCAGGGCATCTTCGTCGCCGAGGAAATCGCCGGCCTGAACCCGGCAATCGTCGAGGACATCAACATCCCCAAGGTCACCTACTGCGAGCCCGAAATCGCCACGGTCGGCTACACCGAAAAGGCCGCCAAGGAGAAGTTCGGCGACGACCAGGTGCAGACCCAGGAGTACAACCTTGCCGGCAACGGCAAGAGCTCAATCCTCGGCACCGGTGGCATTGTCAAGCTCGTACGCCAGAAGGACGGCCCCGTGGTGGGCATCCACATGATCGGCTCCCGTATGGGCGAGCAGATCGGTGAGGCCCAGCTGATCGTGAACTGGGAAGCCTACCCGGAGGACGTGGCCCAGCTGGTCCACGCCCACCCCACCCAGAACGAAAGCCTGGGCGAAGCCCACCTTGCCCTCGCGGGCAAAGCTCTCCACGGCTAAGTCTTACCAAGACCCACGGTTCAGGCGCATGCAGCGGAAAATGCCGCATGCGCCTGAACCGGACCAGCAGAATTCATCCGCACAAAGATCAATAAGGAGAACGGGGACGACATGTCTGAATCCGTTAACTTGCCCGCCCTCGGTGAGAGTGTCACCGAAGGAACCGTCACCCGCTGGCTCAAGCAGGTTGGTGACCGGGTAGAGATCGACGAGCCGCTGCTCGAGGTTTCAACCGACAAAGTAGACACCGAAATCCCTTCTCCGATCTCAGGCGTCATCGAAGAAATCCTCGTCGCTGAAGACGAGACCGCTGAAGTTGGCGCCCCCTTGGTCCGCATCGGCGACGGCTCCGGCTCAGGTACTCCTGCTGCCGAGGCTGCTCCGGCCGAGGAGGCACCGGCTGCTCCCGCAGAGCAGCCGGCAGCCGCCCAGGAGGCTCCGGCTCCACCAGCAGCAGAGGAAGCTCCTGCTGCCGAGGCACCCGCCGCTTCCGGCGGCGAAGGCCATGAAGTAACCCTCCCCGCGTTGGGTGAAAGCGTTACCGAAGGTACCGTGACCCGGTGGCTCAAGGCTATAGGCGACACTGTGGAGGTGGATGAGCCCCTTCTGGAAGTTTCCACCGACAAGGTCGACACCGAAATCCCGTCGCCGGTTGCGGGCACCCTGCAGGAAATCCGCGTCAACGAGGACGAGACCGCTGAGGTTGGCTCCGTCCTTGCCGTCATCGGTTCCGGCGCAGCGGCACCGGCCGCCGCTCCCGCACCCGCACCTGCTGCCGCTCCGGCCGCTCCCGCTGCCGCTCCGGCCGCACCTGCTGCCGCTCCGGCCGCACCTGCTGCCGCTCCGGCCGCACCTGCTGCCGCTCCGGCCGCACCTGCTGCCGCTCCGGCCGCACCTGCTGCCACTCCGGCCGCACCTGCTGCCGCTCCTGCTGCTGAAGGTTCTTCGGAATCCGGTTACGTCACTCCCTTGGTCCGCAAACTTGCCAACCAGCACGGTGTGGACATTGCTTCCGTCTCCGGTACCGGCGTCGGTGGCCGTATCCGCAAGCAGGATGTCCTGGCCGCTGCCGAAGCCAAGCAGGCCGCCGCTGCCCCCGCAGCATCGGCTCCCGCAGCCGCAGCCCCCGCTGCCAAGACCGCTGCTCCGGTAGCAGCATCGTCCCTGCGCGGCACCACGGAAAAGGCACCACGTATCCGCCAGGTCATCGCCCGCCGCATGCGCGAGTCCCTTGAGGTCTCCACCCAGCTGACGCAGGTGCACGAGGTCGACATGACCAAGATTGCCAAGCTCCGCCTCAAGGCCAAGAACCAGTTCCTGGCCCAGAATGGCGTCAAGCTCACCTTCCTGCCGTTCATTGCCAAGGCTGTAGCCGAAGCCCTGAAGCAGCACCCCAAGCTGAACGCTGCTTACGACGAGTCCAAGCAGGAAATCACCTACCACAACGCCGAGCACCTGGCGATCGCCGTCGACACCGACAAGGGCCTTCTGGTTCCGGTCATCTCCGACGCCGGCAACCTGAACCTTGCGGGCCTCGCCGGCAAGATCGCCGACGTCGCAGGCCGCACCCGCGACGGCAAGATCGGCCCGGACGAGCTGTCCGGCGGTACGTTCAGCATCACCAACATCGGTTCTGTTGGCGCACTGTTCGACACGCCGATCATCAACCAGCCGCAGGTGGGTATTCTCGGAACCGGTGCGATTGTCAAGCGTGCCGTGGTGGTTGCTGACGAAAATGGCGACGACTCGATTGCGATCCGCTCCATGATGTACCTTTCCCTGACGTACGACCACCGTTTGGTGGACGGCGCAGACGCCGGCCGCTTCCTGCAGACCCTCAAGGCCCGCCTTGAGGAAGGTGCGTTCGAAGCCGACCTTGGCCTCTAGGGCTTAGCGACACAACGTCCTGCTGTGACGTAAAAGGGGCAGGTCACCGGAAATCCGGTGGCCTGCCCCTTTGCTGTATCCGCTCCGCGTGGCTTTGCTACGGGACGTAGAACCAACTCGATAAGCTGGGTCCATGAGTATCCTCTTCAGCATTCTGGTGTTCTTGCACATCGTCGGCGCGGCCATGATTGTGGGCTACTGGATCGCCACCATCAAGGAGCCAACCATCCACCCGCGCCAGCGCGATGGCGCCTTCCTCCAGCTCCTGACCGGCATCGCCATGATGGGTTTGTTCCCCTTGCTGCCTGATGCCGATCCCAACTACTTCAAACTCGGGGTTAAGTTCGCCATTGGCGTCGCTGTGGCTGTCCTTGCCGTCATTGGCTCGCGCAAGGTCAAGAAGGGCGAGCCTGTCTCCACCGGGCTGGCTCATGGTGTGGGCGGCCTTGCCCTGGTGAACATCGCCATCGCCACGCTCTGGAACTGACCCGGCACCATACTGACGCCGGGCAGCGTCAATCGCGTTGATCATAATGGACGCGATTCCAAGGCCCCGGCTTGTCCGCGCAGGGGTATGTTTTCCCGTCTTCATCCCGCCAGTCAAGGGGTCACAATCCACTGACAGCGGAATGTCCGTGCGGTCCCACGGGCAAATCCCTAGGATGGAAACCGGTGGCACCTGCCTCAGGCTGGTTGCCGACTCACAACGACTTCAAGGAGTGGACATGGCAGCAACACGCACCGCACACACGGTTTGGAACGGCAACCTGATCGAGGGCGCCGGCAACACGACGCTGGACAGCTCAGGCCTGGGCACGTTCGATGTCACCTGGAAGGCACGTACCGAACAGTCCGGTGGCAAGACCAGCCCTGAAGAACTGATCGCCGCGGCCCACTCCGCATGCTTCTCCATGGCTTTCAGCCACGCCCTCGCCGGTGAAGGTTTCACTGCTGAGGAAGTCAACACCAAGGCAGATGTCACCTTCGTTCCCGGAACCGGCATCACCGGGAGCCACCTGACCATGACCGCAAAGGTTCCTGGCCTGTCCGAAGAGGACTTCCGCCGGATCTCCGAAGACGCGAAGACAGGCTGCCCCGTTTCGGGTGCACTGGCCAGCATCGAGATCACCCTGGATGCCACGCTCTCCGTCTAGCTCCACCTTGTACTGAACAGCACCACTGAACCACAAGAAGAGCCCCGCCGTTCCTTCACGGAAACGGCGGGGCTCTTCGCTGTTGAACCTTCTGCCCTTAGCCCTTCTGCGGACGTGAGGGCAACGGTTCCGGACGGACCTTGCGGTAGCCCTCGCGGAGGGGAGGCCTGTCCGTGGGCAGTTCCTGGATCATTTCCTTGAGTGCACCGATGCCGTACTCCAGCTGGGGATCAGTACCGGCGGCATAGGCGTGGGGCGGGAACAGTACTTCGATGTCCGGCTCCACTCCGCGGTTTTCAACATCCCAGCCGATCCCACCGCTGAACCACGTGGCGTACCGGGGTTGCGTCACGCCGGTGCCATCCGCCAGGGCAAAGCGGTTGTCGATGCCCACCACCCCTCCCCATGTCCGCGTACCGATCACAGGGCCAATGCCCCTCAGTTTGGAAACCTGGGTGATGATGTCGCCATCCGACCCCGCAAATTCGTCGGCGAGGATGATCACAGGACCGCGGGGGGCGTGGTCCGGGTAAGTCCGCGGCTTCTCCCCGCGCGGCATGCTCCAGCCAGTGACCTTCCGGCCGATGAGTTCGGCGACCAGCTGTGAGGTGTGCCCGCCACGGTTGCGGCGTACGTCCACAATCAGGCCGTCCAGGGCGGTTTCGGTATCCAGATCGCGGTGGAGCTGCGCCCAGCCGTTGGCCATCATGTCCGGGACGTGCAGGTAACCGAACTTACCGTCCGAGGCCTCCCGCACGGTGCGGCGGTTGGCCCTGACCCAGTCCTGGTAGCGAAGCCTCTCTTCATCACGGACAGGGACAACAGCCACACGCCGTTGAGCCCCGGCGGCCCCACCGTGTCCTTCGCCGTTCAGCAGGGTCAGCTCCACTGTCCGGCCGGCTGCTCCCACCAACTGCATTGCTGGCGTCAAAGCCGCCGAAAGTTCGACGCCGTCAATCGCCAGAAGGACGTCACCGGCCTTCGCGTCGGCACCCGGTCGCGTCAAGGGCGAAGTCGCCAGCGGGTCCGAGGACTCCCCCGCCAGGATCCGCGTGATTTCCCAGCCTTTGCTGCCGAAGTGAAGCTCAGCACCCAGGCGGCCCTGGCCGTTACGCCCTGGCTCGCTCACAGCGGCAGGCTTGACGTAGGCGTGCGACGTTCCCAGCTCACCGTGCATCTCCCACAGCAGGTCCACCAAGTCGTCATGCGAGCCCAAACGGTCCACTATCGGCCGGTAGCGTTTGAAGACGGAGTCCCAATCCTGGCCAGCCATGTCTGCGGTCCAGAAGAAGTCACGCTGAAGACGCCAAGCCTCCTCAAAGGCCTGCCCCCAGGCAGCCACAGGGTCAAGAATGACCCGGATCCTGTTCAGCTCCACCTTCACCAGGTCTCCGGATTCCTCGTCCACCTTGGTGTCCGAAGGTACCGAGGTCACCTGCTGGTCCAGGATGTAAACAACCCGCTTGAGGTCACCGGACAACCTGTAGCTGTCCACTGCGGCAACCAAGGTGGTTTTCTTGCGCTTTGCGAGCTCGTACCGCACCAAGGCCGGTGCGGTCTTCTTATCTGCTAGGGTGCCCTTGCCTTCGCCCGTCACGCCGGAGAGTTCAGTATCAAGCCACAACAAGGCACCGTCTGCGACAGACAGCTGCGAGTAGTTCCCTTGCGGCACGGGCACACTGATGACGCGGTGAGCCAGTCCCTCCGGGTCGACACGCACGGAAGGTGCGCCGCCGTCGTCGGACTCCACCGAGGCTGCCGCCCCGTCCTCCAGCGCATCAACGGACGGGCCAAAAGGCGAAGGCGTGTCCGCAGCCAAGGCCACAAGATACGGCTTGATGGGGCTCGGGAAGGACAGGTCGAAGGAGTGGCCGTCATAGACGGGGTCGAAACTTCGGTTCGACAGAAAAGCGAGGAACTTCCCATCAGGGGTGAACCGAGGTGATTCGTCGCAGAAACGGCCGTCCGTGACATCGATGATGCCCGCCTCAGCGGCACTCGGGCGGGTGATTCGGAGCTTACTCCGCGAACCGAAAGATGTGACCGGCTCTGACCACACTAGCCACTGCGAATCCCCGGACCACGCCAGTTGTTCGATGCTCCCCTCACCCACGCTGACAACAAGGCTCAACGTTCCCTGGGCGGTGTCTGCAACGTAGACGTCCCCAAAGGAGGTCCCCACTGCGAGCCATCGTCCATCCGGGCTCGCCTCGAGTGCACTTGTGCGCGTCGGCGACGGGAATTCAATCCGGACGTCCACCGCGTCCTCCGCCGTTTCAGGGACTGGCGCCGCGTCCGTGGCACTCACAGTGTCAGCGGACGGTTCGGCCGGCGTGCCGGCTCCCGCGCCGGTTGGCGGCGTGACAGGGACTGTTGCCCGCGCCGCAGTACTTGCCTGCCCCAACACATTGGACGCGGACACCGGTTTGGGCAGTGGATCAGATTCATTGTCCGGAGCCGGCGTCGGAACAACCGCGTCGGGCACGTCCACGACTGCCGACAATCGCGAGGCGATGCGCTTGATGTACAGGGCTTCAACGGACTCATGGTCAGCGACGTAGGCAATCCGGCCGCCGGTCAGCGGACGCGGCAGGCGGGCCCGCACCCCGGGTGTCGCCTCGACTACACGCGATGGTCCGTCCTTATGCCGGAGCCAGTGGAGCGTTCCGTGCGACTCCACGGCACTGGCTGTACCCGACGCGTTGGGAGCGACGTCGCCGAGGTGCGCAGCGACTTTGAGGGGCGCGGGACGGCGGGCCGGCGAGGCCGAACCCAGCGTAATATCCAGTTTGCTTGCCTCGGCGTCGGCATCAAGTGAAGGAAGCATCCACAGCTCGCCGGCTGATTCAAAGATCACCCGGTCACCGTCGGTGCCCGCATGCCGGACGTAGAAGTCTTCGTGATCGGTGTGGCGGCGCAGCCCCGACCCGTCCGGAAGTACGGAGTAGAGGTTGCCGTACCCCTCATGGTCCGAAAGGAAGGCGATGCGTCCTTTCACCCACAGGGGGTCAGTGAGGTTCCCTTCGATCTCCGGAACCAGGCGCTCGAACTCACCGTTACCGTCGGCGTCGATCCACAGTTTGCCCGCCGTGCCGCCCCGGTACCGCTTCCACCAAGCAGGTTCCCGGGAAAGGACACTGGCCAACACCACGGGCTTCTCGTCACCGATTTCGGGACCAAAGGCAACTGCCTCGACGGGTCCAAAGGGAAGTTCGACGGCGGCACCCCCGTCAAGGGGGACACTGTAGGCATGCGTGTGGCGGCTTTCGGACTGCTGGAAGGCGCTGGTCACCACCACGTTTCCTGACGGTGTGAAGCCCTTGACTTTAGTGGTGCTGTGGCCGAAGTACGTCAGCTGCCTGTAGCCACCGCCGTCGACGTTGGCCGTGACAACCTCCGGAGACGTTCCCACAATCACCGTCCACACGAGTCGTTTTCCGTCCGGAGTGAAGCGGGGGTTCCTTGCCGGCAGTTGCTGGGACGAAACCCGCCAGGCACGCCCGCCGGAAAGGGGGGCCACCCAGATATCGTCTTCGGCCACGAAAGTGACCAGATCGCCGTGCACATGCGGGAAACGGAGGTAGCTGGAGGAGGTCATTGTTCGATCATAGTCAAGAGGCGCCCAGCCTCAGCGGCACCGACAGGCGTTTCCGCCATACACGTTTCCCATGGTGAGATGGGTCATGAGAATCGTGATGTCCGGAGCGTCAGGAATGATCGGAACGGCTTTATCGGAGCACCTGGCCGGCCACGGCCATGAGGTCATCCGGTTGGTGCGGAGGCCCGCCAAGGACCCCGGTGAATGGACGTGGAACCCGGCCGCGGGGCAACTCGACGAAGCCGTCCTGGACACGGCGGAGGCCGTCATCAACCTTTCCGGAGCCGGAATCGGGGACCGCCCGTGGACCAAGAAGCGCATCCGGGAACTCCGGGATTCCCGGCTCGAAGCTACCAGGACCCTGACCGACGCCATGGGAAGGCTCGGCACACCACCGGCCACCTTCATCAGCCAATCCGCCTCCGGATACTACGGTGCCTCACGCGAGGGCCTTCTGCGGGAGGATTCGGGGCCAGGCCATGGCGTGCTGGGAAACTTGTGCGTCGAATGGGAACGAACAGCCCGGACCGCACCATCTGGTGTGCGGGTAGTGACTCCACGGACCGGCGTAGTACTCAGCACCTCAGGGGGCGCGCTTGGACCCCTCCTCCCTTTGCTGAGGATCGGGCTGGGCGGGCCGTTTGGAAACGGGCGGCAGTACTGGCCTTGGATCACATTGGCCGATGAAGTGGCTGCATTGGCGCATCTTCTGAGAACTGACATTGATGGCGCGGTGAATGTTTGCGCCCCGGAAAGCGCAGACGTCAACACGATCGTCGCCGCCCTGGCCAAAGCCTTCCACCGGCCAGCCTTCTTACGTGTCCCCCGTCCCGCTTTGCGGTTGGTGCTGGGGCGGCTTGCCGATGAGCTGGTTCTAGCCAACCAGAGAATGGAGCCTGCCCGGCTGTCGGACGCTGGTTTCACGTGGGAGCACCCATCCTTATCTGACGCCATGGCCTGGTTGACCAAGGACAGGGCACGCTGACCGGGCGGTTGTCCGTCAGCCGTTGGTCGCTGGACCAGTGTGGTCCAGGGTGTCGCTTTCCTTGCCGGTGCTTGGAGCGAGGATTTCTGAAATCCACCATCGCCCGTCAGCGCGAACGACGTGAACGCGAAGCTTCTGCGGCGGGCCGGCAGGCTGTGGCCGGGCTTTGGCTCCTGAGGCATCACGTTCTTCATAGCCGGATGTCGCGACAGTCACCGTGACCACGGCGTCGCCGGCCTCCCCGGGTTCGGACACGCCATCCGCGGATAACGTCGTCGAGAATCCGGCGTACATCGTTCCGGTTTTCCGCAGGTGGTCCGCCAGCAGCTGGTCAGAGGCTTCCGCGGGTGATCCAGCGGCATTGACCAAAGCCAATAACTCAGGTCTTCCCTGCCCCAGTGCAATGTCGCGCACGGATGCCAGCGTGGCAACGGCCACTGCCGGATCTTCGGCGTGGAGTCCTTCGGCCAGTTCTTCCGGCAGACCGGCGGACACCGTGGTTCCTGGCCCTGGGGCCGGATTCAAGGTCTCCGCCGCTGCTTGCTGCGGCTGCGCAGATAACTCCAGGCTTTGATGCTGCGGGTTCTGCGGCCACAGTATCCATGCCGCGATGCCGAGCAGCAACCCGGTAGTCAGTACGGCCGCAAGGACCCTGACCCTGGCCCAGAGGCCACGACGTTGGGGCCGCCGGCCCTCCGGACGAAGTCCAGGCTGTAGTCCAAGCGGAAGGAAACTCCGCCATGATCCAAACCATCGGGGCATGCGCCGTGCGGGACGCCCCAAGGCCTGGCGGCGGGTCAGCAGGTCAGGAATGACGGAGGAATGTACGGCGCCGGACAAGTCCACCGGCTCAGGCGCCGCGCTCCTGAAAATCGCCATGGCCAGTTCCCTGGCAGCAGGCCGCACCGACGCATCGACATCCAGCGCAGCCTCCAAGGCGGCCACCAACGACCTCGGAACATCCGGAACCAGCACAGACAACGGCGGCCGGTGTTGAGTGGTCTCCGGAGCCGCCCCCGTCAGGCAGTACCACCCGACGGCGGCAAGGGAATAGACATCACGCGCCGGCTGGAGTTCCTGCAATGCGTCGGTCCCACTGCCGGCGGCAACTGCGCCACCCGGCGACGTGAAGCCGGGTGTTCCAGCCTCAAGGTTTGGCCGGCCACCTCCCACCACGGAGGCAATGCCCAGGTCCGCGAGCAGTGGCTTCCCCTCGGCAGTGAAGAGGATATTTCCAGGCGCCACGTCACCATGCACGGTGCCATTGGCATGGAGGTAGCCCAAGGCCTGGGCAAGAGGGGTCAGAATGGTGACAGCTTCGCCTACATGGAGCCTTCCCCGCCCTGCCATCAGGTTGGCCAGCGAGCCACCCGCCGCGTAGTCCATGACGATGCCCAGTGTCCCCACGCAGTCGCCTTCAAGCGGAACGACGTCGTGAACCCGAACCAGGTGCTGGTGTTTCAGGCCGGACAGGACCTTGACCTCCCTCGAGGCTTCCTCAAGAACCTTGGATTGCGCCATCTGGGCTCCGGGACTGGCGCATTTAATGGCGAACCGCGCCCCATCGCTGCTCCTGGTGACCAGCCATACAGTAGAAGTACTGCCTTGGCCCAACATGCGGGATGTCACATAGCCCGGAGCGGACGGCGTGACGGCGGCGGGCGGATCCAGAGTTTCCATAGACAAGATCTACCGGAATACGGAATTTTCCGCAGAAGTTATCCACAGGTCGCAAACAGATCACTCCCTGGCACCAACAGCACGTGATGCGACTGAGAGGTTCGCCACAAAATCATGGACAGTCTGCCGCTGGGTCTAAGCTTGAACCCATGACTCTTGAGTTTTCACAACTGGGTCTTGCCCCTGATTTCGTGGACTACATGCAGGGCTGGGACCTGCAGCGCGAGATCCACAACAAAGTTGTTGCGGGCGAGAAGAACAGCACCGTTTTGCTCCTGGAGCACGCTGCCGTCTATACGGCCGGCAAACTCACGGAAGATCACGAACGACCCTTTGACGGGACACCCGTCGTTCCCGTGGACCGCGGTGGAAAGTTGACCTGGCATGGTCCAGGACAGCTGATCGCCTATCCCATCCTCAAACTCAAGAACCGCGCCGGTATCCGCGACTATGTGGAACGGCTCGAAGCCATCATGATTGCCGTGATGTCGGACTACGGCATCAACGCCGTGACTGTGAAAGGCCGGGCCGGCGTCTGGCTGCTTGCCGATGAAAAAGGTCCGGACCGCAAAATTGCCGCTATCGGTATCCGCGTCCTGGACGGCGTCACCATGCATGGTGTCGCCATCAACTGCAGCAATGACTTGGCGCCTTACGCACAGATCATTGCCTGTGGAATTACCGACGCCAGTGTCACCACCATGTCGCTGGAAGCCGGCCGGACCATCAACCCGGCCGACATCGTTGACCGCTTCGTGGAAGAATTCCGCAAGCATGAAGAAGCACTCATTTCCACCCACGAAGGAGCACTCCAGTGACCCTGGCACCTGAAGGCCGTAAGTTGCTGCGCGTTGAGCAGCGTAACTCGGCGGTCCCGGTTGAACGCAAGCCCGAGTGGATCAAGGCCAAGGTCCAGATGGGTCCTGAGTTCGTCCAGCTCAAGAACCTGGTGAAGAAGGAAGGCCTGCACACTGTGTGTGAAGAGGCCGGCTGCCCGAACATTTTTGAGTGCTGGGAAGACAAGGAAGCGACGTTCCTGATCGGCGGGTCCGAGTGCACCCGGCGGTGTGATTTCTGCCAGATCGATACCGGCAAGCCGTCCCCTGTGGACATGTTCGAACCCACCAAGGTGGCCCGATCGGTGCAGGCGATGCAGTTGCGCTACGCCACCGTCACCGGTGTGGCCCGTGATGACCTGGCCGATGAGGGTGTGTGGTTGTACGCCGAAACGGTCCGGAAGATCCACGAACTGAACCCGGGCACCGGGGTGGAGTTGCTGATCCCGGATTTCTCCGGCAAGCCGGAGCACATCGCGGCGATCTGTGATTCCAAGCCCGAGGTGTTCGCGCACAACGTCGAGACCGTGCCGAGGATTTTCAAGCGGATCCGTCCGGCGTTCCGGTACGAGCGGTCCCTTGATGTCATCACGCAGGGCCGTGATTTGGGCATGGTGACCAAGTCCAACCTGATCCTGGGCATGGGCGAGACCCGGGAGGAAATCTCCGAGGCCCTGCGTGACTTGCACGCGGCCGGGTGTGATTTGATCACGATCACCCAGTACCTGCGCCCGTCCGAGCGGCACTTGCCGGTGGACCGGTGGGTCAAGCCGCAGGAGTTCGTGGATCTCCAGCACGAGGCCGAGGAGATCGGGTTCCTTGGTGTGATGTCGGGTCCGTTGGTGCGGTCCTCGTACCGGGCCGGGCGCCTCTGGGCCACCGCGATGCGGAAGAAGGGCCGGGACATCCCCGCCCACCTCGCCCACATTGCCGAGGGTATCCAGGACTCCGGCACCACCCGCCAGGAAGCCTCCACCATCCTCGCCGCCCACAAGTAGGCAAGCCCATCCTCAGCCGCGCCGCCCCACCAGGCGGCGCGGCTGAGTGGTCTCATCCCAGGTAAAACCGGTTCCGGGCGCCCAGGTGATCCAATTGGAAGCACCAGGCGGCCCGTCCGATGCCGGAGGTAGCAGCGTCCAACCCGCGTTCCAAGGTGGAAACGTCAATGACCTGCTCGTCGGAGACGAAGATGAACTCACTCCCCGAATGGACAAGGCTCTTTTCCGTTTGGGCCGCCGTGTACCCATGCACTGATGGTCGCGTCCAGAAGATCCCTTTACTCACGATCCTTGCGGGCACGCCCGCGGCTGTAGCGTTGGACGGGACGTTCTTTGTGATCAGGGCACGGGCAGCAAGAATGCTGCCGGAACCGACCTTGGCTCCCTTGAGAAGAAGCGTGTCTTCCCCCAACCACACATGGTCCCCCACCCAAATGGACTCGCTCGGATTAACCCGCTGGTGATGCTCGACTGAATAGATCAAGTGTGGGTCAGCCGTCCTGAAGGCAACCCGGGACGAAAACATTGCATCGCTGCCCACGATCACGTGCTTGCGTTCAGTGGGAAGGACCCGTGCTTCTGCCGTGAAAGTTGCGCCAGGGCCCAAATAGAAGACCGACTCTTCGAATACCGTCACAATCAGCCTGAGGAACCCATGGGACTTCCGGAGATGGATCACGGCGTCGTTCCCCAGGAAGCGGAGCCTTGTGTTGCGGAGCCTTGTTCCATCCTCGATGAAGAGGACGTTTCCAGTTCCCGCGAATTCGACGCTTGATGAGGTGAATTCAGACCCGGGCGTTTCCTTGAGGTGTACTACGTTGTCTTGAATGGCGGAGACATCCGCGTAAGAGCGGATGATCTGGTTCTTCGGGGGCTGGCCACCTCTGCTTGAATCAGTATTGTCGGACACCGGCCACCTCCCGGGAGTCCGTAAGCACAACGCTGGTGTCTTCCCAGTCAATGGCGGACAGTGCCTCGGCAGCGTCGGCGTGCGTGTCTCCATGGACGACGATCAGCAAGCGCTGGACTCCGGCAGCGATGACAAACCTCAGAGCTGCGATATCCGCCAAGGCCCAGCCATCGAGGACTTGGACTGCAGCCCTGCACGCCGTCCGGGTACAACTGTCCTCGACGTCTGCAATGCCTGCTTCGGGGTCGGAAACGAAATGGATCTCCATGGTGTCACCGTCAGGGGCCAGTGTGCGGCAGCTATAGCGGAAACGCGCGAAGGTATCTCCGTCGAGCACGGCATAGTCCTGCGTGGTTTCTGTGTGAAGTGTCAACGCCTGGGAGCTCAAGGTCTTCTTTGGTATCCGTGTCCCCGGTTTCACAGCCTCCGGCAGGGCGCCGGTCCACGTGGTCCCATCGGCCTTCATGGCGATCACCTGGGAGAGCTGGCCGATGGGGTCATAGGCGGGGAAAAGGCTCTGCTCACCGGCGGTGTATTTGACGAAGTGATAGGAGTGCTCCGTCATCAGCTGCAGGAACCGTGTTCTCCCCGAGCTCCCGGCGATGAACCAGTTGGCCCCGGTGACCGTGGAAGCTTCCGCATCGATCCTGACCTGCACCTGGAGGGTCTGGTCGTGGCGGAAGGTACGCATCTCTTCGCACGCGAATTGTTCCTCCACCGGGTCGCCGAGAAATCTCCGAATGATGCACAACATGGCGGGGAGAGCGGCCCTGGCGACGTCGGAGTGTCCGCCATTGATGCGGTACTTCGAGAGATTGGGTATGTCGGAGGCCAACTCGATCAGCGAATGATTGCTCAGCTCGTCGGAGTTCGTATAGAAGTAGTCAATTTTGCGTCCTTCCGCGAAATACCGGCGGAGGCGGTCCTCTGGTTGCCCGACATCGCGCAAGGCACGGTTTTGCAAGAGGTTGTCCTTGAAGAACGGCTTGCTGAAGTAGTACGGCAGGTTCATTTGCGGCACTGCAAGAAGCAAGGCGGCCTCAGGATAGTCCATGGCGTAGTGGATGGCGATGGAACCACCCTTGGATGCACCGAAGAAGAGCATCTCTTTACGATCGATGTGGAACCGGCTCCGCAGCCCCTCAATGGCTCCCCCCACCCGGCTCTCCAGAGGCCTGCCTGCATTGTCCACCATCATGTAGGAACCGGCCACCAGGTAACGGTCTTGGAAGCACACCGTCATGGTGTCCCGCAGGTCCGTCTCCGTGAGGTCCTTGAGGTAACTTACTGCATAGGAAATCCGCGTAGTCGAAGGGCCAAAACCAGGGAAGGTGATGAGCATCCTTTTCGGGTTTGTTGTGTTCCCGCGCAAGGAGTAGAACACGTCCCCGTGTTGCTCCACACCATACTGCTCATCGTACGAAACTTGCTGTCGCGTAGTGAACGCTCCCCGCCCGATCTTCAACTCATAGGGTGTATCGATATCGACAGCGAAGCGGGAGACATCGTCCGAGGTGACGATGATGTTGCGGTATTCAAGAGGGAACCCACGGGCCGGTGGTTCCACCATGTTTCCATAGACCACCTTCCCGTCCTGGAACAGCCGGAACTGCTGACCCTTCCAGGCTTCCCAATTGCCCAAGGTCAGCTTCGCGAAGTAGACCCCTTGCGGGAGGCTTTCGGAGGCAACACGGCGGATCCTCCCCTCCAGGCCCTTGGCCTTGATAATGCGCCGCACGGGTGAATCGGCACGGGAGGCCAGGACTGCCCTGGCGACCTCCAGCCCGGCAGGCGAGTAGGCCGCCGCCCGGCCCGCTTTGGTGATGCTCTTCTTGAAGCCATGAATCAACGCCATCAGAGACTCAACATCCTTTCGACGATCTTTTCGTTGATGCGTGCTGGATCCACTCCCTCAAAGAAGCGCTCACGGCGTCTGATGTACTTGGGATCCCTCACGGCGAAATCCTC
The DNA here is from genome assembly GCF_017357425.1 of Arthrobacter sp. D5-1. Classification (NCBI taxonomy): domain Bacteria; kingdom Bacillati; phylum Actinomycetota; class Actinomycetes; order Micrococcales; family Micrococcaceae; genus Arthrobacter; species Arthrobacter sp. D5-1. The sequence continues at coordinate 2,010,608 of NZ_CP014571.1, read as the reverse complement.
ACGGACGATGTGGTTCACCAGTTCGGAGTGCTCACTGAACACAGGGCCCAGTCCGTCGTCGCTGTAGTCCATGCGACTCTCGTAGGGCTGGTCGTTGAAGAAATCGGCTGCGTCCCAGTGGTAGTACGCAATTGGCTTGCCCACGAAGGCCGCGTCAAGGGCCGCGGAACTGTAGTCGGTCACCACGAGCTCAGCGGCGCAGATCGCTTCCCGGTAGCTCAAATCAGACTTCACGATGCGTTCGGTAAACCTGAACTGTCCGGCTCGTTTTTCCACGTTGGGGTGAAGCTTCACATGCATGATCCGGTCTGTGTCCTCAAGGAACCTGATGAGCCTTGGGTCCGAGAGCAAGGTGTCAATGGCATGGAAGTAGCCCGACTGCACAAAGTGCTCAGTCGAGGACTGGTGCAGGTTGAAGCGCCATGTGGGCATGAAGAGAAGATGTTGTTGTCCTTGGATGTCGCGGGCCAAGGACTCGTAGCGCGGCAATCCACTGTTCAGGGTCTCAACAGGAGCCAATTTGCTCATGTATTCCGTTTCGATCCTGCCCGTGGCAACAAAAACGTCAAAGTACTTGGAGAGCACCCAATCGGACATGTCATTGAGCTGGATTCCATGCTGGAGGTAGACAAACCGGGAGTTGGCGAACGATTTTCCGCGGTATCTGATGCTGTATATCTGCGAGGACACCACAAGGTCTGATATGAGGAACTTCTCGTAGAAATCCTTGGTGCAAATAGAAATCAGGTTGAAGCCCTTGGCCTCCAGGCGCGCCCAGTCGGGCGACTTGGGGTTGATCGCGAAGTACGCATGGGTAAATTCGGGATGCCTTGCTGTGAAGTACTCATACAAATGCTCTGCATTGTCGTCTGCTTGATGAGGCCGGTCGAAAAAGAGGATCGTCGAGGAAGGGCGGATCGGCCGGTTGTAGAAGTTGTAGCTGCCGGGCCTGGCATGGCCGGACCTGAGATTGCGTGCCAGATAGCACTTTCCGATCCTCAGGATCTCGTCATTGAACAGCAACTCATACAGTGGGACCTCGCTCGCGCCAGCGTCAGGCTTGTGCCGGAAAACCAGGTAGGCGTCTTTGTTGCTGAGTTGCTTGTAGAACTGCTTGCCGTCTTCCGGGTCAACCAGCCAGCGGATCCAGGCAGCTTCGAAAGGCTGCAGCGGCTCCACCATGGCCAGAAGCTCCATCAGCTCGAAGCCGCTGATCAAGTCCCGAAGATGGTTCAACTTAATGGACGTCGCCTTTTGCCCCCGGATCCCCCGGAGGAACAGTGCAACGTAGCGCAGGACCTGCAGCCTGATTTCTTTGGAGTGAACGGGCATCACCGGCATCAGACGGTTGGCTTCCGCGGCAACCTTAAGGCCGATCGCTCCCTTGGTATCTGATGCCATAGAGAAACCTGTGGTGAGCGGCCTGACCTTCGCTATCGACCAATACATGCGGTAGCTGGTGTAGATGGCGGTGCGATCCAGGTCCTCGAGCGCCTCCAGTGCGTCGGACAATCTCCTCGTGTTGAAGGCACTGCCAAAGACGTCGGTGTCGCGGGCGTAGTGGTACGCGTCGTCGAGCTTGGTTCCGGCCACATGTTTCGGGATGGGGCCTGTGTACATGACGGGCTCGGCAAGATAGACCGTGCGCGACTTGAGGTACTCGAAGAGGGTGGCCACGTAGTTCGCAGACAAGAGGTGGGAAGTCCGCATGAAGATGACGTACTTGCTGTCGATCTGCCGGCAGAGCCTGGCGATGACGGTCGTCGTCAAGGGCTCAGCAACATGAAGGACCGAGAAATGCGATTCAAGCCGCAGGCGTGCAGCTATCAATCGCCGGTACATGGCGGACTCGCGGTCAAGTTGTCCGGTTTCCTCAAGGACGATGGTGAGCAGTGGCGGCAAATCGGGCATGTGGTTCCTATGGCGATCAAACGTGGGGAAATGCGCAGTGTCGAGTCACTCCGGAGCTTGGGAGTCACTTAAACCAAGTGACACAGCGGGCTGGTTCGTGACGGAGAAATCAAAAACGAATCGCCTGCGGCCTGGCCGTGGTCCTCAAGGCGTCCGGTGTCTGGGCGTACATCACGTAGAATTAAGGCACTATGGCGAACTCCCCTGATTCCAGCAACTCGACCCCCTCGGCCGACGCACCCAAGCGTGGGCTGTTCCAGCGCAAGCCCAAGGAAGCCAAGGCAAAGAAGCCTGGCCAGCTGAAGCAAATCGCTGAAGTCTTCAAAATGACCCGGCGGAACGATCCCCAGGTCGTGTGGATCATGGTGCTGGCGTTCCTTGCCGTGGTGGCTGTCGCATTCCTGATCGGCTTCCTTCTGGAGAACTGGGTCACCGGCCTGATTATCGGTATTCCGCTGGGTCTCCTGGCAGCGGTGTTCATCCTGTCCCGAAGGGCCGAAAAGGCTGCCTTCGCCCAGATCGAGAACCAGCCGGGCGCCTCTGGCGCCGCCTTGGGAACCCTCCGCCGTGGTTGGGTCACGCAGGACCAGCCTGTAGCGGTCAACCCACGCACGCAGGACGCAGTCTTCATGGCCATTGGCCGGCCCGGGGTTGTCTTGGTCAGCGAAGGTCCCACACACCGTGTTAAGCCCCTTGTCGATGCAGAGCGCAAGCGCCTTGCCCGTATTCTTCCGAACGTCACCATCCACGTTCTGGAATCCGGACGGGGAGAAGGCCAAGTGCCCCTGAACAAACTGGCAAAGACCATGGGCAAGCTCAACAAGGAGCTCACCAAGATTGAAGTAAACGCTGTCAGCAAACGCATCAATTCCCTGGGGAACCGCCTGCCGATCCCCAAAGGCATTGATCCCTACAAAGCGCGCCCTGACCGCAAGGCCGCGCGCGGACGCTGACGCTCTTCGTTACAACGAAAAACCGCTGCTCCCCGAATTCGGTGGAGCAGCGGTTTTTTGTTGTCTTCTTTGCCGGGAGGGCGTGCCTACATCCGTATGAGGATAGTGTTCATCGCTTTGTCGTGCAGGCCCCGCTGGTCGGGATCAAAGACGACTGCCGGAATGACCAGGCACAAGAGGATCGTCCGTACCACTGCGGCCACCGGACCGGCAGGACCTCCGCCCAAGCGAACCACATGGATGCCAGCCACCCTGTGTCCGATGCTGTAGCCCAAGGTGCCAATCAGGAGAATCTGCTCAACAGCGAAAATGGCCAGCGTAGCCCATGGGTCGCCGCCGAAGGCAAAGTTGCTGATGACCAACGCGATGGTCCAATCCACAACGATGCCCAGGATGCGGCGCCCGGCGCGCGCAGTGGAGCCGGGACCCGATTCAGGCAACCCGAGCCTTTCGCCGGGATACTTGGAGATTCCGGACGTGTCCGGACCGCTCAACCAGGAGCCAATGTCTTTTCTATCTACCACACTTCAAGCCTAACGGCTGGGCTGCCCGGTGTCCGACCTGCCAGAGCTCCGGAAGCGGCCGCCAGAGGTGCTTGTCGGGGCGCAGTGTTCGCCCACCGGACCGACGTGGACCAGACACCGGGAAGCCGACTACCGTTTACACAACAGATGATTCTGTAACCTGCCGGAAACAATACTGACACCCCCGGGAAATCCCATCTCCCTATGGTGGTATGAGTTGCCAGCCACCACTGCACAAGGGGATGTTTTGTGTCTCCGGAGCTTTGGCATGGGCTGCACCACGCGGCCTTCCGGGCCTGTTACTTGATATGCATAAGGAGCATAGATGTTCAAGACTGCGGACGAAGTCCTCAAGTTCATCAAAGACGAAGACGTCAAATTCGTCGATATCCGCTTCACCGACCTTCCTGGTGTCCAGCAGCACTTCAATGTGCCGGCCAAGAGCGTTGACCTTGACTTCTTCGTCAATGGCCAGCTCTTCGATGGTTCTTCCATCCGCGGCTTCCAGGGCATCGCTGAGTCCGACATGCAGCTCATCCCGGATGTGACCTCGGCCTTCATCGACACGTTCCGCATCGAGAAGACGCTTGCGCTGAACTTCTCCATCGTGAACCCCCGCACCGGTGACCCCTACCACCGCGACCCCCGTGGCGTAGCCGAGAAGGCTGAAGCCTACCTGGCCTCCACCGGCATCGCCGACACTGCTTTCTTCGCTCCCGAGGCTGAGTTCTTCGTCTTCGACAACATCCAGTACGAGTCCTCCCCTCAGGGCAGCTTCTACAAGATCGACTCCGAGGAAGCTCACTGGAACACCGGCCGTAAGGAAGAGGGCGGAAACCTCGGCTACAAGACCCCCGTCAAGGGCGGTTACTTCCCGGTCTCCCCCACCGACAAGCAGGCTGACCTTCGCGACGCCATGTGCATCGAACTGGACAAGGCCGGCCTTGAGGTTGAGCGCTCCCACCACGAAGTTGGATCCGCGGGCCAGGCCGAGATCAACTACAAGTTCACCACGCTGACCGCGGCTGCTGATGACCTGCAGAAGTTCAAGTACATCATCAAGAACACTGCCGATGCTTGGGGCAAGTCCGTCACCTTCATGCCGAAGCCCGTCTTCGGTGACAACGGCTCGGGCATGCACTGCCACCAGTCACTGTGGAGCAACGGTGACCCGCTGTTCTACGACGAGAAGGGCTACGCAGGCCTCTCCGACATGGCTCGCTGGTACATCGGCGGCCTGCTGAAGCACTCTTCCGCAGTCTTGGCTTTCACCAACCCGACGGTCAACTCCTACCGCCGCCTGGTCAAGGGCTTCGAGGCACCCGTGAACATGGTCTACTCGCAGGGCAACCGCTCCGCCGGTATCCGTATCCCGATCACGGGCACCAACCCGAAGGCCAAGCGCATCGAGTTCCGCGCTCCGGACCCCTCGTCCAACCCGTACCTGGCGTTCGCTGCCCAGCTGATGGCCGGCATCGACGGTATCCGCAACCGCATTGAGCCCCCGGCTCCCATCGACAAGGACCTCTACGAGCTCCCGGCCGAGGAAGCCAAGGACATCCCCAAGGCTCCGGGTTCCCTGGAAGAAGCTCTTGAGGCCCTTCGCGAGGACAACGAGTTCCTGCAGGCCGGCGGCGTCTTCACCCAGGACCTCATCGACACTTGGATCGACTACAAGTACGAGAATGAGATCCGCCCGCTGTCGCTGCGCCCGAACCCGTACGAGTTCGAGCTCTACTACGGCGTCTAAGCTCCACCACGCGCATTAACCAGCGCGATCCCCGGTCCATATGGACCGGGGATCGCCTTTTTTGCGGCTAACTACTCAGTCTTATCCTGATCGCGTTCGCGGATGTTCCTGGCGATCTCATCCAGTTTCTCCTTGACGAAACCAGCAGCTTCCGAAAGACCCTTTTCAGCGCTGCCCAGCGGATCCAGCTGAAGGTAGACCTTGTGGTCGATCGTGAGGTCGTATTCATCCTTCAGGTGGGTACCGCCGCCGACTCCATCAAGCGACAGGTAGACCAGCGCTTCGGTTCGCGCAATGCCTGCGATGGTTCCGAAAACCACAGTGAAGTCATTGGGCTGAAAGCTCACGGACTGGCCCACATGGCGCCGGTCCAACTCCCCGGCAAGGACGGTCTTCTCTGTCGAACTTGGGTTGTATTCCATGGACTTTCCCTCTGCCTAGAGAACAGTGACAGAAGAAGTCTATAAGGATACTTAGCGTCTGCGCAGCCTGATGCCCCAGGAGCCGCAGCGCTCACGGGAGCCAAGCCATCAGTGCTTGGTTCTGGGCGACCGTCCCGGGACTTCCGGCGCTGCACAGTCAGTGCAGAACACCCGGTCGGTTTCTTCGCCGCAGCACTGGCAGCGATGGAGCAGGGCCGCTGGTTCAATCACATACGTTGTCATAACCACAATGCTGCCCCGCGGCCATTGCGGGGACACGAGTAGCGTGTACTCGTTTTTTCGCCTGCCAGGTACCGCGACTACTTGGATTCGAAAAACCGCAGCTCTTCGGCGGTCGCCGGAGAATGGCTTAAAACTCCCCCGACCATTGCAGCAGGTTCTTCGTCAGAGAAGGTCGCAAAGCAGCGCCGGCAGACAAACGTACCGGCACGGCCGTGACGCGAGGACCAGTGCGGCCCTGCCTGTTCGCAGCGAAAACAGCACATGGTGGAGAAAGCTGCACCTTCCGAATCCACGCTGATTGTCACGGGAGAATCCTAAACGACCCCAGCCGCCGGGGCCAGACCCCTGCACATTTTGCCGCGGCAGTATTTCTACTGCTTGCCGTACTTCTTGTGCACCGCCTGCTTACTGACGCCCAGGCAAAGGGCTATCGCCTCCCATGACAAACCGGACTGCCTGGCCGCACGTACCAGCGAAGCTTCCCGCCGCCCGACTTCCTTCTGAAGTTCCGCTACAGCGTACAGTGCCTCAGCCGGGCCCATTCCATCCATCGATCCCACCAGCGTCTTCATTCGGTCCACCTCCATGACGTCAACCCTAGTTGACGAAATGCTAATCGTCAACCAGTGTTGACGTCAGTGTCACTCAAAGGCCCTGTACATCGTTCGCTGCGGACCGGAACTGCCGCCCAGGTACCTGCCTGCATCGACGAAGCCAGCCTTGGCGTAAGCAGCCTGTCCCGCCGGATTACGTTCGTTGACGGACAGCACGACGCCGGTCTGGCCGCCGCCCAGCCGGGTCGTCAGCTTCCACGCCTCCTGTGTTGCCGCACGCGCAGCCCGTGTTCCCAGGCCACGCCCTTGGCTTCCCGAGTCGATCAGGAAGCCCCTGAGAAGCCATGCAGAATCATCGTCGGACCAACCCGCCAATTCCGCAGCCCCGTACTGGAGGGTCAGCACGCCCACCGCCAGCCCCCCTGACTCAATGACGTACGGCAGACGGGACTCCTCCTCCATGCCCAGCAGCATCATGCGGAGGGGGTCCCCGACGAACTCGCGCTGCCTCTCCTCGACGGAAAGCGTGGCCACGGCACCCAGGTGAATGGCCCGCGCGTCATCGTCCAGGCACTTAAGCGGAATCAGCCACACATCACCCACGTCAGAGTGATCATTCGCGCTCGAAAATTGATCTTTCGAGTCATATTCAAGCATTTCGCGGGGTCTTCCTACTAGTGTTGTCACAACTGTTCCCTACGTCGAAGGAACCTCTCCATGAACCGGCCGAACGTCATTCTGATCTGCGTGGATGAATGGAGGGGCGACTGCCTGTCCTCGGACGGCCATCCCTACGTCGAAACACCCCATCTCGACGAACTCGCCCGAAGCGGCGTGCGGTTCTCCAAAGGCTATTCTGCTACGCCATCCTGCGTCCCTGCCCGCGCGGCCCTGTTTACAGGACAGTCCCAGGAACGCCACGGACGGGTGGGGTACAACGACGGCGTACCGTTTCACGCTGTCCACCCGGTGACAGTACAGGACGAGTTCAGAAAGGGCGGATACCACACCCAAGCAATCGGCAAGATGCATGTGTGGCCCGAACGCTCAAGGCTCGGCTTCGACGATGTGGTCCTCCATGACGGCTACCTTCATCACGCGCGGCGGGAACACCAACAGCATTTCGCCATGTTTGATGACTACGTGCCGTGGCTCCGGAGGCAGCCGGGGATGGGCCCCGATGCAGAGTATTTCGATCACGGTGTGAACTGCAACTCGGTTGTTGCCCGGCCCTGGGACAAGGCAGAGAACCTGCACCCTACGCATTGGATCGGCACGCAGGCCATCGAATGGATGCACCGCCGCGATCCTGTGAAACCATTCTTCCTCTACCTTTCCTTCCACCGTCCGCACCCACCGTACGACCCGCCGTCGTGGGCTTTTGAGCAGTACCTCGGCCTTCCCGGGTATGAGGCCGTGGTGGGCAATTGGGAGCACCACTGGGATGGGAACCGGAGGGACGGAGACTACCAAGCAAGCTACGGCAGAATGCCGGACCATGTGGTCCACCGTGCCAGGGCTGGGTACTACGGCCTGATGGCGCAGATCGATCTGCAGATCAACCGGATCAAGGAGTCACTGGCGGATTTCGGACTCGATGACAACACGGTCATAGCCTTCACCAGCGACCACGGGGAAATGATGGGCGACCACCACATGTTCCGCAAGGCCGTGCCCTACGAGGGATCCGCCCGCATACCGTTCATTATCGCCAACTCACCTGCAGCACAGGACGCAGCGCGGGGCACCGTAGTGGACCACGTGGTGGAACTGCGGGACATCATGCCCACGCTGCTGGATCTTGCCGGGTTGCCCATCCCGGACTCCGTGGATGGAAAGTCCCTTGCGCCCCTGGTGCGCGGCGAGAATACCCAATCCGTCCGGGACGTCCTGCACGGCGAACACGTCTATTGGGGCCAGAACCTGCACTGGTTGACCGACGGGCACCACAAATACATTTGGGGTTCCGGAAGAGGAACAGAAGAACTGTTCAACCTCGACGCCGATCCGCAGGAACGCTTCAACCTCGCCGACGATCCCGCGAGCCACGCTGAACTGCACCGCTGGCGGGATCGGATGGTGGAGACACTCCGGGACCGTGAAGAAGGCTACGTGGTCAACGGCACGCTGGTGCCAGGGGTTCCGGTGGTCTCCATGTTGCGGCATGCCCGGGAAATGGCCGGGGCGGCGCTTCCCCAGGGCTAATTGCCGTAGAAGACCTTCTCGAACACTCCCCTGGCCCTCCGGCTGAGCCGCAGGTAATCCTCTTCGAACTGGCCGGCATTTCCTGGAGCATATCCACACCAGCGCGCCGCAGCCTCAAGGTCCTTGCGTGAAGACGGCAGAAGGTCAGAAGCCCGTCCCGTGACGATCACATTCGCTGAGCGTATCCTGCTGGCAAACCGCCACGCATCCCGCAGGAGCGCGGCGTCGTCGTGTCCAATGAAGTCCAGTTTTTCCGCTGCGGAGAGGGCCTCAAGCGTCGAAGTTGTCCTCAGCTCCGGATGCTTGCCGGCGTGCTGCAGCTGGATCAACTGCACCAGCCATTCGACGTCGCTCAGCCCGCCGCGCCCAAGCTTGACGTGACGCGCAGGATCGGCGCCTCGCGGCAAACGTTCAGACTCCACGCGTGCTTTGATTCGACGGACTTCCCGCACATCCTGCTCCGCCAACTCCCGAGGGTAGCGGATCGGGTCAATAAGATTGACGAAATCGGCGGCAAGCTCATCGGAACCGGCCATGGGACGCGCCCGCAGCAGCGCCTGGGCCTCCCAAATAAGCGACCACCGACGGTAGTACTCCGCATAGGACTCCAGCGACCGGACCATCGCGCCGTTCTTGCCTTCGGGCCGCAGGTCCGCGTCCACCATGAGTACCCGTTCAGCCATGATGGCCGGCTTGAGCGGCTGGGTCAGGAAGCTGGAGACTTTGGCGACGATCGCCGTCGCCTGCTCCTGGGCCTCTGCGTCAGAGAACCCGGGACGGGCGCGATGCACATAGATGACGTCGGCGTCCGAGCCGTAACCGATTTCCCGTCCACCCTGCCGCCCCATGGCGACCACCAGGACATCGGTTTTCAGAGGACCATCGGCGGCAATGACGGATTCGGCTACATGAAGCGCCCCCAGGACAGCGGCCCGGTCGGTTTCAGCCAGGGCAAGGCCAACTGCGTCCTGGTCCAGCAATCCGGAACTGTCGGCGATCGCTGTCCGCAGGATCTCGCGGCGCCGGATCAAGCGAATGAGCCGCATGGCACTTTCGGGATCCGGGTGGCGGGAAAGCTTGGACCGGATCTCCTGCCACTGGGCTTCGAAGCTGATGGGCACCAGCTCTTTGTCGCTGCCCAGCCAGGCCACAGACTCCGGGGAAACTTCCAATAGATCCGATATCAGCCGGGAGTTGGCCAGCACCTGGCACAAGCGTTCCGCAGCCGCCTGCGAATCCCTCAACAGACCCAAATACCAATGTGTCGTGCCCAGGGCCTCGCTGACTCTGCGGAAGGCGAGCAGACCGGCGTCGGGGTCCACGCCTTCAGCGAGCCAGCCCAGCAAAATGGGGAGAAGCTGCCGCTGCAGCGCCGCCCGCCGGCTGACTCCGGCCGTCAGCGCTTCAATGTGCCGCATTGCCCCTTGCGGATCCGAGTAGCCCAGGGCAGCAAGCCGCCCTTGGGCTGCCTCGGGGGTGAGCTTGGCATCCTCGCTGCTCAGCTTGGCCGCAGTATTGAGCAAGGGGCGGTAGAAGATGCGCTCATGCAGCTCCCGCACGGCTTTCTTGGTCTTCTGCCAGGTCGCCATCAGCTGGTCCGGATGCGGCCGTTCCAGCGAAAAAGGCCCCAGGACGGCCTTGGCAAGGAACCGCTGCGCGTCCTCGGCCACTGGCATGAGATGGGTTCGCCGCAGCTGGAAAAGCTGGATCCGGTGCTCCAGCAAACGCAGGTACCGGTAGGCGTTGTCGAAAGCGGCTGCATCCGTGCGGCCGATGTAACCTCCGGCAGACAGTGCGGCAATGGCTGACGTGGTGTCCCTGGATCGCAGGGATTCGTCGGATTTTCCGTGGACCAGTTGCAGCAGCTGGACGGTGAACTCGACATCGCGAAGGCCGCCGCGCCCCAGTTTGATCTGGCGCTGTTCCTCGGCCGCGGGGATGTAATCGGTGACCCTGCGGCGCATCGCCTGCACGGATTCGACGAACCCTTCGCGGCCCGCGGAGGCCCACACCAGCGGTTCCACCGCTTTCTCGTAGCGCTGGCCCAGTTCCCGGTCGCCGGCAATGGTGCGTGCTTTCAGGAGCGCCTGGAACTCCCAGCTTTCTGCCCAACGTGCGTAGTAGCTGAGGTGGGAGGGCAAGGTACGGACCAACGGTCCGGACTTTCCCTCGGGACGGAGGTTGGCATCGACTTCCCATAGCCCGGGCTCCGGCGCCGACGAAGAAATCGCGCGGGAAATCCCGGACGCCAGGGCAGTACCGATGGTGGACGCCCGGGCGTCCTCCAGATCCCCCGCCTCAATGACGTAAATGACGTCGACGTCGGAGATGTAGTTCAGTTCACGGGCGCCGCACTTGCCCATGCCAATGACGGCAAGCCCGACGTCGGCGATCTCCGCGGCAGCGTACTGTCCTGCCGCTTCGGCCCGGGACACGGCGAGGGCGGCCTCGATGGCGGCACCAGCAAGGTCGGCCAGTTCGGCGCCGACAGCCGGCATGAAGTCCTGGGGCGATGCGGCACAAAGATCCTTGATGGCCAGCTCGGTCAGCCCGCGTCGATAGGCACTCCGAAGTGCCGCGTAGGCCGGCATACCGGTGATTCCGGCCACGGGGCGCTGGGCTCCGGGCTCGGCTTTCACGGAACGGAGAAGCATGGCCCGGAGCTCTTCACTGGAGGCCTGGAGGGGCTCCGGGCTGACGCGGGCCTCGAACACATCCAGGTGTTCAGGCCGGCGCATGAGGAACTCGCCCAGCGCCTCGGAAGCGCCCAACAGACGGTACATGGGCTCGCTGGTGTCCTGCTCCGCCGCAGCCAGCTTCTTCAGCCCTGGATTCTTCTCCAGAAGGCGGACCAACGATTGCAGGGCCGTGTCCGGGCTCGCGGACATGGAGAGCCCGGCAAAGAGCGCTTCCTGGTCAATACCCTCAAGTTCAGGGGCAGTAAGGAAACGTTCTGCCTTTTCGAGATCACTGAAACCGGCTGAAATGAGCCGACGTGCAAGGCTCATTGGCCTTGCCTACAGAATGCCGAGGTTGCGCTGCAACTCGTACGGTGTGACCTGAAGGCGGTAATCCTGCCACTCCGCGCGCTTGTTGCGCAGGAAGTGCTCGAAGACCTGCTCGCCCAGGATCTCGGCTACAAGCTCCGATTCCTCCATGGCGCGGATGGCGTCGTGGAGGCTGGCCGGCAATGGCGCATGCCCCATGGCCCTGCGCTCAGCGGTGGTCAACGACCAGACGTCGTCTTCCGCAGCAGCGGGAAGTTCGTAGCCTTCCTCGATGCCCTTCAACCCTGCGCCCAGCAGGACAGCGTAGGCCAGGTACGGGTTGGTGGCGGAGTCGATCCCGCGGTACTCGATACGCGCCGACTGGCCCTTGCCGGGCTTGTACAGCGGAACGCGGACAAGCGCGGAACGGTTGTTGTGTCCCCAGCTCAGGTAGCTCGGCGCCTCGCCGCCGCCCCAGAGCCGCTTGTAGGAGTTCACGAACTGGTTGGTGACTGCCGTGAATTCGGGCGCGTGCTTCAAAATTCCAGCGATGAACTGGCGTGCCGTCTTAGACAGCTGGAACTCAGCTCCAGCTTCAAAGAACGCGTTGGTATCGCCCTCGAACAGGGAGAAGTGGGTGTGCATGCCGGAGCCGGGGTGGTCCGTGAATGGCTTGGGCATGAAGGTGGCGTAAGTCCCCTGCTGGAGCGCGACCTCCTTGATGACCGTACGGAAGGTCATGATGTTGTCAGCGGTCTGCAGGGCATCCGCGTAACGGAGGTCGATCTCGTTCTGGCCCGGGCCGCCTTCATGGTGGCTGAACTCCACGGAGATGCCGACGGATTCGAGCATGGTGACAGCCGTACGGCGGAAGTCCTGGGCAACGCCGCCCGGAACGTGGTCGAAGTAGCCTCCCTCATCCACGGGAACCGGCGAGCCATCGGGGCCGAGGTCCTTGGACTTGAGCAGGTAGAACTCGATCTCCGGGTGGGTGTAGCAGGTGAACCCCATGTCCGCAGCTTTAGCCAGGGTCCGTTTGAGGACGTTGCGGGGGTCAGCTGCGGAGGGTTCACCGTCAGGGGTCAGGACGTCGCAGAACATGCGCGATGTCTGTTCCGTCTCACCGCGCCAGGGCAGGATCTGGAAAGTCGACGGATCCGGCTGGGCGAGCATGTCGGACTCAAAGACGCGGGCAAGGCCCTCGATCGCTGAACCGTCAAAGCCAAGGCCCTCTTCAAAAGCTCCCTCAACCTCGGCAGGCGCAAGCGCTACCGACTTCAGGGAACCCACGACGTCGGTGAACCACAAGCGTACGAAGCGCACGTCACGCTCTTCGATCGTCCGCAGAACGAACTCTTGCTGGCGGTCCATAGGGCCTCTTTTCCGATTCAGTGTCCATGCCGCTGGTTCCAATGGTTTGGAGCCACGACAACTCAGCCTTCACTCTACTAAGTCTTCGGTGCTTATGCCGCAGCAGTACCTGCGCGTAACACAGCGTTTACATTCAGTGACGCTTGGCACACTGGTGGCAGGCGTCGTCGGCACCCCTTAGGCTCTACCCATGGCCCCGAGCAACCTTCCTGAGTCCACCACGCCCGCCGAAGTTCCCGCACCGTACGGGACCGGCCCGGCATCTGCTGCCACGACGCCCGCTTCAAGCGCAGGTAAGCCGATCAGCAGAGTCAGGATCCACCACCTCCAGCAAGCCAAGGACAACGGCGGGCGCTTCGCCATGCTGACTGCCTACGAGCAGTACACAGCAGAGATTTTTGACCAGGCAGGAATCGAAGTCCTCCTCGTCGGAGACTCGGCATCCAACAACGTCTTTGGCAACGAGACGAGCTTGCCCGTCACTGTGGACGAGCTCCTGCCCCTGACCCGGGCGGTGAGCCGGGCTGCCAAGAGGGCCCTGATCGTGGCGGACCTTCCCTTCGGCAGCTACGAGGTTTCGCCAGGGCACGCAGTTGCTACCGGCGTCCGGTTCCTCAAGGAAGGCCTGGCGCACGCCGTCAAGATCGAGGGGGGCGCTTATTACGCAGACACCGTTAAAGCCATGGTTCAGGCCGGCATCCCCGTCATGGCCCATATTGGCTTCACTCCGCAGAGCGAACACTCCTTGGGCGGTTATCGCGTCCAAGGCCGCGGAGACGACGCACAACGACTCGTGGACGACGCTCTCGCACTGCAGGACGCCGGAGCCTTCAGCGTGCTCATGGAAATGGTTCCGGCGGAAACGGCGGCCGCCGTCGATGCCGCGTTGCGGGTACCAACCGTAGGTATCGGTGCCGGGAACACCACCACAGGCCAGGTCCTCGTGTGGCAGGACATGGCTGGTCTGCGGGGAGGAAAAATGGCCAAGTTCGTCAAGCAATACGCCGACCTGCGCACCACCCTGAGCGACGCAGCCGTCGCATACGGCGAGGACGTCAGGTCCGGGCAGTTTCCCGGACCCGAGCATTCCTTCTAGTCGTCGTCCTGGGCGTCCCAGGCATCGTTTCGGGCTTTAACCTTTTCCAAGGCGTGTTCGGCTTCTTCCCTGGTTTTGTAAGGGCCAATCAGCTGGGTCCAATCGGACATGGCGTCCTCTTCGATCTCGTGCGTCTTGACGTTGTACCAGTACTCCGTCACGTCTCCTCCTCGGTCCTTGGGCGGCTGGACGCGTAACGTTGGCGGGGTCACGGGAACCCGGCCACCCTTTGTTACTTACGTCTCTTGTGTGCCTTATATGATCAATCTATGCCTTCTCTTGCTTCGACTGCACCCATCGGCGCCCTCACCCCAGGAACCATCAGCCCCGAGCGGCCTGTCCCGGCCTCCATTCCGCGGCCCGAGTACGTCGGCAAGAAGGCGCCGGCCAAGTTCACCGGTTCCGAGGTGAAGTCGGCGGAGACCATCGAAAAGATCCGCATCGCCGGCAAGATCGCGGCCCAGGCGATAGTCGAGGTGGGCAAGCACCTGGAGCCCGGCGTCACCACGGACTACCTGGATAAAATCGGCCACGAGTTCCTTCTGGACCACAAGGCCTATCCCTCAACGCTTGGCTACCGTGGCTTTCCCAAGTCGTTGTGTTCCTCGCTGAACGAAGTCATCTGCCACGGGATCCCCGATTCCACCGTGGTGCAGGACGGCGACATCCTGAACATCGACATCACAGCCTTCATCGGTGGAGTCCATGGGGATACCAACTACACTTTCCTGGTTGGCGACGTGGATGAGGAATCCCGTCTGCTGGTTGAGCGTACGCAGGAGTCGCTCAACCGGGCCATCAAGGCCGTGGCCCCTGGCCGCGAAATCAACGTAATCGGCCGTGCCATCCAGTCCTACGCCAAACGCTTCGGCTACGGCGTGGTGCGGGACTTCACTGGCCACGGTGTGGGTGAGGCCTTCCACACGGGCCTCATCATTCCGCATTACGACGCAGCCCCGGCGTATAACACCGTGATCGAGGAAGGCATGGTCTTCACCATTGAACCCATGCTGACGCTCGGCACCATCGAATGGGACATGTGGGCCGACGACTGGACAGTCGTTACCAAGGACCACAAGCGCACGGCCCAGTTCGAACACACCCTGCTGGTCACTGAGACCGGCGCGGAAATCCTTACCCTTCCCTGAGTTCGTCGGAAGGTCCAGCAGCCCGGGCGGCTGCGCCATGCCCATCCCCTCCTGCCATGATCGGAATTGCATTGTCCAAGAAGGATGAGAAGACCCACAAGAACGCACCGCTGATCGGTATCGACATCGGTGGCACCGGCATCAAGGGCGGCATCGTCGACCTGAAAAAGGGCAAGCTGATTGGAGACCGCTTCCGTGTTCCCACACCCCAGCCCGCAACTCCTGAGGCAGTAGCCGAGGTTGTAGCCCAGATCGTCGAAGAACTGTCCAGCCGCCCGGACGCCCCGGCTGCAGACTCCCCGGTGGGTGTGACCTTCCCCGGGATCATCCAGCACGGCGTGGTCAACTCAGCTGCCAACGTGGACAAGACCTGGCTCGGTACTGACATCGACGCAAGGTTTACCAAGCGTCTTGGCCGACCCGTGGAAGTTATCAACGACGCCGACGCAGCCGGTCTGGCTGAAGCCCGCTACGGAGCCGGCGAAGGCGTGGATGGAACGGTCCTGGTCATCACTCTGGGAACCGGAATTGGCTCTGCTTTCATCTTCAACGGCCAGCTGGTCCCCAACGCGGAGCTGGGCCACCTTGAGGTGGATGGACACGACGCCGAGACCAAGGCCTCCGCCGTAGCCCGTGAACGCGATGGCCTGAGCTGGGACGAGTACGGCGTCCTGCTCAACCGATACCTCCAGCATGTTGAGTTCCTGTTCTCCCCCGAACTTTTCATTGTGGGCGGCGGAATCTCCAAGCGCTCCGATGAGTACTTCCCGCACCTGGACCTGCGCACCAAGATTGTGACTGCGAAACTGAAGAACGACGCCGGTATTGTCGGCGCAGCGCTTGAGGTCGCTTTGCACCACAAGCTCACCAAGTAGTCCGCAGGATGGCTGAGGACACAGTTCCGGGAGTCGGAACGGTAATCGTCACGGGGGCCAGCCGAGGCATCGGAGCTGCCGTGGCCCACGCTGCGGCGCGCGCAGGATATGCAGTGGTGGTCAACTACTCCGAGGACAGCGCAGGAGCTAAAAACGTGGCTGAGGACATTATCGGACTGGGCGGCAGGGCACTGGCCGTCCAGGCCGACGTCAGCCGCCCCGCCGACGTCGTGCGTTTGTTCGACGAAGCCGCGGCCTTGGGTCAGGTGACCGCCGTTATCAACAACGCGGCCATCACCGGCAACCTGATCGGCCCCCTGGTGGGCGTACCGGCCGAGACCATTCAACGGGTTGTTGACGTCAACGTATCCGGGATGATCCATATGTGCCAGGAAGCTGTTCGACGGCTCTCCACCGACAACGGCGGCAGTGGCGGATCGATCGTTAATATCTCGTCAACCGCCACCAAAGCGGGCTCGCCTGGAACCTGGGTCCACTACGCTGCCACGAAGGGCGCTGTAGATGTCCTCACGGTTGGTTTGGCGGCCGAGGTGGCCAAACAGGGCATCCGGGTCAACGCGGTGGCCCCCGGCAGCACCAACACAGGATTGCATGCCGCCGCAGGCATGCCGGACCGGGTGGAAAGGTTGAACCCCACCATTCCCATGGGGCGCGGGGCTGAACCCGAAGAAGTGGCGGCGGCCGTCTTATGGCTGACGTCCGCCGAGGCCGGGTACATTACCGGAGCTGTGCTTCCTGTTTCCGGAGGCCGCTGACCGGCGTGCCGGAAACGCTCACCCTGGCGTGTGCCGGTCCTGGTGCCGGTGGCGGGTGCGGCTTCCCCTCCGCACCGCCACCGGAGCTAGAGTGGGCTCTTCTCTGAACCCTTGGCTTCTTTTGCCCCGGCCTTCGCATGCTCTTCATGCTCGTGGCGAAGCAGTGAAATGGCCGATTCAAAGTCTTCCAGGGACTCAAAAGCCTGGTAGACGCTGGCGAAGCGCAAGTAGGCTACCTCGTCCAGCTTCCGCAGCGGGCCAAGAATGGCCAAACCGACCTCGTGCGCGTCAATTTCCGCCGCACCCGAGGACCGGATGTTTTCTTCGACTTCCTGCGCCAACATGGCGAGATCGTCCTCAGTAACCGGGCGTCCTTGGCATGCCTTGCGGACACCACTGATGACCTTGATCCGGCTGAAGGGCTCACCGACTCCGGACCGTTTGATGACGGAAAGGCTGGTGGTCTCCACGGTGGTGAATCGACGGCCACATTCAGGGCACTGACGGCGGCGGCGGATGGAAGAGCCGTCGTCGGCCATGCGGCTGTCAACGACACGGGAGTCGGGATTCCGGCAGAACGGACAATACACGCTGGGCCTCCCCTGACAGTTCCGGCACGGAACGGAGCCGGCGGGTTGCCGGGGACGCAAAAGGTGCCGGAAGTTTAACTTCCGGCACCAGTTTACGTTTGTTCACTACGTAATGACAAGCGTGTAATTACTACATGTAGTAGTGGGCACCCTTATATGTAGTGGTTAAGTGGGCTACGCAAAGCGGATCCGGACCGCGTCGCCGTGACCGGGGAGATCTTCGGCACCGGACAAGCTCACGATGTGGCCGCTGACCTGTTCCAGCGCCGAACGGTTGTAGTTGATCACCTGAACGGCACGGAGGAACGTGGTGACATTCAAGCCTGAAGAGAAGGCCGCTGTTCCGCTGGTGGGCAGTACGTGGTTGGATCCGGCACAGTAGTCACCCAGACTGACGGGGCTGTAGTCACCCACAAAGATGGCGCCGGCGTTACGGATCCGCGACGCAACAGCCGCAGCATCCGCCGTCATGATTTCCAGGTGTTCAGCTGCATAGGCATTGCAGACCGCGATCCCCTGTTCGAGATCATCCACCAGCACCACACCGGACTGCGGCCCGGACAACGCCTCCAGAACCCGGGCGCTGTGCTTGGTGACGGCAGCCTGCCGTGCCAGTTCAGACACGACGGCGTCAGCCAGGTCAGCGGAGTCCGTCACCAGAACTGAAGCTGCTTTGGGGTCGTGCTCTGCCTGGCTGATGAGGTCGGCGGCCACGAGGGGGGCCTGTGCTGTGGAATCGGCAAGAATGGCAATCTCGGTGGTACCGGCCTCTGAGTCGATGCCCACCACGCCCTTGACGAGCCTCTTGGCCGTGGCAACAAAGATGTTTCCGGGGCCGGTCACCACATCCACGGGTTCAATGGGCAGCTCGTCTGCGGATCCCGGGATTCCGTAGGCGAAGGAAACGATCGCCTGCGCACCGCCGATGGCATAGACCTCATCAATGCCGAGCAGCTTTGCCGCAGCCAGGATGGTGGGGTGCGGAAGGCCGTCGAAGTCTTTCTGGGGTGGGGAAGCCAGGGCAATCGACTCAACCCCGGCCGCTACTGCCGGCACCACGTTCATGATCACTGAGGAGGCCAGAGGAGCGAGCCCGCCGGGCACGTAGAGCCCAACGCGGCCCACCGGAATCCAGTTCTGGCTGACGACTGCGCCATCGGCCAGGGCAACATCCACATTGGCCGGGCGCTGCTGCTCCGCAAACTGCCTGGCGCGGCTGATGGACTCTTCCAAAGCAGCGCGGACGTCGGAATCCAGACCGGCCAAGGCCTGGTCCAGCGCCTCAGCCGGAACCCGTGGGTGGGACTGTTCCACGCCGTCGAACTTCCTGGCCAGCTCAGCGAGGGCCGCGAAGCCACGGCCGCGGACGGCTGAAATGATGTCCTGGACCTTCTGCTCGGCGTCGGCCATGGTCTGGTGGCGCGCCCTGGGAACTGCGGCACGCAGCTCAGCCAGGGAAAGGTGGCGGCCCCGGAAATCGATGCTCCGGAAATCGAGGGAAGCGGCGGGGCGGGCGGAAGTATCCGAAGAAGTGGTCACTTGGCTATTTTACGGGCTTCTTGGAAAGAACCCCGAACAGCGCCAGGACGAACGTGATGAAGGCCGTCGCGGCCGGCCACAGCAACAGCACAGCGAAGGAACGGAGCGTGAATCCATATCCCGGACCCAGTGCGGGGTTGGGGGCCGGGCCAAACAGCTGCGCGGTCAGCAAGCCAACCAACCACGCCACCATGCCACCCATCGCGCCGCCAACGAGTGCGAAGGTCAATCGGCGCCCCACGGAGGGGCCCTGCAGTTTCCCGTCCAGCATGACCCCCGTGAAGCACCCCGCCACGAGTACCAACCCCGCCAGGACCAGGTCGCGTGGAAGCCAGGACTCGGGATTGACTGCATCGGCAAGCGCGGGGTTGCCGGAGACCAGGTTGAGCCCACCCGGAGCCAACAGCCACCAGAGCACTCCAAGAAGGACGCCGGCGGCCGGCGGAAGGACAAGCCAGAGAGCCTCCTTGAAACTGCGGGGAGGAGCGGCCGGGGCCGGTTCGGCAACAGCAGGTACGTGCACGGTTGGCTCGGTCATACCCCTCACATTAACAAAGGTTCATGCAGGCTCAACAAAATGAGGACCCGGCAGCGCCGGAGGAATACGCTGATGGGAGAGTCAGCCCCCAGTCCAGGAGATTCATCGACGTGACAAGCGAACCATCCGGCTTTGACCAGACTTTCCGGGAGATGTTCCGCAGGCATGCCGCCGGGGTTGCCATCATCACGGCGAACTTGAACGGAAAGCCCTTCGGCTTCACCGCCACCTCTGTGGCGTCGCTGTCCGCCGAGCCGCCCCGGTTCACTTTCAACATGGCCAGGAGCTCCAGTTCGTGGCCGGCCGTAGCCAATGCCGAGTACATCGGTGTCCACATGCTGGGGCTTGAGAACCAAGCCCTCGCCAACCGTTTCGCACGGACACGTGACCGGTTCGAAGGCGACCATTGGGAACCTGGCCCCCACGATGTGCCGATTCTCAAGGATGTCAGTGGCTGGTTGGTGGGCAAGATCCAGATGCGGCTCTCGTTCGAGAACAACGCAGTGGTAGTAGTGGAGGTCATCGATGGCCAAGTAGGCGACGACGGCACTCCCCTGCTGTACCACAGCGGCGGTTACAGCAAGCCGGCGCCGCTCGACTACGAAATCTGACGGGGCGGAATCCCTGACTGCCGGCTTTGGTTCGCTAGTTGTCCAGGCAGGCCGGCCCCAGCAGGACCTTCAAGTCACCGAAAAGCGACGGGCTGGGGTTGACCCGCATATGCACGGGCAACCCCATGACCTCCACTTTGGTATCACCCATCAGCTTGAGCCGGACTTCGGAGTTCCCGCGGTGAGTGCGCAGGACATCGCGCAGGTCCGTTACGACCGCTTCGGTTGCCTTGAACGTGGGAATGGTGATCACCACGGGACCATTGACGCTTTCGCTGAGGTCCGGCACCGAAAGCTCCATGCAGTTCAGCGTCACTGCGCCGTCGTCCCGGCGTTGCAGCCTGCCCTTGACCACCACGATGAGGTCCTCGGCCAGGACGGAGGCGATGGGACCGTAGACCTGCCCGAAGAACATGACCTCCATTGATGCGCCGAGGTCTTCGATTTCTGCCCGGGCGTAGGCGTTGCCGCTGGCCTTGGCGATCCTGCGGCTCAACGAGGTGATCATGCCCGCGATGGTGACAATCGCGCCGTCGTGCGGTCCGTCTTCACCGATGATCGAGGTAATGGACTGTTCCGCGTGCTGGCTAAGAACGCCTTCCAGCCCTTGCAGGGGATGGTCTGAAACGTAGAGTCCCAGCATGTCCCGTTCGAAGGACAGCTTGTCCTTCTTCTCCCACTCGGGAAGGTCGGGGATTTCCGTGGTGAGCGACGCTTCGGGCTCCTGGTCCTCGAAGCCGGCGAAGAGGTCGAACTGGCCAATCGCCTCGTTGCGCTTGAGGGTGATCACGGAATCGATGGCTTCTTCGTGGATCATGGCCAAAGCCCGGCGGTGGTGCCCCAGCGAATCGAAAGCGCCGGCTTTGATCAGCGATTCGATGGTTCGCTTGTTGCACACCACGGCCGGAACCTTCAAGAGGAAATCCTTGAACGAGGTGTAGTTGCCCTCTGTGGCGCGCGTTGAAACCATGGCGTCCACTACGTTGACGCCGACGTTCCGGATGGCACCCATACCGAAACGGATGTCCGTGCCCACCGGGGTGAAGTTCAGCGAGGATTCGTTGACATCCGGCGGCAGGACCGTGATGCCCATGCGCCGGCATTCATTGAGGTAGATGGCCGACTTGTCCTTGTCATCGCCCACCGAGGTCAGCAGTGCAGCCATGTATTCCGGCGCGTAGTGCGCCTTCAAGTAGGCCGTCCAGTAGGAGATCACGCCGTAAGCAGCCGAGTGGGCTTTGTTGAACGCGTAATCGGAGAACGGAAGCAGAATGTCCCACAAGGTCTTCACGGCAGCCATGGAGTAGCCGTTGTCCTGCATGCCTTGGGAGAAGCCGGCAAACTGCTTGTCCAGTTCGGATTTCTTTTTCTTACCCATGGCCCGGCGAAGAATGTCAGCTTGGCCCAGTGAGTATCCGGCCAGCTTCTGTGCCACCGCCATAACCTGCTCCTGATACACGATCAGGCCGAAGGTGCCGCCGAGGATTTCCTTGAGGGGTTCTTCCAGCTCCGGGTGGATGGGAATGACCTCTTGGATCCCGTTCTTGCGCAGCGCGTAATCAGTGTGGGCATTGGCGCCCATAGGACCCGGGCGGTAAAGCGCCAGGACAGCGGAGATGTCTTCAAAGTTGTCAGGCTTCATCAGCTTGAGCAAGGACCGCATGGGTCCCCCGTCAAGCTGGAACACGCCCAGGGTGTCACCGCGGGCAAGGAGTTCATAGGAGGCAGCGTCGTCGAGTTCCAGGTTTTCCAGGTCCAACTCGACGCCACGGTTCATCTTGATGTTTTCCAGGGCGTCCGAAATGATCGTCAGGTTTCTCAGACCCAGGAAGTCCATCTTGATCAGGCCGAGGCCTTCGGACGTCGGGTAATCGAACTGGGTGATGACCTGGCCGTCCTGGAAACGGCGCATGATGGGAATGACATCGATGATGGGGTCCGAGGACATGATGACACCCGCGGCGTGGACACCCCACTGGCGCTTCAGGCCTTCAATGCCCAAGGCCGTCTCGAAGACCTTGGCGGCCTCGGGGTCGGTGGCGATGAGCTGGCGGAAATCGCCTGCTTCGCTGTAGCGCTTGGACTCCGGGTTCTGGATGTCCGCCAAGGGAATGTCCTTGGCCATGACGGCAGGCGGAAGCGCTTTGGTCAAGGTCTCGCCCATGCTGAACGGGTAGCCCAGAACGCGGGAGGAGTCCTTCAGCGCCTGCTTGGTCTTGATGGTTCCGTAGGTGACGATCATCGCCACGCGCTCGTCACCGTACTTCTTGGTGACGTAGTCGATCACTTCGGAGCGGCGCCGGTCATCGAAGTCGACGTCGAAGTCGGGCATGGACACACGGTCCGGGTTCAGGAAGCGTTCAAAGATCAGGCCGTGCTGCAGGGGGTCGAGGTCGGTGATGCGCATGGCGTAAGCCACCATGGAGCCTGCACCGGAACCACGTCCCGGACCCACCCGGATCCCGTTGTTCTTGGCCCAGTTGATGAAGTCGGCAACCACCAGGAAGTAGCCCGGGAAGCCCATTGATGTAATGACGCCGAGCTCGTAATCTGCTTGCTTGCGGACCTTGTCCGGGATGCCTTGGGGGTAACGGTATTTGAGGCCGGCGTCTACTTCCTTGACCAGCCAGGAGGTCTCGTCTTCCCCGGGCGGGCAAGGGAAACGCGGCATGTAGTTGGCGCCCGTGTTGAACGAAACTTCGCAGCGCTCGGCAATCAGCAGCGTGTTGTCGCACGCCTCAGGGTGGTCGCGGAACAGTTCCCGCATTTCCTGTGGAGACTTCAGGTAGTAGCCGCTGCCCGAGAAAGCGAAGCGGGAGCCGCCGTTGTCGTACGTTGGTTCCAAAAGGGTGGAACCGGACTGGATTGCCAGCAAAGCCTCGTGGGCTTTGGCATCGTGCTCGTGCGTGTAGTGGAGGTCGTTGGTGGCCACCAGCGGCAGGTTGAGCTCCTTGGCCAGGCGCAGGAGGTCGCCGGTCACACGGCGTTCAATGTCCAGGCCGTGGTCCATCAGTTCACAGAAGTAGTTCTCTGCCCCGAAGATGTCGCGGAACTCCGCTGCAGCCTCAACGGCCTCGCGGTAAAGGCCGAGCCGCAGCTTGGTCTGCACTTCCCCGGAGGGGCAGCCCGTGGTGGCGATCAAACCTTCGGAGTAAGTGTTGAGCAGTTCCCGGTCCAGCCTGGGCCACTTACCAAAAACCGAGTCGAGGGACGCAATGGAGGAAGCCCGGAACAGGTTCCTCATACCCACATTGTTGTAGCTCAAGAGCGTCATGTGGGTGTATGAGCCACCACCGGAAACGTCGTCCTTGCGCTGGCTTTCGTCGCCCCAGCGGACTCGTTCCTTGTCGCCCCGGGCGGTGCCGGGCGTGACATAGGCTTCGACGCCGATGATGGGCTTGATGCCCTTGTCCGTGGCTTTGCGCCAGAAGTCGAACGCACCGAACAAGTAGCCGTGGTCTGTGGTGGCCAGAGCGGGCATCCCGAGACGTTCGGTTTCATCGAACAGCTCACCCAGACGGGCCGCTCCATCCAGCATGGAGTACTCGGTATGGGTGTGCAGGTGGACGAACGAATCATTGCTGGAAGTCACCACGATAGTCTACCGTCCCGGCCCGTGCGGGGCAGGGACCCCGGCCGGCGGTGCCCTACGCTGAACCGGTGGCGAGCAGGTCCAAGGCGTACTGGAGGTCCGCCGGATACTCGCTGCTGACTTCCACCCACTCACCCGTGCCGGGGTGGGTGAATCCAAGCTGACGCGCGTGCAGCCACTGGCGGGTCAATCCCAGGGTGGCCGCGAGACGGGGATCCGCGCCGTAGGTGAGATCTCCGGCACACGGGTGACGCAAGGCCGAAAAGTGCACGCGGATCTGGTGTGTCCTGCCGGTCTCCAGGTGCACTTCCACCAGGGTTGCCTTGCCGAAGGCTTCCAACACCTCGTAGTGGGTTACTGATGGCCGGCCGTCCTCGATCACCGCGAACCGCCAGTCGTGGCCGGGGTGGCGGCCGATGGGAGCATCAATGGTGCCCTCCAGGGGGTCAGGCAGTCCCTGGACCACAGCATGGTAGACCTTCTCCACGGTCCGTTCCTTGAAAGCGCGCTTCAGCATGGTGTAAGCGTGTTCAGTCTTGGCCACTACCATGACACCCGACGTACCGACGTCCAGCCGGTGGACGATCCCTGCGCGCTCGGGCGCACCGGACGTCGAAATCCTGTACCCGGCCCCGGCGAGACCTCCCACCACTGTGGGTCCCACCCAGCCGGGTGAAGGATGGGCCGCGACCCCCACCGGTTTGTCGATGACTACGAACTCGTCGTCGTCAAGCAGGATCTTCAGGCCTTCCACAACTTCCTCCACCACTTCCAAGGGATCCCGTCGATCCGGGACGGTGACCTTCAGCACTGAGCCGGCGGCAAGTTTTGCCGACTTGCCCATTGCCACGCCGCCTACAGTGACGTTGCCTTCAGCGATCAGCAGCGCCGCCGCGGAACGGGAGATGCCAAGCAACTGGGCCAGGCCTGCGTCAGCCCGAACACCTGCCAGTTCGTCGGGCACCACTACAGCGCTACTCACCGGCGGGCTCCCCGGTGGAACCGCCTGCCGGCTTGGCATCATTGGCGGACCGTGCGTCATCAGCCGGCTTGGGAGCAGACGTTTGACGCGTCCCATCCATGCCGATGCCGCGAAGCGTCAGGAGGCAGATGATGACGACGCCGGACACCACGGCTGAGTCTGCGATGTTGAAAATGGCAAAGTTGGGCAGCTGGATGAAATCCACGACGTGGCCCATCGCAAACGACGGTTCCCGGAACAAGCGGTCAGTGAGGTTGCCCAACGCTCCTCCGAGCAGCAGGCCCAGCGACAGGGCCCACCAGGCCGATCCCAGGCGCCGCAACTGGAAGAGGATCGCCACGGATACGACGGCCATGACAATCGTGAAGATCCAGGTTACGTTCTCGCCGATGGAGAACGCGGCACCCGAATTCCGGATGTAGTACCAGTGCAGCAACGGGGGAAGAACGGGGATCCGCTCCCCCTCCGTCATGGTGCTGGTCACCCAAAGCTTGGTGAGCTGATCAAAGGTGTAGGCAAACACGGCGAAGCCGGCAAACAGCCAGAGCATGGCCGGGCGCCACTTGCGGCGGGCGGCGGGCGCCGGCTGTGGGGCGTCATCGGTGAAGTCGGTCATAGTGCTTTCATTCGGGAAGTGTGGCGGGCACTGTCATGGGCTTTTAACAGCAAAAGCCGGTGGCCGAGGAGTCCTCAGCCACCGGCTTTCAGAATACTTGCTAAACGTCTGCGGTTGCTTCGCCGACCTCGGGGGCAGCAACGGAACCACGGGCGTCCAGGTCGCGCAACTGGCCTTCAATGTAGGCCTTCAGGCGTGAACGGTAGTCGCGCTCAAAGCCTCGGAGCTGCTCAACCTTGCGCTCAAGGACGGAGCGCTGCTGCTCCAGGGCACCGAGGATCTTCCGGGACTTCTCCTGGGCATCGTTGACGAGGCTGGAAGCCTCGATCTGAGCCTCGGCAATGATCTTTTCCTTCTGCTGGGCACCGTCGGAGACGTGCTTGTCGTGCATCTGCTGGGCCATGGCCAGCAGGCCCGCAGCAGATTCAGCGGAGGGCGTGACGCTGTTGGTCGCAGCGGGAGCCTTGGCGGCGGCAGCAGCGGCTGCAGCCTGCTCGGCTTCCTTCTTCTTGGCAGCTTCAGCAGCCTTGGCTTCGGCTTCCGCCTTGGCTTCAGCTTCCTTGTCGACCTTGACGGGGGCCGGAACCTTCTCAACCACCGGAGCCGCAGCAGCTGCAGCAGGCACTGCCGAACCGGCTTCGCCGAGCTTCTTGCGAAGTTCGTCATTTTCCTGGTTCAAGCGGCGAAGTTCCACCACGATCTCGTCGAGGAAGTCATCTACCTCGTCCTGGTCGTAGCCTTCGCGGAACTTGGTCGGCTGAAAGCGCTTGTTGACAACGTCTTCTGGCGTCAAAGCCATCTGGTCACCTCGTTGGTCTAGTTAGTCAGTAGGCCTTCCGGCCGTTCAAAACTACGGTACCTAAATATCATCTGGTTCCTCCAATTCAACACCATCGTGTTGAATTGGCGAATTTGCGGCCTTTGAACCATCGGTGGTCCGGGTTCCGCGGAGCAGCTACGCCAGGCTGTTGGTTACCGCCATCGCAATGCTGACGGCGATAATCAGGATCAGGAAGCCCAAATCCAGGGAGATTCCGCCCAACTGGAGTGGCGGTATCAGCCTCCGGAGCCTCCCCAGCGGAGGATCCGTCACGGAGTAGACCACGTGCGCTGTAACCAACGCCACACCCCGTGGCCGCCACTGGCGGGCAAACATCTGGACCCATTCGAAGATGAGCCGGATGATCAGGGCAATGAAGAACAGCAACAACACAATATAGATAAGGCCGAAAACAATGCCCACGAGTTAGCTCAGATCTCCCACTTGTTCCGGAATGCGGATCGGTCCCTACTATTGCAACACAGATGCCAGGCAGGTTGACCCGCCTGGCATCCGCAAAAGATCGATGTCAGCTCTGGTTGAAGAAGCTGGCTTGGGTTTCGCTGGCCTTTTTGTCATCACCGATGACTTCGACATACGACGGCGACAACAGGAAGACTTTGTTGGTCACCCTCTCGATGCTGCCGTGGAGGCCGAACACCAGGCCGGCGGAGAAGTCCACGAGGCGCTTGGCGTCGGCTTCACCCATGTCGGTGACGTTCATAATGACGGGAATGCCATCCCTGAAGCTCTCACCGATGATCTTGGCGTCGTTGTAGGAACGGGGGTGAACGGTGGTGATCTGCCTCAGGCCAGAGGCGTCTTCGCGGCTGGAGGCCGCACGCTTGATGGGTGTCACGGGTGCGCGGTATTCCTCTTCAGCATCTACAGTGGGCATTTCACGGACAACTTCCCGGACGGGAGCAGGCGCCCTGCGCTCTTCCCGTTCCTGTGACTGGGGGCGTTCTTCGTCGTGGTGCGAGGCGACAGCCTGCTCAGATTCGTAGTGTTCATCGCCGTCGGCGAGCCCAAGATAGATCATTGTCTTGCGCAGAGCGCCAGCCATGGTGCACTCCTATCGTTTCTGCAGTAGGCGGGCCGCCATGACGTGACATATTGGAACCCCGGCCCGTCATTCCAATACTTTGACGCTACCCCACGGCCGGACGGGAACCGAGAATATCGGAGCCTATTCTCAGGTGTGTCGCTCCGAAGTTCACTGCCGCTTCGAGGTCCTGGCTCATCCCTGCCGATATCCGCGTGGCAGCTGGATGAGTGGCCCGGAGGGTCTCGGAAATGCCGGAGAGCTTCTCGAACGCCGCCTCCGGATCCGCTCCCAACGGCGCTACGGCCATGAGCCCGGACAACTGCAAGCCGGAAGCCGATTCGATCCTGTCTGCCAACACGCCGACGTCGGAAGGGCTGGCGCCACCACGGTGGGCACCGGCGTCGTCATCCAAACCCACTTGGATGAAACAGTCGAGGTCGCCGCGCCCAGTAGCATCCTGTTCCCGCGCAACGGCCTTAGCCAAGGCGTCGACCACCTGAAGCCTGTCGATCGACTGAACCGACGAAGCATACTTGACGACTGACTTGGCCTTGTTGCTTTGGAGTTGCCCAATGAAATGCCACCGGACATCCACGTCGGGAAGACCGGCGCTTTTGGCGGCAGCTTCCTGATCACGGTTCTCTCCGACATCGGTCACGCCCAGTGCCGCAAGCCGGCGTACATCGTCCGCGGGATGGAATTTGGTCACCACGATCAGCCGTGGCGTGTCAGTCCGTCCGGCAGCAGCGACAGCTGTTTCGATCCGGCGCCTCACCGTGTCAAGCCTGTGGGAGAGTTCGGCAGTCCGGGCATCACCCGTCAGGCCATCGCGTTTTTCGTCGTCGCGACCAAGGCTAATCATGCGTCCACACCAAACCTGCAAATCGACCCGTCCGGGAGTCCCGGCGGTATGAGAAAAGTGAATTGTGCTCCCGAGTGCACTCCCCCGAGTACTCCAAGGTGACATCCATGGCTTCCAGTTGGGCCCTGACGCCGGCGGGAAGATCCAGGGCGGGCGTACCCCAGGACGTGGTGGCCCACGTGGCAGGAACCCGGGCCGCGACCTCGTCCCGTAACCCGGGCGGCACCTCGTAGCAGGATCCGCAGATGGAAGGGCCCAGCCATGCATGGATGTCCACTGCACCGCGCCTGCGCATTTCCTCGACGGTTGCGGGCACAACCGCCGAAGCCACACCGGGGCGCCCGGCATGGGCTACTGCAATCACAGGATCGGCGCCGGTACCGCTCCCCACGAAGACCACGGGTACGCAGTCGGCCACCATGACCGCCAGCGGCTGCACCGCACGTCGTGAAGAAGTGGCGGCTGAAACCATGGCGTCGGCCGTTGGCCCTGGCCCGTGGGCGTCAATGAACGCCACGGTGTTGCCATGGACCTGATCCATGTACTGGAATGTGCCGGCTTCCAGTCCGGCGGCCTGTTCAACTCGAACGCGGCGCGCCAGGACCTCGGCGGGGTTGTCTCCCACGTGGAGAGCCAGGTTCCCGGCGCCTGTATCCGTGAAGGCTACAGAGACGCCGGGCCGAACTTCATTGCGCCACCAGAACACCAGGAATGGACTCTCCGAACGCGGCTTACTTCAGGAAGTCGGGGACGTCGAGGTCGTCGGAACGGCTGCCCGAAAGATCGGGCTCCACTACCGCCGGGAGGTCGACGTCGAAGCCTGAGTCGGCAGGGAGTGCCGACGGACGCTGCTGGCCCCAGTTGCTCAGGCCTGCGGCACCGATTCCGGCCGTTGCGTGCTGCGGAGCAGCGGCGCTGGACGGTGCGCTGCTCGGGGCAGCGGGACGATCCGAGGGGACGGGGTTCTGCGCAGGACGCGACTGGTCCATGGAAGGCGAGGTCGCTTTCACATCATCGAAGCCTGCCGCGATGACGGTCACGCGTGCCTCATCGCCCAAAGCGTCGTCAATGACTGCGCCGAAGATGATATTGGCTTCGGGGTGTGCCACTTCCTGAACCAAACGGGCGGCCTCGTTGATTTCAAAGAGACCCAGGTCCGAACCACCCTGGATGGAGAGCAGGACGCCGTGGGCGCCGTCGATGGAAGCTTCCAGCAGCGGCGAAGCGATGGCCAGCTCGGCAGCCTTGACCGCACGGTCCTCGCCGCGGGCGGAACCAATACCCATCAGGGCCGAGCCCGCGCCCTGCATGACGGACTTGACGTCGGCGAAGTCAAGGTTGATCAGGCCGGGGGTGGTGATGAGGTCCGTGATGCCCTGGACACCGGAGAGGAGCACCTGGTCCGCGGAACGGAAGGCGTCCAGGACGGAGACGTTGCGATCGCTGATGGACAGGAGGCGGTCGTTGGGGATGACAATCAGGGTGTCGACTTCGTCGCGCAGGGCGTCGATGCCGGCCTCGGCCGAACCGGCACGACGGCGGCCTTCGAAGGTGAACGGGCGCGTCACCACACCGATGGTCAGCGCGCCCAGCGAGCGGGCGATGCGTGCCACTACGGGGGCGCCACCGGTTCCGGTGCCACCGCCTTCACCGGCGGTCACAAAGACCATGTCAGCACCGCGGAGAACTTCTTCGATCTCGTCGGCGTGGTCCTCTGCGGCCTGCTTGCCCACCTCGGGGTTCGCGCCGGCGCCAAGGCCACGCGTGAGTTCACGTCCAACGTCAAGCTTGACGTCGGCGTCGCTCATGAGCAGCGCCTGCGCATCAGTGTTGATCGCGATGAACTCGACGCCCCGAAGGCCCACCTCGATCATGCGGTTGACTGCGTTCACGCCACCGCCGCCGATGCCGACGACCTTGATGACGGCCAAGTAATTCTGCGGTGCTGCCACGTTTCGTGCCCCTTGCTTGTGTCCTATAGCGAAACTGATCGAGTCCAACGTGAATCCTTGGACCTTAACCCTCTAGTTGAAGGTTATAGTTATGTCAAGTAACTCTACTGCGACGGTATTTCCTATGCTTCGCACATGCAATCTCCGCTTGCGCGTGTCGTGTGATTGCCGCGAAATAAGGCCACCGCCGGCCGTAGGTTACGTCCTCGAAACTGCTTATTTTGTGAATGGATGCCGCGGAACGCTGACGTCGTAGACACTCACTTGAACCTTCGGGTCCGCAGGCATCTTCAGCAGTGCTTCGAGTGCCTTCGCCTTCAGTTCCCTGTCCTCGGCATTGCCCCACACTACCGTCTTTCCGTCCACCAATTTCAGCTCCACGGCGTCCGGGGAAGCGGCCGAAGCCGTGGACATTTTGGCTCGGACATCGGCGGGCAGGGTGTCCAGGACGGCCGCAATGGCCTTGAACAGCTCCGTATTGGTGGCTCCGGCCCCGGCATCGATCAAGGGCAGCGCCACCGCTGACTGGTCCTTGGTAGCCCCGAGCTGTACTCCGTCCACATCAACCATCACGTAGGCGTCCCCCTGCTTCAGCAAGGCCACCGGAACGCGCTCGTTGACGTGAACCAGCAACTCTGACGGCGGGCGCGCCTCGATCGTGGCCGAGCGAACCTGCACCAGTGGCTTGAGGAGCTCGTTGATCTCCTGTTCACCCACCTGGGGCAGTGGTTTGCCTTCGAGGCCCGAAAGAGCTTTCTGCACCGCCTCCGGAGTCAGCAGCGTGGTGCCGTCCACCGTGATGGTCCTGACTGCCAGCGCCGGGGAGAAGACCGCTCCGGCGATCAGGGCCGCCACTACAGCCGCCACTATGGAGAGCGTCCACATCACCAGCCTCCGCTGGCGCCGCCGTTTCGGCTCCGGAAAGACAATGACGTTGTCCGAGGACGCGGTGGAGGCGGCCGATGTGCCGGTGGCGGATGTGCCGGCGGCCGTGACGGAATTACCCTCCGGCTCAAGGGAGCGTTGTGCGCTGATGACGTGGTCGGATCCGCTGCCCGGCCGTGAGGATCCCGGCCGGGGTTCCGTTCCCGGCCTGTACGTCGGCTTGCGGGTGCTAGCCACCCAACGCCTCCACGATCACTGGCCCATAGGCGGTGACATCACCCGCGCCCACGGTCAGGACCACGTCGCCCTCGTGGGCGACGGCTGCCAGGGCCTCCACAGCTTCGCCGGCCGCCACCAGCCGTCCCGTGGCCAGCTGATCGACGATCAAGTCACTGGTGACACCAGGAATTGGATCCTCCCGGGCAGGGTAGATATCCAGGATCAAGGCCGTATCCGCTGTGTCCAACGCTGCGGCGAATTCCTTGGCAAATTCACGCGTACGGGAAAACAGGTGCGGCTGGAACAGGACGTGGACTTTGTTGCCGCCTGCTACCGAACGGGCCGCCGACAAGGCAGCGCGAACCTCCGTGGGGTGGTGGGCGTAATCGTCATAGACCCGCACTCCCCTCCCCTGGCCTTTGAACTCAAACCTCCGTGAAGCCCCGGTGAAATGGCCCAGCGCTGCGGCGGCAGCTTCCGGTTCCACACCAAGTTCGACGGCGACCGCGAACGCGGCTGCCGCGTTCAGGGCGTTGTGACGGCCAGGTACCTGCAGTTCGACCCTGTGGACCTTGTCCCCGAAGGCCACCGAAACGTCGCCCGGGCCGCCGTCGAAAAGCCGGATGTCGGCGTCGTCCGAGGTCCCGTACGTCAGTACCCGCGTGATCCCTTGGGATGCCGTGCGCTCGGCCAGGGCACGGGCGCCGGCGTCGTCGGCGCAGGCCAGGAGAACGCCGTCAGCCGGAAGGAGCGCCGCGAAGTTGTCAAAGGAGGCGAAGACCGCTTCCGGTGTTCCATAGTGGTCCAGGTGGTCTGCCTCGACGTTGGTCACCACGGCGATCAGCGGCCGGTAGTTGAGGAAGGATCCATCGGACTCGTCCGCCTCGGCAACAAAGATGTCCGAATTCCCATGGGCTGCGTTCACTCCCAACGCCGGGACGTTGGCCCCAATGGCAAAGGTAGGGTCAACGCCGGCCTCCTTCAGCAGGACGGCGATCATGGAGGTAGTGGTGGACTTGCCGTGCGTACCCGCCACTGTCACCACGCGGTGGCCGGCCATGGTGGCTGCCAAGGCTTCGGAACGGTGCAATACCGGCAACCCGGCGGCCCGCGCCGCGGCAAGTTCCGGATTGTCGGCGCGGATGGCCGAGCCGGCCACGATCGTCTGGGCGTCTGCCAGGTTGCCTTGGTGGTATCCCACCGCGATGCGGGCCCCTGCCGAGGAGAGGTCATGCATGACCGGAAGGTCTTTGGCATCGGTACCACTGACGGGGACCCCGCGGGCCACCATGATGCGTGCGACGGCGGACATTCCCACGCCGCCGATGCCAATGAAGTGGACGCGGCCCAAGGACTTGAGGGGGGCGATGCTGGTGGTCATGCGGATACCGCTTCCAGGACAAGATCAGCCATGCGCTGATCGGCGTTTCTAATACCAAGGGCTTCGGATTTGCGCGCCATGTCGACGAGCCGGCTGTGGTCCGAGAGCAGCGGAATGAGTTCTCTCTCGAGCCATTCCGGGCTGAGGTCTTTGTCGTCAACCAGGAGCGCCCCGCCTGCATCCACCAACGGGGCAGCATTCAGGGCCTGTTCCCCGTTTCCGATGGGCAGCGGCACAAAGACGGCCGGAACTCCCACCGCGGCCACTTCGCTGACCGTTCCCGCGCCGGCGCGGGCCAGAAGGACATCGGCGGCAGCGTAGACGTTCTCCATCCCGTCCACATACTCAACCTGGCGGTATCCCTCAGCGGCCAGCAGACCGCCATGTTCGTTGAGGACAGCTTTCCCGTTGCCGGTAATGTGCAGGGTCTGGATGCCGCTGGCCGCCAACGCCGGCAAGGCCGCAGCGATGGAACGGTTGATGCTCATGGCACCCGAGGAACCGCCGGTGACGATCAACGCGGGACGGTCCGGGTCAAAGCCCAAGGCTTCTTTGGCGGCAGGCGCAGCCGTTGCCCGGTGCAGTCCGGAAATGGCACGCCGCATGGGCATGCCAACATGACGGGCGCCCCGCAACCGGGTGCCGGAGAAGGCCACGGCGACGTGTTTGCTGAACCGGGCACCCACCCGGTTGGCCAGACCGGCTTTCATGTTGGCCTCGTGGATCACCACGGGGATGCCGAGTTTACGGGCGGCCAGGTACATCGGAGTGCATACGTAACCGCCCACACCCACCAGGACGTCGGCGTCGGCATCCTTCAGGATCCGGCCGGCCTGGGAGACCGCGGCCAGCAACCGGGCCGGAAGCTTGATCAGGTCAACAGAGGGCCGGCGCGGAAACGGAACCCGGTCAATGGTGGCGAGTTCGTAGCCGGCCGCCGGGATGAGCCGCGTTTCCATGCCCGACGGCGTGCCCACAGCCAGGATGGAAGCATCCGGACGCTTGTCCTTGATGGCATCGGCGATGGCCAGCAGCGGGCTCACATGCCCGGCAGTACCGCCGCCTGCAAGGACGACGGACAAAGGCTTGGACGCGTTGCGGGAGTCAGGAGTCATGAAGGGCTATGTACGCTTTCGTGCGGATTTCGGAGAACGGCGCGGCAGGAACCGGGGGCGCTGCTGCGGCGGCAATTGGCCTCGGGCCAAGGACAACACTACGCCCACGCCACAGAGGGACATCACCAGGGCCGAGCCGCCGTAGGAGATGAATGGGAGCGGCACGCCGACCACCGGGAGGAGCTGCGTCACGACTGCCATGTTCATGCTGGCCTGGCCAAGGAGCCAAACCATGATCCCACCTGCCAGCGTTCGCTGGAAGGGATCTGTTTGCCTGACCACCACCCGGAAAATGGCGATGCCGAGGATCGCGAACAGCACCAACACCACCAGAGTTCCCACAAGTCCAAGCTCTTCACCAATGATGGCGAAGATGAAGTCATTGTGGGCTTCGGGAAGCCAGTTGTACTTCTGCCGGCTTTGGCCGAGACCCAGCCCGGTCCAGCTACCCTGCGCCAGGCCGTACATTCCGTTGGTGGACTGGAAGTCGAAGTCGAAGTTTTCCGTACAGGAGGCTGACGCCGTGCCCAGCCATGAGGTGATGCGGCAGATGCGGTTCGCACTGCTGATGGTTCCCAGGACGGCGCCGACTGCACCTACGGCTCCAGCGATGGCCAGCATCTTCCCCGGCACTCCAGCGAAGTAGAGTCCTGCGGCTGTGATGGCCGCGATGACAATCACGGTACCGAGGTCGTTACCGACCATCACCAAGGCAATCACCAGGCCTGCTCCGGGAACAACCGGGATGATCACGTGCCACCAGCGATGGAGGAGCTTTTGCTTGCGGGCCAGCACAGCTGCAATCCAGACGCACAGGACCAGTTTGGCCATCTCCGAAGGCTGGAGGGTCACTCCGCCAAGGT
Source organism: Arthrobacter sp. D5-1 (assembly GCF_017357425.1). Lineage (NCBI taxonomy): Bacteria > Bacillati > Actinomycetota > Actinomycetes > Micrococcales > Micrococcaceae > Arthrobacter > Arthrobacter sp. D5-1. Next base: position 1,976,180 of record NZ_CP014571.1, on the reverse strand, counting down.
CGATCCAGTTCTTGTTGCCGTTGACTGTGTTGCCCATGACCTGGACCAGGACGAGGAGCGCCAAAACGCCGCCGAGGGCCCACCAGGACAACCTCTTCATCCAGTTCACGTTCGTGCGCGAGATGACGTACATGGCGGCCGCACCGAGGACCCCGAACATTGCCTGCTTCAGGGCATCCGCATAGGGCGATTTGCCCTCGGAGATCGCCTCGACACTTGAAGCGGACAACACCATCATGATTCCGATGGCGGTGAGCGCCAGGGCACAGCCCAGGATGAGGTAGTACGTGGAACTGTTGGGCGTCCTGTCCTTGCCTTCAAGGCTTTCCCAAAAGTTGCGCAGGTGTCCGCGGAGCCCGGAAGGCTTCTTTCCCGGCGTGGCCGGAGCCTTGGGTTTCCCGTCCCGTGGGTCCTTGCCGCGGGTGCGGGTGGGCGTGCTGACCATTGTTACTCCTCGGTGGTCGGTGCCTGCCCTTCCACAAGCTCGCGAACTGCCTGGACGAATGCATCGCCGCGGTGAGCGTAGGAAGAGAACTGATCCATGGATGCAGCCGCGGGTGCCATCAGGACGGTGTCCCCAGGCATGGCCAGTTGGGCCGCCGACGCCACGGCCTGGGCCATGATGGCCTCGCCGTAGATGGGCGAAGCGCCGTTGCCGGCTACGGTCTGCACCTTTTCAGTGTCGCCCTTCGCCTGCGCTATCACGGGGACATCCGGTGCGTGTCGTTGGAGGGAGCCTTCCAGCGCCTCCGTATCGGTACCGATCAGCACAACAGCTTTCAGCCGGGACGCATGTTCTTTGACAAGGTCGTCATAGTTGACGCCCTTGGACAGTCCTCCCGCGATCCACACAACCTGCTGGAAGGAAGACAACGCGGCGGACGCTGCATGGGGGTTGGTGGCTTTGGAGTCGTTGATCCATAGAACCTCGTTCAGCTTGGCCACCACCTGGATTCGGTGGGCGCCGGGCAGGTAGTTGACCAAGCCCTGCTTTACCGCTGCCGGCTCAATCCCGTAGGCACGCACCAACGCTGCAGCAGCCAGGGCATTGGCTACCATGTGCCGCGGCGCCACGGGTCCGAGGTCAGACATCGCGGCCAACTCCGCTGCCGAGTCCTTGCGTTCGGCAATGAAGGCGCGGTCAACCAGCAGTCCGTCCACTACACCCAGCATGCTGATGGCAGGCGTGTTGGTGGTGAAGCCAATGGCGCGGCACCCCTCCACCACATCGGCGTTTTCCACCATGCGCTCGGTTTCGATTTGCTCGGCGTTGTAGACGGCAGCCTTCTGGGTGTTTTCATACACCTTGGCCTTGTCCGCAAGGTAGGAGGCATACGATCCGTGCCAGTCCACGTGGTCTTCAGCAACATTGAGGCACACGCTGGCTACCGGTGACAGGGAGTGGCTCCAATGGAGTTGGAAGCTGGAAAGCTCAACAGCAAAGGCGTCGTAGTCCACCGGATCCCGGAGCGCATCGAGGATGGGCGTTCCCACGTTGCCTACGGCGATGGCCTTGAGACCCGCCGCCTGGAGCATGGACTCGGTCATGCCCACGGTGGTGGTCTTGCCGTTGGTGCCGGTAATGGTGAGCCAATCCGCCGTCTTGCGTCCCTCGCGGACGCGGAGGCGCCATGCAAGTTCAACATCTCCCCAGACGGGGATGTGCTTGCGCTTGGCGGCAGCCAACAGCGCTTGGTCAGGCCGCCATCCCGGCGAGGTAACAACCAGTTCAGGTAAAGAGCCATCGATCAACGGCAGGGCGCTGACGGCGTCTTCCCCCAGGAGAACGTCGACCGCGCCGACAATTTTCAGGGTGTCTGCCTGGGCTTTGGCTTTGGGGGTGGTGGCAGCGTCAACCACCACTACTTTTGCTCCGAGCTCAATGAGGGTGTCAGCTGCCGAGAAGCCGGACACGCCGATTCCCGTAACCACCACCCGCAGGCCGCTCCAGTCAGCGTCCCAGCTGGTCAGTCCGTTGAGCCTGTCCGTGGCGGACGGAGTTGTCTCCGGGCTTCCATTCACAGCAGTACCACCCATTCAGCGTAGAAAATTCCGAGGCCGGCGGCCACGAAGAGACCGGCGAGGATCCAGAAACGGACCACTACGGTAACTTCCGCCCAGCCCTTGAGTTCAAAATGGTGCTGGAGCGGTGCCATCTTGAAGACACGTTTGCCGCCGCTGAGCTTGAAGAAGCCCACCTGGATGATCACCGAGAGGGTGATCAGGACAAAGAGCCCACCGATGAAGGCCAGCAGCAGTTCAGTGCGGGACAGGATGGCGAAGGCTGCAACGGCGCCGCCGATCGCCAGGGACCCAGTGTCACCCATGAAGATCTTGGCCGGCGACGTATTCCACCACAGGAATCCCACCAGGGCTGCGCTGAGGATGGCTGCCAGCAGGGCGAGGTCCATGGGGTCCCGGACCTGGTAGCAGCCACTGCCTGCTTCACGCGGCGATCCACAGGCTTGGTTGTTCTGCCAGATTCCCATGATGGTGTACGCCCCGAAGACCATGATGGACGCCCCCGCCGCCAGACCGTCCAGCCCGTCGGTCAGGTTCACGCCGTTCGTGGCCGCGGTAATGATCAGGTTGGACCACACGATGAAGAGGATCGCACCGAGCACGGTTCCTCCAAAAGCGAGGTCCAGCCAAGGGATGTCCCGCACCAGAGAGATCTGGGTCGATGCCGGGCGCAATCCGTCCTCATTGGGGAACTGCAGGACCAGGACGGCGAAGATGATTCCCACCGCAGCCTGGAGGATCAGCTTGGCGCGGGCGTTAAGGCCCAGGCTCCGCTTGTTGGAAATCTTGATGTAGTCATCCAGGAACCCTACAAAGCCCATGCCCACCATGAGGAACAGCAGCAGGAGCCCGGACGCGGATGGTCCCGGGGAGCGCGGGTTCATCATCCACATGATCAGGTGGGTCACGAAGTAGCTGATGAGGACGGCCGCCACCACCACGGTTCCACCCATGGTGGGCGTTCCGCGCTTGGTGTGGTGCGACGTCGGACCGTCGTCCCGGATGAATTGCCCGTAGCTCTTGGCCACCAGGAACTTGATGAACAGGGGTGTCCCAATAAGGGCCACCAGAAGGGCGACGCCGGCGCCGATCAAAAGTGCAATCACAGCAGCTCGTTCCCTTCGCTTGCGGCCGCTTCAGCCGCGTTGTCTCCGGTGGGCTCGGCCCGTGGAGGTAATGCTATCCGATCACCCAAATGCCGCAGCCCCACGCCGTTGGAGGATTTGAACAGCACCAGGTCACCGGGTTCGAGCTCATTCTGAAGGAGCTCGTAGGCTTCTTCCACTGTCTCGGTGAACGAACATTCGTCACCCCAGGATCCTTCCTGGATGGCTGAGACGTAGAGGGCACGTGCTTCGCGTCCCACCACCACCAGCCGTGAAATGTTCAAGCGCACTACCTGCGTGCCGACGGCGGTGTGCTCGCGGATGGAGTCCTCCCCCAGCTCGAGCATGGCCCCAAGGACCGCCCAGGTCCTCCTGCCTTGCCCAAGGTCTGCCAGGGTCCGCAGCGCTGCCCGCATCGATTCGGGATTGGCGTTGTAGGCATCATTGATGATGGTCACGCCGTCCGCGCGTTCCGTCCGCTCCATACGCCAGCGGCTGGCCGCAGACTGTGAGCTCAGGGAGGCAGCAATAGCGGCTGCCGGGATGCCTGCGGCAAAGGCGGCTGCCGCAGCGGCCAAAAGATTGGTCACGTGGTGACCGCCGATCAGGCGGCTTCGCACCTCGACGGCAGGCCCGCCGTCGGGCAGTACAAGATCAAACTCGGGGAAACCGTGTCCGTTGACCACCACGTTGCGGGCTTCGACTTCCTCGGTGGTAGCCGGTGACGACGTGAAGCCCAGGACCTTGGCCTTCGTCCGGCTGCGCATGGCGGCAACACGGCCATCGTCGAGGTTGATCACCGCTGTGCCGTGCTCCCCGAGGGCTTCGACGAGCTCACCCTTGGTTTTTGCGATATTCTCGACGCCGCCAAATTCACCGGCGTGGGCCGTGCCAACCACCAACACAACACCGATGTCCGGTTTGACCATGTCGGCAAGGTACTTGATGTGGCCCAGGCCTGTGGCGCCCATTTCGATGACCAAGTAACGGGTATCGGCGTCTGCGGCGAAGACCGTCAGCGGCACGCCCACCTCACCGTTGTATGAACCCTGCGGGGCCACCGTCCTGCCGGCCCCCGAAAGCACTCCGGCGAGGAGGTCCTTGGTGGTGGTTTTGCCTGCCGAGCCCGTGATTCCGATGACAGTGAAGTCTTCGCCGCGCTGCGCACGTTCAGCCCGGATGCGTCGGACGCATTCCGCTGCCAACGCGCCCATGGCCAGGACCGCGTCATCAACCACGACGGCGGGGAAAGGGCTTCCAGCGGCATCGGTCACTTCACGTTCCGCCAGGACCAGGACGGCGCCGCGCTCGAACGCAGCATCAACGTAGTCGTGTCCGTCGGCGTGCTCGCCCGGTTTGGCCACATACAGGGAACCGGGAACCGCCTCCCGTGAATCAGTGACGACGGAGGTGGGCACGACGTCCGTAGCTCCGGTCAATCGGCCATGGGTGATGTCGGCGATCTCCGCCGCAGTAAGTGCAATCATCTCGGTTTAGGACTCTATCCGCTGGTCCGTTGAAACGCTGAATCCCTTGGATGTCAAGGCGGCACGCAATTCCACCCTGTCGTCCAGAGCCAGGTTGACGCCTTTGACCTCTTGCCACACTTCGTGGCCACGTCCGGCGATCAGGATGGTGTCGTTGACAGTGGCCATCTCCACGGCCAGCCGGATCGCCGCGTCCCTGGGGAAGGACTCGATGATCTCGCTGGACAGTCCCTCTGTATCGCGTGCCGCGTGGGCGCCTTGCAGGACCTCGGCGCGGATTGAGGCGGCATCTTCGTCATGGGGATCGTCATCGCTGACAATCACCACGTCAGCCAGGCGCGCGGCAATGGCGCCCATGGTGGGCCGCTTGCCTTGATCACGCTGGCCGGTGGCACCGAAGACCACAATGACGCGGGAACCCTCCTGGGGGGAACGCACGGCCTCAAGGGCACGCGCGAGGGCGTCGGGATTGTGGGCAAAATCAACAACGGCCGCCGGTTCAGTTGACACCAATTGCATTCGTCCGGGAACACCAACGGAAAAAGGGTCATGGGCATCCAGCGCAGCCTGCAGGGTCTGTACATCGACACCGGACGCCAGGACCATGATGGCGGCCAGGGCTGCATTGGCCACGTTGAAGTCCCCGGGCAGCCCCGTATGGACGCGCAGGACACGTCCATCGACATGACGTAGTTCGAATTCCGAGCCCAGCCCGCGGGCGGCGACTGCTGTTACCTGCCAATCAGCATCGGAGGTGGAGTCCTTGGTAGAGAGGGTCGTGACAGGGATATCCGCCAGCTCCACGAGCTTCCGTCCCCACTCGTCGTCCACAGTCACAACGGCGCTCCGGGCCCTGCCTGCAGTGAAAAGGTCTGCCTTGGTGCGGAAATACTCTTCCATGCTCCCGTGCAGGTCCAGGTGGTCCTGTGTGAGGTTGGTAAAGCCCGCGACGTCGAACATCACACCATCCACACGCCGGAAGGAGATCGCATGGGATGACACTTCCATGGACGCAGCCTCCAAGCCGCGTTCCCGCATCAACGCCAAGAGGGCATGGACGTCCGTGGACTCAGGTGTGGTCAGCAGGCTGGGGATGGGTTCACCGCCCGCCACGATCTCGATGGTGCCAATGAGCCCCGGCTTCTTGCCAAGGGCCCTCAGCAGCGAGTTGATGAAGTAGGTGGTGGTCGTCTTGCCGTTGGTGCCGGTGACACCGTAGAGCGTTGGATAACCACCTTCGGAGGGCTGGCTTCGGTAGATCAGTGCGGCCAAAGGACCCACAGCCGTACGCGGCTCGTCAATGATCAGGACAGGTACGGGCTGTTCGCCGGCCAGCGCAAGCTGGCGTGCCCCGGCGTCGTCCGTCACCACCGCGACTGCACCGGCTTCGACTGCCTGGGGAACGAAGTCGGCACCGTGGCGCGAGGCTCCCGGCAAAGCCATATAGAGATCGCCGGGTTCCACGGCCCTGGAGTTGAGCGTGATACCCGTTACTCCTCCGTCATGGATTCCCTCAGGGGCGGCAACGCCAAGGACCTCCGCGATGGTGGCCAAAGGCACCGCTGCCACGGACCCGGGGCGGAAGCCGGACCGGCCTGCATCCGGCGTCGTGACGTTGATGGCTGCCTCATTGTGCTCTGACACGTAGTTCTCCGTTGGTGCTCGTGGAACGACCGGCTTGGGGCCAGCGGCGCCCGGGCCGTTAGTGGTGGATCGAATTTTGGCCGAAACAGACGCCCAAGAAGCTTACTTGACGAACTGGGGCAGGCGCGCGGGAGTTCCTGTGGACGGCGCCACGTTGTAGGTCCGCAGGACCTGCGCCATCACCGACCGAAACACCGGCCCGTTGGTGACGCCGTAGATGTTTCCCTTGGGACGCTGCAGGACCACTTCGACGATAAAACGGGGGTCATCCATCGGCGCCATGCCCACCATCGAGGCGGTGTAACCGTCGAAGCCGGGCAGACCGTCTTCACGGGGCGCCTGGGACGTTCCCGTCTTAGCACCAACCCGGTAGCCGTCGATGGCCGCGTCCTTGATCTGCCCCTCGGTCACGGCGCTCTCCAGAATGTCCCGGACCTGCTGCGCGGTCTCCTTGGACACCACCTGGCGCGAATCCTTGGCCGCAACCTTCTGTTCCTCCCCCTCGGGGGTGACGTAGCTGTCTATGAGCCTGGGCTGCAGCATCACACCATCGTTGGCGATGCTCTGGAAGGCCCGGACTGTCTGGAGTGTGGATTGGGAAACGCCCTGGCCGAACAGCACCGTGTATTGCTGCCGTTCGTCCCACTGCTCAGGCTTGGCCAGGATGCCGGTGGCCTCAGCCGGCAAGCCGATGTCCGTTTGCTCCCCAATGCCGAATTTCTTCAGCCAGTCGTAGCGCTGTTCCTTGGTCAACCTGCTGCCGGCCATGACGGTTCCGGTGTTCATGGACCACCCCAGGATGCCCGCCAGGGTGCGTTCCTCCGTGCCGTGCTCAAAGGCGTCCGTAAACGTCTGTCCGTCGATTGTGTATGCCGTTGGAATTGTGAAGTGATCCAAGGGGAAGGACTTGCCCTCCTCGATGACAGCCGCCGCGGTGATCATCTTTTGCACGGACCCAGGTTCATAGGCGGCCGTCACGGAGCGTACGCCCCGATCCTTGGCGTCCACTTTCCCCGGGTCATTGGGATCCGGAGCGTTGGTATCAGCCAGGGCCACCAGGTTGCCGGTCTTGGTGTCCATCACAATGATGGACCCCCACTCCGCGTTCATCTTGTCCACCTGGCTTTGGATGGCCTGCTGCGCGAAGTACTGGATATCGGTGTTGATGGTCAGCTTGACGTCGCTGCCATCCACGGCCGGCGTCAGTTCATCGGTGGCAACCGGAATCCTCAGGCCGTCAGCGCCGATCTCAAAGACCCGCTTGCCTTCAACACCGCGAAGGATCTCGTCCTGGGTTTGTTCGATGCCTGCTTGTCCGGTGGTCCCGTCCTGGAGGAAGCCCACCACGCCACCGGCAACACTGCCGTTGGGGTAGACGCGCTTGCTGACGCCTTCAGGGACGACTCCGGGGATGTTCAGTTTGGAGATGCGGTCTTCAAGTTCAGGCTTGATGTCCTTGGCAACCACGAAGTACTTCTTGTCCCCGGTCAGCGCCTCACGGATCTTCTCCACGTCGGACCCCAGGAGCGTAGCGAGCTCCGAGATGCCCTGGTCCCTGGAAACAGTCTCGATCTCGTCGGTCTTCTCGTTATAGCGCTTGAAAGAGGCTGTGTTCGTGTTCAAGACCTGATCGACCACCAGGTTGTAGCGGATGACGCTGCTGGCCAGCACGGTTCCGTTCGCGTCCACAATCTGTCCGCGTTCTGCCGGCAGGACCTGCGGTGTGAGGCGTTTTGCCAGCGCGGCCTCGGCCATTCCTCCCATGTCCAGGCCCTGGACCATGAAGAGCTTCCCACCCACAACCAACAGCAGGGTCAGCATGATGCCAAGACCAACGCGGAGCCGCTTTCTTGCCGCCGGCGTCTTCGTTTTTTTCGATGTGCCGGGGTTCTGAGCCACGTTGATTCCTTGCTGCTGGCCTAGCTTCAGTGGACTGATGGGTTACTGCCCGGGTGCCTTCTGCTGGGGGGCCGGGACTGATCCCCCATGGAGTTCAACCGGAGGTGTGGCTGCCGGAGATGCCGGATTTTCGGCAGGAGCCGCCGGAGTGGGCGGCGCCACCGGTGTTACCGGTTTGAGGTTCTCCAGCGGATCCTTGGTTGTCACCGAGGGAACCACGTCCAGCATCCCCGCCACGGCCGGAGGAGCAAGCTGGGCCAAGGGAGCATCTCCCTTAACTGCCGGCGTTGCCTTTCCGGTGACGGTCATCGTATTCAGGTCGATCTGTCCCTTGACGGTAGAAGGAACCATTCCCAATTCTGCAGCCTTTGCTGCCAGATTCTGGGGAGCTTCGAAATTCTGCTTCTTCTGTGTCAGGTCCTGGTTTTCCTTATTCAGGGTGGCTGCCTCCGCCTTGAGCTGCACCAACTGGTACTGGGCGGTGGACACTGAAATGTTCAAGACAAGTACGGTCAGGAGGGCAGCCGCCATGGCCACGAAGCAGAGGACAACAAAAGGTGTCCGGCGTTTGCCCGGAGCGTTTCGCACCAGGGAGAGCGGAGTGCGGGCCTTGCGTCCGGCGTCAGGCTTGCCGGCAGGAGCGGGCAGCGCACGGGCCGTATTGCCCACCACGGAGGGCAGTGTCTTCGCTGCGGCGTTGCTCATGCGTCTCTCCTCGGTTTGATGCGCTCCACTGCCCTCAACCGGGCGGACGCCGCGCGGGGGTTCTCAGCGATTTCTGCCGCCGTGGGCACTTCCGTGCCCTTGGTGATGGTCTTTAGTTCGGGTTTGTGTTCTTCAAGTTCCACGGGAAAACCGAGTGGGGCTGAGGATTTGGATCCGGCCTGGAATACGGACTTCACGATCTTGTCTTCCAGCGAGTGATACGACATCACTACAATCCGGCCGCCCATGGCCGTAGCGGCCACGGCTGCAGGAACGGCCCGCTCCAGCACATCCAATTCCTCGTTGACCTCAATCCGAAGCGCCTGGAAGGTGCGCTTGGCGGGGTGTCCACCGCTCTTCGCGGCTGCAGCGGGGACTACACTCCGGATCTGTTCCACCAGTTCACCGGTGGTCGCGAAGGGCTTCCCGGCGCGGGCATTCACGATCCTGTTGGCGATGCGCCCGGCAAACTTTTCTTCGCCCCATTTACGGATGATGCGGACCAGCTCGTCTTCGCTGTAGTTGTTGACTACATCTGCAGCTGTCTGGCCGCGACTGGTGTCCATCCGCATGTCCAGGGGGGCGTCGTAGGAGTAGGCGAAGCCGCGCTCCCGCTCATCGAGCTGCAGGGAAGACACGCCCAGGTCCATGAGGATGCCATGAACCTCGGGGATGCCAAGGTCCGCCAAGACGTCCTCGATTTCGTCGTAGACGGCGTGAACCAGGTCAGTCCTGTTCGAAAACGGCTCCAGCCGTGCACCCGCCAGAGCCAGCGCTTCCTCATCGCGATCAATGCCGACCAGGTGCAGGTCCGGAAAGCGTTGCAGCATCGCCTCGGAGTGGCCACCCATGCCCAGGGTGGCATCGATGGCCACAGGCGTCTGGCCGCGCTTCCGGGCAGCCTCGAAACCAGGGGCCAGCAAGTTGATGCAGCGGTCTTTGAGGACGGGTACGTGGCGCTCCGATGTGGGCTTTGCCGCGTCCTGCTCTTCCACGCTGCCTCCTCTTTCCGCAATCGCTTGCCTGGTGTTTCTTGAATCGGATCCCCATCCGCGCCTATCGTTCGGCCGGCCTGGCTCAGGGGAAGGTGAGCCAGGAAGACTGTTCGATGGGCGGCTGGAGATCCCATTCAAGAAGCGGTAATACTGCTTCCTCCGACCGGTTAGATGAACCCGGGCAGATTGTCGTCATCCGTTTCCGAGAAGGCTGCTTCCTTCTCGTTGAGGTACTCATTCCAAGCTTCGGCATCCCAGATCTCCGCCCGGGTACCGGCACCGATCACGGCCAGTTCCCTACCGAGGCCCGCATACGCCCGGAGCGCCGGCGGAATCGTCACGCGCCCCTGCTTGTCAGGTACTTCATCAGAGGCTCCGGACAGGAAAACGCGAATGTAGTCACGGGCCTGCTTGGAAGACAGTGGCGCTTCCCGCATCGATTCGTGGATACGTTCGAATTCTTTCTGGCTGAAGACGTAGATGCAGCGTTCCTGGCCCCTGGTGAGGACCAACCCCTCCGCCAGCTCCTCACGGAACTTGGCGGGAAGGATGATCCTGCCCTTTTCATCGAGACGCGGCGAGTGAGTACCCAGAAACATCTGGCCCCACCGCCCCTCAGTTAAGGTGCCCGTTCATTCCCAACACTGCCACTACCCTCTTATGTGCTCCACTTTACTCCACAAAGCCCCACAGTCAACGCAGTATGGGGCGTTTCTCCACCACCTTGAGTTTTAAGATGACCGAAACGGCGCGGCTTTCAGGGTCGTGGCGGAAAGTGGAGGGATGCGATCCCCTGGGTTCGGCGCGTCTGCTCCCAACAGGGAGCCCAGGTATCCAATCCGGACATTTACGCAGCTGTGGAGGTGGCGGGTGGTGGAAAGTGGAGACGGGGTGGGAAGTGGAGGAGGCCACCACCACTCCTTAAACGCAAAAAGACCCGCAGTTTGCGGGTCTTTCGTTATCCCCTGTAAATCGTCAGGGGCGCGCGTCGAGCAGGGTAACCGGCACGGCCGGCGGTGGAGAGAGGAACGAACGCTCAGGAATCGTCGCGGCGCCGCTCGTCCCAGCGCTCTTCCAAGCTGCTCATGAAGGAACTCTTGGGTTTGCCCTTTGCAGGCTTGCCCTTGCCGGCTTTGCCAAAGGCAGCTCCGCGCAGCGTGGCGAAGTAAACGCCAGCACCCATGACGACGAAGCCGAGGACACCCACTGGTATCGCCTGCATCGACACTCCCACGAGCAGGAGGAGGATGCCGGCAATGGCGCCGAGCACGCCGATAATCACATGCCGGGTTGACCAACTGCGAATGGGATCCGAGCCCATGGTGCTGGCGAACTTCGGATCGTCCTCATGAAGTTGCTTTTCCAGTTGCTCAAGCAGCTTCTGTTCGTGCTCCGAGAGGGGCATCGCGACCTCCTTTAGTCAGCCAGCGTCTGGACATAACGCTTTCTGTGCGTCTGTTTCCAAAACGATCGGACCAAGAAAATCGTTCCCAAAATTCCCTCGTGGTTCAGCGGGCATCTCAGGGCCGACTGTTCAGGAAACAGTTTGTCCAGACGATCTAAATCTCTGTAATAAATAGGATAGTTTGTCCGACGCCGTTCTGAAAGACGCCCGGAGCCCAGCGGGACCAAGCTCACAGCCGATCAGGTGCCTGTGGGAGGTTTTCCCGGTTCCAGGAGCCTGGCAGGGAGCAAAGTCTTGGAACCGAAGCGTTCTGAAACGCGGTCCAATGCCTGCTCCGCTGCCCTCCAGTTGTCATCCCGGCGATCCAGGCTCAGCTGCAGGGACGTCTGTCCGGCAGGCTCAAGCTGCTCTGCCCGAACCCCTACGAGGCGGACAGTCATGGACCGCGGGCCCAGGGATTCCAGCAGATGGACAGCCACTTGGTAGATCATCTGGGCACTGTCCACGGGGGCGTGGACGGTCCGGCTCCGCGTGACGGTTGAAAAGTCCGAGTACCTCAGCTTCAAGGCGACAGTCCTGGCCAGCATGCCTGAACTCCGCAATCTACCCGCCGTCCGGTGCGAGAGGCGCAGCAGTTCCCTGTGCAACAGGTCGTCGTCGCCGGTGTCGTTGGAGAACGTCTCCTCGGCTCCGATGCTCTTCTCCAGCCTGGTGGGGGTCACCGGTCGCGGATCGACCCCCATGGACAGGCGGTGGACGTGTTCACCGCTGGCACCCAGGACCTTCTTCAAAGATGCCAAGGGAGTAGCTGCCACATCTGCCACGGTCCGGATGCCAAGCCGGGCAAGCATTTCTCCGGTCTTTCCACCCACACCCCACAATGCGTTGACAGGGAGGCTGTGCAGGTACGCCAAGGTGTCCTCCGCGTCGATCTGCAGTATTCCGTCGGGCTTGCACCGCGTGGACGCGATCTTGGCCACGAACTTGGTGCTTGCAATTCCCACGGAGGCCGTAATGCCCAGTTCCGACTGGACCCGTCGCCGGATGAGGTGGCCGATGTCCAAGGGCGGACCGAGCCGGCGAATCGCGCCGCCAACATCCAAGAACGCTTCGTCCACGCTGAGCGGTTCCACGAGATCCGTAATTGAGGCAAAGATCTCCATGATCTGGCCGGACACTTCGTAGTACACCGTGTGCCGCGGGTTGATGATCACTGCGGACGGACAGCGTCTCATCGCCATGGACATCGGCATCGCGGACTTCACTCCGGTTGCCCGGGCCTCGTAAGAAGCAGAGAGCACCACCGACCGCTCAGCGGGAAATCCGACAATGACGGGTTTTCCCCGAAGATCAGGGCGGCTGCGGAGTTCAACGGAAACGAAGAACGCATCCATATCAACGTGAAGTATGCTGGTTCGCCTCAGTTCCCGCAGAGCATCTCCAGCGCTGCGGGAGGGTTCCTGGCCGGCTCCCGGGCCGTTTCCGAATGCTTCCTGCCTCACATCGGCAATACTATGCCCGGCCACTGACTAAACTGGAGGCACAGTCAGGCTCAGCCCACGGAAGGATACCCTGTGAAGCTCTTTGGAACTCCTCGATCGCGAGGTTTCGCCCTGCTCGCAGCAAGTGTCGCCGTCGCGGCCTCGGCATGTACGCCGTCGCCAGGAGGCTCAGCCGCGCCCTCCCCCACAGAGACTTCATCGCAGTCGACACCATCCACGCCGGCCGCTTCAGGTTCGGGCTCCGGTTCCACGTCGGCACCGGAGACTGCGACGGCCACGGAGTCGGCCACCCCGGCGCCCGGCGCAACGGCAACGGTGAACGCACTTGTTCCCGGCTTCCCTGAACAGTTGATCCCCGTCATGCCCAAGACGTCTGTCCGTTCCAGCAGTTTTGACAAGAGCACCTCCCTGGCCACCGTTGCCTTGGTCGGAACCGTCAAGGCCCCGCCTGAGGGCGTGGTGGACTACTACAAAACATCCTTGGAGGCACAGGGCTTCAAGCTTGTCCCAGGCCCAGAAGCCGTGGGCAACGTCACCTCGCTCGACTTCATCAGGGGCGATGGCGAGACCGTGAACGTCTCAATACGGCAAAAGGAAGGCGTGTCAACCTTCACCATTGGCGCCAACGTGGCGTCCGGGTCCATCAAGTGACGGCATTTTCCCAAGTGGCGTCCGAACAGACGGAGTTCATCAGCGGGGTTGCGGGCAAACTGAGAAACTTCCTGTCACAGCAACAGGACCTCATGGCTACGGTGTCCCCGGACGTCGAACCGCTGATCGGCTCAATTTCCCACCTCGTCACTGGTGGAAAGCGACTCCGCGCACTGATGTGCTATTGGGGTTGGAGGGGCGCAGGCGGTCAATCCGGAGATCCTGACATCGTTACAGCCGGGTGCGCGCTGGAACTGTTCCAGGCAGCAGCGCTGATCCATGACGACATCATTGACCGATCAGATACACGCCGCGGTGGACCCAGCGTGCACAAACGCTTCAGCCAACTCCATGGCATCAACGGCTGGGCTTTGGACAGCGCGCGCTTTGGGGATGCCGCTGCCATTCTGACGGGGGACCTCTGCTTATCCTTCAGCGAGGAGTCCTTTACCGAAATCGGCGTCCGGGCCGCGGCGGGAACCCCCGCGCGCCGCATTTTTAATGTCATGAGGGCCGAGGTCATGGCGGGCCAGTACCTCGACATTCTTGAGGAGGTGGCCGGCCCTGTTCGTGACCGGGCCAGCTCAGTGGATCGCGCGCAATCGATCATCCGGTACAAATCAGCAAAGTATTCCACGGAACATCCGCTGGCATTGGGCGGAGCGCTTGCCGGCGCCCCCGCGGGGCTGCTGAAGAACTACTCAGAGTTTTCCTTGCCCCTCGGCGAGGCATTCCAAATGCGGGACGACGTCCTTGGAGTCTTTGGCGATCCCGAAACCACCGGCAAACCGGCAGGCGATGATTTGTTGGAAGGCAAGCGCACTGTCCTTGTTGGATTTGCCTTGAACCAGGCAACAGCCGACGACGCAGAATACCTTGATCGAATGCTGGGTAATCCGGGCCTTGGCGAAGACGACGTAGCTCGTATCCGCCGCATCATGGTGCAATGCGGCGCTTTGGATGCCACGGAGTCGCGGATTGCCGAACTGAGCAACCAAGCCTTTGAAGCGTTGGAACGCCTGCCACTCGATGACGCGCCGCTCACGGCATTGAGGCAGTTGGCCGAGGCCGCCGTCAGCCGCGCAGCCTAAGCCTCAGCATCATCATGGCGGTTCAGCCGGTGGGGACCGGCTTCGAAAGGACATGACTCGACGACGGCGGTGGAACCCGCCGTCGTCGTCGTTTTAATTCAGTTCCAGGCTGTCCAGCCGGGAAGACACCTCTACCAGGCGAGAGACTGGGCGCGACGCCTGATTTCAGTTTTCCGCCCCTCGCGCAGGGCGTCGATAGGACGGCCCCGCAGTGATTCATCCGGGGTAAAGAGCCAGACGATCAACTCTTCGTCGTTGTAACCGGCATCGCTGAGAACCGCAATGGTTCCCTTCAAGCTGTCTACAACATGCCCATCCTGAAGAAACAAGGCTGGAACGGAGCGGACATTCCGCTCTCCCCGCCTGATGGCTACCAGCGCACGCTCATCCAAAAGTCCGTGGACTTTGGTGATGGAAACTTCCAGCAGCTCGGCGACATCCGGCAGCGGGAGCCAGTCGGAAACAAGGCTTTCTACATTACTCACGGAACAAGGTTGCCACGCCGCACTGCCCGGCGCCTAGCCGGGGTTCGACGGCGGCACCCGGTTCCCGCCTTGAGGCCGCCATTTCATTGGCAATTAATTGGTATCCATAATCCCGTACGACAGGAATTGTTGTGTCGATTGAATAAGTGTGAGAGATTCACACTGATCACACTTGCACCATTGATAACATCAGTAACATTGGCAACACTGACAACAGCGCTACCCAACACCCCGCTGTTGAGATGAGGACACTTCATGACGACGCCCCGCTCGCCGAAACGAACCATGAGCATGCCGGTCATTGCGGCAACCACGGCTGCGCTTCCCGCCGTGGTTTTGTCCTCGCTTGCCCTGGCCCAGCCGTCCATGGCTTCCCCGGCACCCCAGCCCCGCAAAGTCCCTGCCACGCTTGCTGCAGCAATGAAGGCGCAAGCCGTCAATGCCGGCACCGTCATCCCCGCACAGGCTGTTGCAGCCACGCTGCCCGCAGCCCTGCGCCCCATGGCCCCTTCGGTTCCGGATACTTACACGATCGTTCGTGGCGACACCATCAGCGCGATCGCCCGCCGCTTCAATCTGGACACCAATGCGGTCCTCCAGCTGAACAAGCTCTCGGCCACCACGTTGATCTACCCGGGCCAGACCATCAAACTCACGGGAACGGCTACGACCACACCCGCCCAACCCTCCGCACCGGCGGCCCCGAGCGCCCCGGGCAACGCCAGCATCTACACAGTGGTCTCGGGTGACACCCTGGGCGCGATAGCCGCCAAGCATGGCGTACCCCTGTCCAGCATTTTCAGCTGGAACAACCTCAATGGAAGCTCCATCATCTACCCGGGGCAGAAGATCAAGGTCAGCGGCGGCTCTGCGCCCTCCACGCCTGCGGCTCCCGCACCGGCCCCCGCGCCCGCGCCTGCCCCCTTGGCCAGCACAGGTTCCTACACCATCAAAGCCGGCGACACCCTCAGCTCCATCGCCGCGCGCCACGGGGTCTCCCTGAGCGCGCTGATGACCGCCAACAAGGTATCGGCAACCACGGTCATCTACCCGGGCCAGAAGCTCAGCATCCCCGGCCCCGGACTTCAGCCCGCCGGCGAGACCAAGCCGCTGGTTCCCAGCACTTTCCTGGGCTTCACCTACCCGGCGGCCGTGGTGAGTTCGGCCAACGAGAACAAGGCCCTCCTCAACGCTTCCCCGGTACCCAGCCGCGCCGAAATGAAGAGCATCGTGGCAGATACGGCCAGGCGCATGGGCGTTAGCCCCTCCCTGGCGCTTGCTTTCGCGGAACAGGAGTCCGGCTTTGACCAGCGGGCTGTTTCACCTGCCAACGCGATCGGCACCATGCAGGTCATTCCGTCGTCCGGCCAGTGGGCCTCGGACCTGGTGGGGCGCAAGCTCAACCTTTTGGACCCCTACGACAACGCCACGGCAGGAGTCGCGATCATCCGCGCACTGATCGCCACCAGCAAGGACCTGGACACCGCGATTGCCGGTTACTACCAGGGCCAGTACTCGGTCAGCAAGTACGGCATGTACGACGACACCAAGCGTTACGTCGAATCGATCAAGGCCCGCCAGCGCACGTTCGGCTAGGCTTCAGCAGCACCTCGGAAGGGGCCCGGATCCCATTGGCCAGCCCAATGTGGATTCGGGCCCCTTCCCTGCCTCGTTTAGGATCGTATGGTGCAAGAACCAACGCAGGACCAGCTCATTGGGACCATGGTGGACAGCCGATACTTGGTCCGTTCCCGCCTCGCCAAGGGCGGAATGTCCACCGTCTACCTGGCCACGGACCAGCGCCTTGAGCGCGACGTGGCCCTCAAAGTCCTGCACCCACACCTGGCAAACGATCCCACCTTCCTGCAGCGGCTGAGCCGCGAGGCAAAAGCCGCCGCCAGCCTTTCCCACCCCCATATTGTGGGCGTACTGGACCAAGGCGAAGACGGCCACATCGCCTACCTGGTGATGGAATTCGTCAAGGGCCACACCCTCCGCGACGTCCTTATCGAGCAAGGCATCCTGGCACCGAGGCTTGCTCTTGCACTGATCGATCCCGTCATCGAAGGACTGGCCGCTGCCCATAGCTCCGGCTTGATCCACCGGGACATCAAACCCGAGAACGTCCTGATCGCCGACGACGGCCGGATCAAGGTGGGTGATTTTGGCCTGGCCCGGGCGGTCTCGGCCAATACCAGCACCGGCGCCCTGATCGGCACTGTGGCTTATCTGGCTCCTGAACTGGTTCTTGGGCAACCCGCGGATGCCCGCAGCGATATCTACTCGGCGGGCATCATGCTCTACGAAATGCTGACCGGCAAACAGCCCTACGCCGGCGACTCCCCCATCCAGGTGGCCTACCAGCACGTCAACGCGGTGGTGGGACGACCGTCGGACGTTGTTCCCGGATTGGCCGAAGACCTTGACGAACTGGTTCAGTGGTGCACGGCGGCAGATGCCGAGAACAGGCCTGTGGACGGCGCTGCCCTCCTGGCCGAACTCCGCCACATCAGAACCACGCTGACCGACCAACAGTTGGACCACCGGCAAGCCCCGGGACCCAACCCACACCCCGCGGTATCGGCTTCCACCGCGCTCGGTGGCGGCGCCGGTAGTCCAACGGAAACGCTGGCAACCACGGCGTCACCTACCGAGTTCATCAGCCACCAGAGCAACCCGACCACCATCATGGCCGCCGGTGGTTCAGCGATCCAGCACGCGAGGACTGCGACAGGCGGGGATGCTGGGCAGGACCTTGGCCGTCCCGGCAAGCGTGAGCTGAAGAGGCTCGAGAGGCAACAGACCAAAGACCGCGCCCGCGCTGCAGCGACCCCTGTCCGCCCCCTCAGGGAAGGCAATCCCCGCCGTCGTGGCGTGATCTGGGCCATCGTGATCGTCATCCTGGCGATGCTCGCGGCTGCAGCCGGGTGGTTCTTCGGCATGGGGCCCGGTTCACCCGGGACTGTACCCGACGTCAAGAACAAGACTGTTGCCGAGGCACAGCAACTCCTCCGGACTGCTGGTTTCCAATCGGAACCGCGCGACGTCTTCGACGACGACATCCTGGCCGGACTCGCGGTCGGAACCGAGCCCGAATCCGGCGCAGAAGTACGGAAGTTCCAGCCCATTACCCTTTTCGTCTCCAAGGGGGCCCAGCTCTTCCCCTTGCCCGACTTGACCGGCGGCACCCTGGACGAGGCCAAGACGGCACTCAATGCCGCGGAAATGGCCTTGGGGAACGTCACCGAAGCCTTCGACGAGAAAGTACCTGCCGGCGTCGTGATTGCCCAGGACCCGGCCAAGGGCACTGAAGTCCGGCACGGTACGCCTGTGGCCCTGGAAGTTTCCAAGGGTCCGCAGCCGATTCCCGTGCCGGACGTTCGCGGCAAAACACAGGATGCCGCAGTCAAGGCCCTCCAGGACGCCGGGCTCAAAGCAGTGATTGCTCCGGAAACGGTCAATGACAAGTCGGTCCCCAAGGGCGCAGTGGTCTCCCAGTCACCGGCCAACGGCACCCTCATCCGAGGCGAGTCCGTGACGCTGACCGTGTCCAAGGGGCCCAAAATGCTGAAGGTTCCCAGCTTCATTGGCAAACAGGCCGATGAGGCTGAGAAGGAGTTGAAGAAGTTGGGCTTCAAGGTGGAAGTCAACAAGATCCTCGGCGGTTTCTTCGGTACCGTCCGTGACCAGAGCCCCGTCAATACTGAAGTACCGGAAGATTCGGTTATTACGCTGACAGTCGTCTAGCAGCCCCACTCCAGTTACCTGAATACATCAAAAAGGCGCGGTCCGGAGACATCCGGACCGCGCCTTTCGTTCTGGTTTCCTACCGCTTGGAGAGGGCTCCTGCCACCAGGAAGGCCATCTCAAGGGACTGCATGTGGTTGAGGCGGGGATCGCACACTGACTCGTAACGGTCCAGGAAAGCGTCCTGATCGATGGGATCGGCACCGCCCAGGCACTCAGCGACGTCGTCGCCGGTCATTTCGACGTGAAGGCCGCCGGGGACGGTACCCAACGAGTGGTGGACCTCGAAGAAGCCACGGACTTCATCAATGACGTCGTCGAAGTTGCGGGTCTTGTAGCCGTTCGGTGACGTGACAGTGTTGCCATGCATGGGATCGGTGACCCACAGCACCTGTGCCCCTGAGGCCGTGACGCGCTCGACGACGGCAGGCAGCTTTTCCCGGATGTTCGTCGCACCCATGCGCGTGATGAACGTCAGGCGGCCCGGTTCCCGGTTGGGGTCCAGCTTGTCGATCAAGCGCAAAGCATCGTCACCGCTGGTGGTTGGCCCAAGCTTGACGCCGATCGGGTTCCGCACACGGGAGAGGAAGTCGACATGTGCATGGTCCAGTTCACGGGTCCGCTCGCCGATCCACAGGAAATGTGAGGAGGTGTCGTAGGGCAGGCCGGTGCGGGAATCGATGCGGGTGAGGGCACGCTCATAGTCGAGAAGCAACGCTTCGTGGCTGGCGAAGAACTCCACCCTCTTCAGTGCCTCGAAGTCGGCACCACAAGAGTCCATGAAGCTGATGGCACGGTCGATATCGCGTGCCAGCGACTCGTAACGGGCGTGCGCCGGGTTTTCCGTGAAGCCCTTGTTCCACTGGTGGACGAGTCGAAGGTCCGCGAAGCCACCCTGGGTGAACGCACGAATGAGGTTCAGAGTGGAAGCAGAGGTGTGGTAGGCCTTCAGCATGCGGCCGGCGTCGTGGGCGCGGGACTCCGGGGTGAAGTCGTAGCCGTTGACGATGTCGCCGCGGTAGGCGGGAAGTGTCACGCCGTCGCGGGTCTCGTCGTTGGACGAGCGCGGCTTGGCAAACTGGCCCGCCATGCGGCCCATCTTGATGACGGGCATGGCAGCACCGTACGTGAGCACCACTGCCATCTGCAGGATGGTCTTTACGCGGGCGCTGATCTTGTCCGCGGTGGCGGCCTCAAAGGTCTCAGCGCAATCGCCGCCCTGCAGGAGGAAAGCCTTGCCCTGTGCCGCAGCGGCCAGTCGCTCCCGAAGAACGTCCACTTCGCCTGCGAAGACCAGCGGCGGCACCACGGAAAGTTCCTTGACGGAAGCCTCGAAAACGCCGGCGTCCGACCAAGTGGGCTGCTGTGAAATCGGCAGGTCCCGCCAGGCGTCGAGCCCGGGATAGTTCGCTGCCCCGCTTTGGGCGGTGCTGGCAAGGGGATCTGCTGTGGAGGATGCGGTGTTCGCGGTTAGCTCAGTCACCCTTCAAGAGTAGTAGCCTCCGGCGTGGTTCCGGGACAGTGGGCGTAACCGATGCTGCCGCCCGCGTCACAGTTTCTGCGATGTCCCGTCCCCGCCGCTCCCAGGTTCATCCCTGTCCTCAGCGATGTCTTCGGTGACCTCCTCTGTCACCTCAAGCTGGTGGACAGGCTCCGGGCCCTTGCCGGCCAATTGGGCCTTGACCACGGCGGCATACTCATCGACGTATTCCTGGCCGGAGAGACGCATCAGGGCGTACATGATTTCGTCCGTCACTGCGCGCTGGATCAGGCGGTCGTCCTCCATGCCGTAGTAGCGGCTGAAGTCCAGGGGTTGTCCAAAGATGATGCCGACCCGGCGGATGCTGGGGAGCCGCTTACCGATGGGCTGGACTTTCTCCGTGCCGATCATGGCGACCGGCACCACGGGGACCCTGGTTTGCAAGGCGAGCCGCGCTACACCCACCTTGCCGCGGTAGAGCCGGGCGTCCGGGCTGCGGGTGCCTTCCGGGTAAATTCCCAACAAGCCCCCGGAGGCGAGGACATCTTTGCCGGCTTGCAACGACATCTCGGACGCTGCCCCTCCGGAACGGTCCATGGGAAGTTGGTTGCTCAGCCTGAAGAAAAGCGCCGTAAGCCGGCCCTTGAAGCCTTTCCCGGTGAAGTACTCGGACTTGGCCAGGAAGATCACCGGCCGGTGCACCATCAAAGGCAGGAAGATGGAGTCCGAAAAGGACAGGTGGTTGGACGCCAGGATTGCGGCGCCGCTTTCAGGGACGTTATCCAGGCCCTTGACCCACGGCCTGAACAGGAGTTTGAGGATGGGACCCAGGAAGATCCTTTTCATGACCCAATAGAACACGGTTGTCCTCTCACGGCCGACGGATGGCATGCTTCCGGCAACCCGGCCGGCACTCAACTGCAACCCTACTCCAGTGAGAAATCTCCGGAACAGTGACACGATGGGACACATGACGGAACGCCTCACACCTGCAGCGCCGCTTGCCTTCCACCATGCCGGGCACGGACCCAATGCCGGCACCGGAGTGGCCATCTGCCACGGATTCACCGGCAGTCCACTCAGTGTCCTCCCGTGGGCGGAGTATCTGGCCGCTCAAGGATTCGCCGTTTCTGTACCACTGCTGCCTGGCCACGGGACCAGTTGGCAGGACCTCGCAACAACGCGGTGGCAGGACTGGTACCGGACTTTTGAACAGAGTTACCTGGACTTGGCCGGGCAAACAGAAAAGTGCTTCGTGGCGGGATTGTCCATGGGTGGCGCCGTGGCACTGCGTGTAGCTTCACAGCATGATGTCCCCGGGCTGGTCCTTGTCAATCCGGGCCTGAGTTTCTATGACCGTCGCGTGAGGTACGTAGCTGCCCTCAAATACGTCATGCCCACCACCACACCCATCGTTGAAGACAAACCGGCTCCGGTCACCACCCAGGATGGCGACTATTCCAAGACGCCCCTGAAGTCAGTCCATGAACTGAAGAAGCTCTTCCGGGCGGCCACTCTCGGATTGCCCAAGGTGCAGGCTCCGGCTTTGGTCTTCAAGTCGTCAGTGGACGAGGTGGTCCCGCCGAGTTCCGTAGCCGCCATTGAGCGCCACATTGCGTCCTCCCGGTTAAAAGTGGTGACGCTTCCGCACAGCGGTCATGTGGCCACACTGGATGTTGATGCGCCTACCATTTTCGAACAATCAGCCAGGTTTTTCCGTCAGCACGCCGGGGACAGAGTAGCCTCAGAGTCATCATGAACATGCTTCCGGATTTCTCGCCGTTCCTCAGCAGTTGGAACGGGACAGGCCCCCGCGTGGGTGTCGTTATGTCCCACGGTTTTACCGGCAGTCCACACAGCGTCAGGCCTTGGGCCGAGCACCTGGCGGCAGCCGGTTATGCTGTCAGGCTGCCCTTGCTGCCCGGTCACGGCACCACGTGGCAGGACATGGCGAGGCGTTCCTGGCAGGAGTGGCACCGCGCAGTGGATGACGCCTACCTTGAACTGGCCGCCGAGTGCGATTACGTCTTCAGCACCGGCCTGTCCATGGGCGGCACTTTGGCGCTGCGCATCGCGGCGACGCGCCCTGTGGCCGGAACAGTGGTGGTCAACCCGGGCTTGGTCCTCGATGATCCACGGGCAGTCATAGTCGCTGCGCTCAAATACGTGGTGAAGACAACGCCGGCCATTGCCAACGACATCCTCAAACCGGACCAGAATGAAGGCGCCTACGCCCGCACTCCCGTTGCCGCGGCGCACGAGTTAAAGAAGATGTACAAGGACACGGCAGCGATCCTGCCCCGCATCCACTCCCCTGTCCAGGTCTACAAATCCAGTGTGGACAACGTGATCTCAGAGGCGAGCCTGGATTTCCTGCGCGCCCGGGTCAACGCACCAGTGGACGTCAAATACCTCAACAACAGCTACCACGTGGCTACTCTCGACAACGACGCCCCGGAGATCTTCGCGGGTACCGTGGAGTTCATTCAACAAACCGTAGCAACCCTGGCCGGACACGGGCCCTCCCCCGAAAAGGACACAGCCCATGAACAGGCCTGATGCCAACTCTGCCGATCAGAGCGCCAACAAGGACGACGACGCCGTATGGCTGGACCTGGTGGCCCGGTTGGAGGGGACTGGAACCTCCGAAGCCGGGAACCCGCCGTCGGCCGGTCCCCTGAACCCGGCTCCCGGAGACGGCGGGCTGCCCCGGCGTGAATCCAGCAAGGCCTTCAGGGATTTCGACCCCTTGGGATTGTCCACGCCGCCCGCTGAAGCGACCGCGGTTCCCGCGTCTTCCGAAGGCGCCGGCCGTCCCTTGGGGCCACGTGACTTCGAGGTCGAAGACGACGACGATGACGCTTTCGTTCCCGAGGAGCCTCCGAGCCTTGCCGGCACGGAGCCCTTGACCATGCTGGCGTGGGTTGGTGCAGTGGGAGGACCCATCGCGCTGCTCTTCACCGCAATGTTCTGGCGGTCTGCTCCCCTTGTTGCGATCCTGGGAATTGTTGCCGCTTTTGTGGCGTCGGTGGTGTTCCTCATCATGCGGCTTCCGCAGGAAAAGAATGAGGACGACGACGGCGCCCGCATCTAGGTGCTGCCGACGCCCCCTCTGCGGCGAACAGCTTAGCTGTGGGCGCGTCCGCTGACACGCGAAAGGTCCGCGGCGCCGATCATGCCGGCACGGGGACCGAGTGCCGCGAGCTCAATCCCCGCCATGGGCCGGAACCCCCTGCCGGTGAGGTTCTTCGCGAACGACTCCCGGGCCGGTCCGGCCAGCAGTTCCCCGGCATCGCAGAGTCCCCCGCCGATCACGAACATCCCGGGGTCAAGGGCAGCGGCCAGGTTGGCCAGTCCCAATCCCAGCCATTCGCCTTGATCTGCAAGGAGTTCGCGGGATGTCGCATCACCTTCCAGTGCCAACGCCGTGACAGCTGCCCCCGTGAGGTTGTCTGCAGTTCCGCCGGCCTTTTCCAAAAGAGCCCGGCCTTCCGGCGAGTTGGTCCGGACAAGTTGGCGGGCCTCGCGCCCCAAGGCGTTGCCGGAGGCATACTGCTCCCAGCACCCACGGTTCCCGCATTCGCAACGGTGTCCGCCGGGAAAGATAATCTGGTGCCCGAATTCGCCGGCCACCCCGTAACGTCCTCGTTCCACCCGGCCATCCATGACCATGGCCCCGCCAATGCCCGTACCCAGCGTCACGCACACCAGCCGGCTCTCACCCTGGCCGGCACCGAAGCGCCATTCAGCCCAGGCGGCGGCATCGGCGTCGTTCGTCAGGAGGACAGGACGCCGCAGCAGCTTCTGCAGGCTGGCCCGGAGCGGCTCATTGCGCCAGGCAAGGTGCGGGCTGAACAGCACCGTCCCGCCGTCGAGATCCATCCATCCCGCTGCGCCGATTCCGACGGAGGCCACGCGGTGCTCGGCGCTGAGTTCGTCCACCAGCTCCACGATGGTCTGTTCCACGGCCCGGGGATCGGCACCGGGAGTGGACCTGCGGGCCTCGGCGAGGACCCGCCCTTCCGCATCCACCACGCCGGCTGCAACTTTGGTGCCGCCGATATCTATTCCAATCGCCAGGCCACGACGGCCCAAATGGCTGCGGCGGGCAGCCCACGGCACGTCCTTCCATGCTGAGGCCGGTGGTTTGGGTCTGGCACGAAAAGAGGACCGTAGTGCGGGCATCCCATCATCTTATTCCGCTGGACTGCGGGCCCCCGCATCGGCGGGTCCGAGGGCCCCCGAGTTGCTTGAAATGACGGCTCATCCGTAAAGTTACTCGCCAGTAGGTGAAATAGGACACACCTCCGCGAGCGGGCATACTAGAGTGAAAGCAGCCCCTCGTGGCCCGTGGATATCAAAGGAGCTACCGTGCGTGAAATCAGTGTTCCTCCCCTCGTCAATATCGCCCCGGAAACCAACATCACGGACTTCGTGATCCGGGAAGCCGGAAAGGCGTCAAACCCAGCGTTGTTCTCCAAGCTGGACAGCAATGGGCAGTGGCAGGACATCCGGGCCAAGGACTTCCTCGCTGATGTCAGGGCCCTGGCAAAGGGCCTGATTGCCAGCGGCGTCGCCACCGGCGACCGGGTGGGCATTATGTCCCGGACCCGGTACGAATGGTCGTTGGTGGACTTCGCCATCTGGTTCGCCGGTGCAGTCTCGGTCCCGATCTATGAAACGTCTTCGCCTTCCCAGGTGGCGTGGAACCTGGGTGACTCTGGTGCGGTGGCAGCCTTCGGCGAAGCCGCACACCACGAGGACGTCATACGCCAGGCGGTGGCAGCCGAGGACATCAGCTCGGTGGCCCACGTCTGGCAGCTTGAGGGTGCGGGGCTGGATGCCCTGCGGGCAGCCGGTGCAGGCGTACCCGACGACGAACTCGAGTCCCGCCGCTCCTCCGCCGGCCTGGCCGATCTCGCCACCATCATTTACACCTCCGGCACCACCGGCAGGCCCAAGGGCTGCGAATTGACCCACGGCAACTTCGTGGAGCTCTCCGAGAATGCCCGCGCGTCCCTTCCCGAAATCATCAATGAGTCGGGCAAGACCATCATGTTCCTGCCGCTGGCCCACGTCTTTGCCCGGTTCATCTCCGTGCTTGCCGTGGCCGGCGGCGTCCAGGTAGCCCATACCCCGGACATCAAAAACCTGCTGGCCGACCTCCAGAGTTTCCAACCGACGTTCATCCTGGCTGTCCCCCGCGTCTTCGAGAAGGTGTACAACTCGGCGCTGACCAAGGCCGAAGACGGCGGCAAGGGCGCCATCTTCCACCGCGCCGTGGACACCGCGATCGCCTACTCCAAGGCCCGCGAGTCAGGTTCCCTGGGCCTCGGCCTGAAGATCAAGCACGCAGTGTTCGACAAACTCGTTTACGGCAAGCTCCGCGCGGCCATGGGTGGACAGGTGGCCCACGCCGTGTCCGGCGGCGGCCCTCTGGGTGAACGCCTTGGCCACTTCTTCCAAGGCATCGGCCTGCAGATCCTGGAAGGTTACGGACTCACCGAAACAACCGCGCCCATCTCCGTCAACACTCCTTCCATGATCAGGATTGGCACCGTTGGCGCCCCCTTGCCCGGAAACTCCGTCAAGATTGCCGACGACGGCGAAATCCTCGCCAAGGGAGTCTGCGTCATGCGCGGCTACTACAAGCGCGAAGACCTCACGGAAGAGACCTTCACCGACGGCTGGTTCCGCACCGGCGATATTGGCGAGTTGGACAGTAACGGATTCCTCAAGATCACTGGCCGCAAGAAGGAAATCATCGTGACGGCCGGCGGCAAGAACGTGGTTCCCGCGTTGCTCGAGGACCAGATCCGCGCTGATGCGCTGGTCTCCCAGGTTTTGGTGGTGGGCGATAACCGCCCGTTCATCGGCGCTCTGGTCACCCTCGATGAGGAAGCCCTTCCAGGATGGTTGGAACGCCACGGGCTGCCGTCCAGCACGTCGTTGGGCGAAGCTGCGGACCATGCGGTGGTGAAAGCCGCGGTGCAGGAACTCATCAGCAAGGCCAACCAGTCAGTGTCCCAGGCTGAAGCCATCAAGTCTTTCCGGATTGTCCCGGCGGACTTCACGGAGGCCTCAGGGCACCTCACCCCGTCCCTCAAGGTCAAGCGGGCCCAGGTCATGAAGGACTTCAACACTGTGATCGAGGAAATGTACTCGTCTCCACGCGCTTCCTAGAGAACCACGACAAAAAAGTACCCCGTCCGGACGTTTCCGGACGGGGTACTTTTATGGGCGGATTGCTAGCTGATCACCAGCAGCAAGTCGCCACCCTGGACCTGCTCCACCGAGGAAATAGCCAGGCGTGAGACCGTGCCGGCTACCGGCGTCGTGATGGATGCTTCCATCTTCATCGCCTCAATGGTGGCCACGGTATCGCCTGCGTTGACGACGTCGCCCGCCTTGACCGTGACCGTCACGGCACCGGCGAACGGGGCTGCAACCTGGCCGGGCTGGGCAGGATCGGCCTTCTCTGCTGCCTTGACGTTGCTGACCACCGAACGGTCACGGACAACCACCGGGCGGGACTGGCCGTTGAGCGTGCACATCACAGTCCGCATGCCCTTCTCATCGGCTTCGGACACAGCCTCAAGCTGGGCAATGAGGCGGACGCCCTTTTCCAGCTCGATGACATGCTCTGAGCCTTGCTGGAAACCGTAGAGGTAGTCACGGGTGTCCAGCACGGAGATGTTGCCGTAGGTCTCCACACTCTTCAGGTAGTCCTTGGTGGGACCGGCGAACAGCAAACGGTTCAGCGTGTGCTGGCGCGTCTTGGAATCCCCCTTGAGCGCAGCGCTGTCTTCGGCGCTGATATCCACATCGCGGACCTTGACGCTGCGGCCCTGCAGTGCCTTGGTACGGAACGGCTCGGGCCAGCCTCCAGGGGGATCTCCGAGTTCGCCGGACAGGAAGCCGATCACGGAGTCGGGGATGTCGTAGTTCTGCGGGTTCTCGTTGAAGTCCGCCGGATCAGCGTTCAAGCCAACCAGGTGCAGGGCGAGGTCTCCCACCACCTTGGAGGAAGGCGTCACCTTGACCAGCCGGCCCAGGATGCGGTCGGCAGCGGTGTACATGTCCTCGATGGCTTCGAACTGCTCCCCCAGCCCCAGGGCAATAGCCTGCTGGCGAAGGTTGGACAGCTGGCCGCCCGGGATCTCGTGCTGGTAGACACGGCCTGTGGGGCCCGGCAGACCTGATTCGAAGGGCGCGTAGACGCGGCGGACAGCTTCCCAGTAAGGCTCCATGGCGCCCACGTTTTTCAGGCTGAGGCCGGTGTCCCGCGGGGTGTTGGCCAAGGCTGCCACCAAGGCCGAAGCGGCAGGCTGGCTGGTGGTCCCGGCAAGGGAGGCAGCAGCGACGTCAACAGCGTCCACGCCGGCTTCGACGGCAGCGAGGAGGGTTGCCAGCTGCCCACCGGCGGTATCGTGCGTGTGGAGATGCACCGGCAGGTCGAAGCGCTCGCGCAACGCCGTCACCAGCTTTGTGGCCGCAGCCGGACGCAACAGGCCTGCCATGTCCTTGATGGCGAGGATGTGGGCACCGGCGTCGACGATCTTCTGGGCGAGGTCCAGGTAGTAGTCAAGGGTGTACAGGTCCTCATTGGGGTCAAGGAGGTTGCCCGTGTAGCAAAGCGCCACTTCTGCGACGGCGGTGCCGGTGGCCCGGACGGCCCGGATGGCCGGTGCCATCTGGTTGACGTCGTTGAGGGCATCGAAGATGCGGAAGATATCGATGCCGGTGGCTGCTGCTTCGTTAACGAAAGCCTCAGTCACTTCCTCAGGGTAGGGCGTGTAGCCCACGGTGTTGCGTCCGCGGAGCAGCATCTGGAGGCAGGTGTTGGGAAGTGCCTGACGCAGTGCGGCCAGACGGTCCCAGGGGTCCTCACCGAGGAAACGCAGGGCGACGTCGTACGTCGCACCGCCCCAGGCTTCCACGGAAAGGAGTTCCGGCATCAGGGCCGTCACCGCCGGACCGGCCGCGACGAGGTCACGGGTGCGGACGCGGGTGGCCAGGAGCGACTGGTGGGCATCACGGAAGGTGGTGTCCGTGACGGCCAGGGCCTGCTGCTCCCGAAGGGCCTTGGCGAAGCCCTCGGGCCCGAGTTCCATCAGCTTCTGGCGCGAACCTGAGGTGGGAACCGGCCCCTCGATCGCCGGCAGCTTGCTGGCCGGGTCTGAGTGGACCGTGAGCTCACCGTTCGGCTTGTTTACAGTCACCTCGGCCAACCACGTGAGCAGTTTGGTGCCACGGTCGGCGGAGATGTGGGACTTCAGCAGCTCCGGGCGCTTGTCAATGAAGTCAGTGGCCACGTTGCCGGCGTTGAAGTCCGGATCCGCAAGGACAGCCTGCAGGAAAGGGATGTTGGTGGACACGCCGCGAATACGGAACTCTGCGAGGCCACGGCGGGCACGGGCCACTGCAGCCGGGTAGTCCCGACCACGGCAGGTCAGCTTGACCAGCATGGAGTCAAAGTGCGGGCTGATCTCGGCACCCGAGTAAACGGTACCGCCGTCGAGCCTGACACCGGCACCGCCGGCAGAGCGATAACCCGTGATCTTCCCGACGTCCGGACGGAACCCGTTGGCGGGGTCTTCCGTGGTGATGCGGCACTGCAGCGCGGCACCCTTGATGGAAACGGTCTCCTGGCTCAGGCCAAGGTCCGCCAGGGTCTCACCCGACGCGATGCGCATCTGCGCCTGTACGAGGTCCACATCCGTGATTTCCTCGGTGACGGTGTGCTCCACCTGGATACGGGGGTTCATTTCGATGAACACATGCTGCCCGGCGCGCTCACCCTCGGTGTCCACCAGGAATTCCACGGTTCCCGCATTGACATAGTTGAGGGCCTTCGCGAAAGCGACGGCATCGCGGTAGAGCGCCTGGCGGATGTTCTCATCCAGGTTCGGCGCAGGAGCGATCTCCACCACCTTCTGGTGGCGCCGCTGCAGTGAACAGTCACGTTCGAAGAGGTGCATGACATTGCCCTCGGCGTCAGCCAGGATCTGCACTTCGATGTGGCGGGGACGCAACACAGCCTGCTCAAGGAACATGGTGGGATCGCCGAACGCGGCGTCAGCCTCACGCATGGCGGACTGCAAGGCCTCGGGGAGGGCTTCGCGCGTCTCCACACGGCGCATACCGCGGCCACCGCCACCGGCGACAGCCTTTGCGAAGATGGGGAACCCAATCTCGTCCGCTGCCGCAATGAGCTCGTCAAGATCCTTGGACGGCTTGCTCGACTTCAAGACAGGCACGCCGGCCTTGCGGGCTGCTTCCAGTGCCGCAACCTTGTTGCCGGCGAGTTCCAGCACCTCCGCGGGCGGACCCACAAAGGTGATTCCGGCTGCCTTGGCAGCACGGGCGAGGTCCGGGTTCTCCGAGAGGAAGCCATAGCCGGGGTAGATGGCGTCTGCGCCGGCTTCCTTGGCGACGCGGACAACCTCCTCCACGTCAAGGTAGGCGCGGACGGGATGGCCCACCTCGCCGATCAGGTAAGCTTCGTCGGCCTTCTGCCGGTGGATCGAGTTACGGTCCTCGTGCGGAAAGACGGCTACGGTCTTGGCGCCCAGTTCATAACCAGCGCGAAACGCCCTGATCGCGATTTCGCCGCGATTGGCCACCAGAATTTTCGAAAACATACTTCTCCTGCATCATTGCGGGTGGATCGGTCGGTGGTCACAGTGTGTAGTGCCGCCAGCATCAAACACAAATCTTTGTGGCAACCATCACAATGGAATCGTCATCTGGGCTGTATATGCGTGCGCGCGATCCGACGGCATGCTATTGCCTGCTTCGTCTCCCGCGGCCGGGCGCGTAGAAAGCGGGATTCAGCCGCGATGCACCATATGATGTTGAGGGGGCTTCGGCAAGCCCCGGCTCCGGCGCTTCCGGAGCCGAATCAGCGCGATACGGCAACCGGCGTTAGGTTTTGGGTTTTCAAGTGCAAGTAGTCAGCATCAGCAGCCTCAAAGGTGGAGTGGGAAAGACGTCCGTGACCACTGGTCTGGCGTCCGCGGCCCTCGCCGCCGGCATTCCTACCCTGGTGGTCGATCTCGATCCCCACGCCGACGCCACCACGGCACTGGGTGTCCAGCCGGGCGGGCAACTGGACATCGGCCGGATGCTGAAAAGCCCCCGGAAGGCCCGGCTCCAGGAAAACGTGGCGGGCAGCAGCTGGGTCTCCAACGGATCAAGCGACGGCACCCTGGATGTCGCAGTAGGTTCGGCGTTCACTGGAATCTACGATCGCCCGGACCTGGGACGGCGCGACCTCCGAAGGCTGTCAGCAGTACTGGCCGGCACCACAGCTTATGAACTCGTGCTGGTGGACTGCCCACCGTCCCTCAACGGGTTGACGCGCATGGCGTGGAGCGCCAGTGACCGGGTGGTCCTTGTGGCTGAGCCCGGGCTGTTCTCCGTAGCCGGCACTGAACGCACCATGAGGGCCATTCAACTCTTCCGGCAGGAGTTCGCTCCCAACCTGGCTCCGGCCGGCATCGTTGCCAACCGGGTTCGTACAGGCTCCGCAGAACACACCTTCCGCCTGGCTGAAATGGAGTCAATGTTCGGTGACTTGCTGCTGACTCCCCACATTCCGGAACAAGCAAATTGGCAGCAGATCCAGGGTGCAGCCCACTCTGTGCACCACTGGCCCGGGGATTCGGCCAAGAACTCCGCCAAGCTGTTCGATGCGCTCCTGGAGAGCCTCCTGGCGGGACAACCATCCCTGCGGGACCGCCGCCAGCGCTAGGTGATGCAGCCTCGCACAGGGGCTGGAGCAAACAGCAGAGCGAGAACCACAGCAAACCTGGTATCGACAAGGAAAGCCTCCTCCCCAAGGGGAAGAGGCTTTCTGTGGTTTAAGACCGGGTCGTGCGGTCCAGTCGATGCGGCAGGGTTCAGCCGATGCGGCGGGCCACTCGCCGCTTGCTCAATTCGTCGTCGGGAAAGGACTGCTCCACGGCGTGTTCACTCGGAAGAGCGGCCAGGCTTCCCTCTACTTCCCGCCATACGCGTCCAACGGCTATGCCGAAGACGCCCTGTCCGCCTTGGACTAGGTCAATGACTTCGTCCGCAGAGGTACATTCATAAACGCTCGCACCGTCGCTCATCAGGGTAATTTGCGCAAGGTCCTCAACACCCCTCTCGCGGAGGTGCTCCACAGCGGTTCGGATCTGCTGCAGGGACACACCTGTATCAAGGAGCCGCTTGACCACTTTGAGAACCAGGATGTCGCGGAATCCATAGAGCCGCTGGGACCCGGATCCTGCCGCGCCGCGTACGGCCGGCTCCACCAGGCCCGTACGGGCCCAGTAATCGAGTTGGCGGTACGTGATGCCTGCGGCTTTGCATGCAGTGGGACCGCGGTAGCCCGCGTCCTCGTCCAGCACAGGAAGGTCCTCTGTGAAGAGTAAACCTTGGGCGCCGGATGCGGGCGCAGCAATGCCGGTCGAGGCCTGCTTCAGCTCGCCTGCTTCGCCTTTCGGACTCACGTGACCTCCTTGTTCTCAGTTCCCTTGGGGACGGTGCATACCCTGGCACAACACTGAAATGCAGCAGTGTAATTCCCACAAGTCCGCACCTTCCAGTGTGACTTGCGCAGGCAGTGTATGCAACGGGAACTTGATATCTTCGACGTTAGGCCCGTCGGGGGCCGAGGTCAAAGACCTTGGCCCCAATTTCCGGTCGTGTCGAAACTTTCACCCTCAACTTTAGGCTTAAGGTCCCTCAGCCCTCGAAGTCTTCGGGTTCCACGTCGTCCAGAAACTCCCGGAAGCGGCGCATTTCGCGCTCTTCGTCCACGCTGGGATCCGGCTCGGAGTCTTCACCTTCGTCGTGTTCCGTGATCCGGACACCGGCTTCTTCCATCACGGCATCAGCGCACCAAATGCGGCACTTGGCCCGGAGCGCCAGCGCCAGCGCGTCCGAAGCCCGGGAACTGACCACGGTGCCGTCGTCGAACTGCAGTTGCCCGTAAAAGATGTTGTCCTCAACAGCAACGATGTTGACGCTGATGATGGAGTGCCCCAGCGATTCAACAACGTCCACCAAGAGGTCGTGCGTCATGGGCCGGGGCGGAACCACTCCCTGCTGGGCCAAAGCAATGGCGCTGGCCTCCGGGGTGCCGATCCAGATAGGTACATGCCGTTCGCCATTGAGTTCGCGAAGAAGCACCAAGGGCTGGTTGGACGGCAACTCTATGCGCACGCCTACGATTTCGACTTCGATCATCAGCTGTCCATCCGGGAGATGCGATCATGGACGAGCGCCCTGTGAAGGGTGAGGCAGAGCTCACTGATCTCGCGGGCAGCTTCTGCTGCGCGGGCTTGGGACGCGGCGTCGCGGCGCGACGTCAGAGGCGCTACGGCCCGTTCCACCAAACCGAACTCACGGTCTGCCGCGGCCTGGAATGGACGAAGGTGCCTCGGTTCGAGGCCGTGCCCTTCCAACTGCACGCAGGCCCGCGCCACTTGAAGGGCGTGCTCGTCGAACCGCCCGCCGACGTGGCTGATAAGCCCGAAGCTCAGCAGTGATTCAAGCAACGGCACGCTCGCTCCCGACTCAGAGCGCAACTGCTCCTCGGTCAGTGCCCTCGCCCGTCCTTGCCTCTCGGCAGCCATTCCGGCCGAAACAGCTTGGGGCGCCACTGTCACGCCGGGTGGCAGATTTTCCGGGCGCTCACCGCGATCAATGGCGTCCAGGTAGTCCTTAATGACTTTCAGCGGAAGGTACTGGTCGCGCTGCAGCGCGAGGACGAAACGGAGGCGCTCGACGTCACCGTCCGCATACTGCCTGTAGCCTGCAGCGGTCCGCTTGGGGTTGATGAGCCCCTTTTCCTCCAGGAACCGGATTTTGGACGCAGTCATGCCAGGGAAGTCGTCACTCAGCTGGGCAAGGACTTCCCCAATGTTCAGGACCTGCGGTCCTCGGCGGTCCGGCTGGGCGATAGCCACAGGCAGGTACCCCGTCAGACTTGGCCTGCTGCGCGGACAGGGCTCAGGTAGTAGGTCAACCGGAACTTGCCGATCTGCACCTCGTTGCCGCTCTTCAGGTGCACACGGTCAACGCGGTCGTGGTTGACATATGTTCCGTTGAGGCTGCCCATGTCCACCAGTTCGAAGCCCGATGCCGTGCGAAGGAACTGGACGTGCTTGCGGGACACCGTGACGTCATCCAGGAAGATGTCTGCGTCCGGGTGCCGGCCCGCAGTGGTGGTGTCCGCATCCAAAAGGAACCGCGCTCCGGCGTTTGGCCCGCTGTGGGCAATAAGCAAGGCCGAGTTGGGCGGTAGTGCTTCCACGGATGCGCGCTCTTCAGGGGCCAGCTTGGGGGCGATGCTTGGCTCGTCCCACGTTGGCGTGATGCTGATGGAGGTGGTCTCCGACGTAGGCTGTTCCTCCGCGCCGTTCCCGACATTGGCTTGATTCTGTTCGCCGCCAACCATGGAATTTCCTCCTCATCTGCCGGCAGTTCAAAAACCTGCCAGCCACTTCCGCATCCCGGTACCGCCGGGCAAATCGGTTGCTGGCCCGCCGTCGCGCTTTTCCCGCTAAGGAAATTCAGCCTGGCGGGCCAGATAACTTTAGCCTACCTGTTGTTCGTACTCTGATGCACTGAGCAGGGAATCCACTGCATCTGCTTCCGCGAGCTTGACCTCAATGAGCCACCCTTCACCGTAAGGATCCGAGTTAATCAGCGCAGGATCGGTGTCCAACGCGTCATTGCGATTAATGACCTCGCCGCTCACGGGAGCATAGATGTCGCTGACGCTCTTGGTGGACTCAACTTCCCCCACCACCTCATTGCCGGTGACTTTTGTCCCGGGCTCAGGCATCTGGGCGTAAACGACGTCGCCCAGGGCATCCTGCGCAAAGTCGGTAATACCAATCCGCACAACGCCTTCGGCATCGGGAGCGGTAACCCATTCGTGCTCCGCGGTATAGGAAAGATCTTCTGGAATATTGCTCACGGGTGGCCTTTCATCGGGACAATGACGAACCTCGACGGCGGCCTGTGCTGGTGGCCACCGCTGAAAGTATAGGCACATTTCCCTGCGCCCAAGGGGGTCTCTGCCATGATTGACCCATGACTGAACAAGCACAAGTACCAGCTCGGAAAAAGCGCAATTGGGGCGTCAAAATAATCCTGATACTGGTGGCATTGCTTGTCGCTGTGGCCGCCTACTTTATTCTGGGGGCCATTCTCCCCCGCTGGTGGTCCGATGTCATTGCCGGCCAGATCAAGCGGGATCTCGGAGCCAGTGTCCTGGTGGGCATGTTCTACGGTTTCGTCTTCACCTTCATTCCCCTCCTTGTGGCCTGGCAAGCCACCCGCAAGGCAGTCGCCTGGCCATGGAAGATCGTCATTCTCCTGGCGGCAGTTGCCATCGCCACCCCGAACCTCCTGACGGCCGGCATTGCCTTTGGAACCTCGGAATCAGCCCACGCAGGCCAGCGGACGCTGAGCGTGGACGCCGGCTTCTTTACAACCTGGACGGCCGTGTCTGCCATTGCGGCAGTGGTGGTCTTCATCGCCGTCACAGTCCTGTGGGCTCTTTGGCGCCGGCGGGGCAAACAAATGAAAGCGCTGAAGCAGGCGGAAAACCAGCGCGTCAAGGCGGCGAAAAGCGCAGCAGCGGAGACGCAGGGACCCACGCCAAGCGCCTAGGCCACCCCACAGAACACGAAGCCCGCCACGGAACAATCCGTGGCGGGCTTCTTTTGCCGATGGGACACCTCAGGCGACGGTAGCCCCGCGTGGCTCGCGTTCGCCGTCGGGCGTGGCAGCAATTGTTGCGGCTCCCCCGCGCTTTGCGGCAGCGGCAGCAAAGACCATGACCAGCAGCGCAGCGACGGTAAGGCCGGCACCGGCCCAAATGGGCGAGGTGTAGCCGAGGCCAGCGGTGATGGTCACGCCGCCCAGCCAGGCTCCGAGAGCGTTACCCAGGTTGAAGGCACCGATGTTTGCGCCGGACGCCAGCGTTGGGGCCGTTGAGGCAAAGTGCATCACGCGCATCTGGAGGCCGGGGACCGTCGCGAAGCCGAAACCACCCATGAGCGCCAGCGAAACCAGCGTTGCGATGCTGCTGGACGCGGTGAGGGCGAAGAAGACCAACACTGCGACGAGCCCGGCGAGGATGACGACGAGGGATTTGTCCAATGCTCTGTCGGCAGCCTTGCCACCGAGGAAGTTTCCAACGAAGAGGCCACCACCGAAGAGCACCAGGAGCCACGGCACGGCGCTGGACTCGAACCCGGAGACCTCCGTCAGCGTGAAGGCGATGTAGGTAAAGGCGCCAAACATCCCGCCGAAGCCGAGGATGGTCACAATGATGGAAAGCCAGACCTGGCCGGACCGGAAGGCTCCAAGCTCACTGCGCAGGCCCTTGGTCGGTTCGGTGCCGGCCTTGGGGACCATGAGCGCGATGCCCACCAAGGCGATCACGCCAATGATGGTGATCGCCCAGAACGTGGATCGCCAGCCGAAGTTCTGGCCCAGAAGGGTTCCGAAAGGCACGCCCAGGACGTTCGCGGCGGTGAGGCCCGTGAACATGATGGCAATGGCTCCGGCCTTCTTGTGCGCCGGAACCAGGCTGGCCGCCACTACCGAGCCGATGCCGAAGAAAGCACCGTGGCACAGTGCGGCGACAATGCGGCCTACGAGCATTGCCGTGTAGCTGTCCGCGATGGCGGACAGGAAGTTGCCCGCAATGAACAGGACGAGCAAGCCCACCAGAACAGGCTTCCGCGGAAGCCGGGTCACGGCCGCCGTGACCAGAAGTGCGCCAACCGTAACGCTCAGGGCATAGCCGGAGATGAACCAGCCGGCTGCAGCCTCGCTGACCTGGAAGTCGGCGGCAACCTCGGGCAAGAGACCCATGATCACGAATTCTGTCAGTCCGATGCCGAATCCGCCGAGGGCAAGGGCAATTAACCCTGCGGGCATGTGAAGCTCCTTATGTGGTGGCTCCCAGGGAAAGTGGAACTGCGCCTCCGGGAACCGTAGAATAATAGTTGCAGACGCTTTATATATAGTTGCACACGCCAGGTACTTGCGCAAGCAACTAGTTTCCGGCGTCCCGATCTACACGACATCAAGTCAGGAGCACAGCAAACATGGGCATCAAGGATGACGCCGTAGAAGTTCGGGCGCAGGGTTGGCGGACCCTTGCCGCCCTGCACGGAAGCATCGAAGGGGAACTGGAGAAGGCGCTCCAGGCCTCAAGTGACCTGTCGGTAGTGGAGTACACGGTGCTGGATGCCCTGAGCCGCCAGGACGGCTGGCATATGCGGATGCAGCAACTGGCCCGCGCCACTGCCCTTTCCAGCAGTGCCACCACCCGCCTGGTCAACCGCCTGGAGGACCGCGGACTGCTCACCCGCATCCTGTGCGCCGACGACCGCCGTGGCATCTACACCGAGCTCACCATCAGCGGACAAGAACTCTTGGAGTCGGCCAAGCCGGTCCACGACGAGACGCTGGCCTCCGCCCTTGAGGCCGCCGCCTCCGTGCCGGAGCTTGAACCGTTGGTGCGGGCACTCGGCGCGCTGCAGAGGGTTTAGCCCTACCCCCGTCACCCTTCGCTTCACCCGACGCAAGCCGACGCTGACGCAAGGTGAAGCGAAGGGCCGGAAACAAGAAAGGACCGGAATCCCGCGTTTCCGCGTGATTCCGGTCCTTCATTGTCGGGCTGACAGGATTTGAACCTGCGACCCCTTGACCCCCAGTCAAGTGCGCTACCAAGCTGCGCTACAGCCCGCTGGTTCCACCGTTCTCCGCCCAGGTTATCCTCCGAAGAGTCCCACCTAAGCAGTCCGGCCGAACCACCTCCAAAAGCTTACACGAAGTTGGAGGTCGGAGACGCCATCACAGCCAAACTCGGCTGTGATGCCCGTCTCACTTAGCGCTTCTTGCCACGCTTCTCGCGGACGCGCATGTTGACCTCGATGGGCGTACCCTCGAAGCCGAACGTTTCGCGGAGGCGACGCGTGATGAAGCGACGGTATCCGGGATCCAGGAACCCGGTGGTGAACAGCACAAACTTCGGCGGACGGCTGGAAGCCTGGGTGCCGAAGAGAATGCGGGGCTGCTTTCCACCACGGACCGGGTGCGGGTGCGCAGCGACGAGCTCGCCCAGGAACGCGTTGAGGCGACCCGTGGGGATGCGGCGGTCCCAGCTCTCCAGTGCGATGTCCAGGGCAGGAACCAGGCGGTCCTTGTGCCAGCCCGTCTTGGCGGAGATGTTGACGCGGGGCGCCCACTCAACGTGCGCCAGGTCCTGCTCGATTTCGCGCTCCAGGTAGCGGCGGCGTTCGTCGTCCAGCAGGTCCCACTTGTTGAAGGCGAGGACC
The DNA here is from genome assembly GCF_017357425.1 of Arthrobacter sp. D5-1. Lineage (NCBI taxonomy): Bacteria > Bacillati > Actinomycetota > Actinomycetes > Micrococcales > Micrococcaceae > Arthrobacter > Arthrobacter sp. D5-1. The sequence goes on along the minus strand of NZ_CP014571.1, from coordinate 1,938,604 downwards.
AGTGCACGGCCGGATTCAATGGCCAGCTGGAGGATACGCACGTCCTGCTCACTGAGGACTTCATCGACGGCAAGAAGCACGACGGCGACCTCCGCCTTTTCGAGCGCGGCCTGCGTCCGCAGGGAAGCGTAGAAATCGGCGCCCTGGGCCATGTGCTGGCGGCGGCGGATACCTGCGGTGTCCACGAAACGCCAGGTACGGTCGCCAAGTTCGATGAATTCGTCGACAGGGTCACGCGTGGTCCCGGCCAGCGGATCAACCACGACGCGCTCAGAGCCTGCAAGCTTGTTCAGCAGCGAGGACTTGCCAACATTCGGGCGTCCGATCAAGGCGATACGGCGCGGACCGCCGGAGCGCTCAACGCCTTCCACCAGGGAGAACTCGGGAAGGGTATCCATGACGTGGTCCAGGAGGTCGGCAACGCCACGTCCGTGCAGTGCCGATACCGGGTACGGTTCGCCGAAGCCCAAGCCCCACAGCGTTGCCGAGTCAGCTTCCTGTGCGAAGTCGTCCACTTTGTTGGCCACCATGATGACCGGCTTCTTGCTCTTGCGGAGCATCTTCATGACACCCTCGTCCGTGGCCGTGGCACCAACGGCGGAATCCACCACAAAGAGGACGGCGTCTGCAAGCTCAACGGCCATCTCGGCCTGCTCGGCTACGCGGGCGTGGATGCCCTTGGCATCGTGCTCCCACCCACCGGTATCAACCAAGGTGAAGTTGCGGCCATTCCAGCGCGCCGAGTACATGACGCGGTCGCGGGTAACGCCCGGGGTGTCCTCAACCACGGCTTCGCGGCGGCCCAGGATGCGGTTGACCAACGTGGATTTGCCCACGTTCGGGCGGCCGATGATGGCCAAGACGGGGTCCAGCTTGAGGGGACCTTCGTCGCCTTCGTCGCCGTATTCGCCGCTGAGAAGTGCGGCATCTTCGTCATCGAGTTCGTAGTCGTCCAGGCCGGCACGCAGGGTGGCCGCGCGGAGCTCGGCCTCGTCATCGTCCAGGGCAGCCAGGTTTTCAGCCACCTGGTCGGTGCCGGTGGGCGTGTATTCGTCGTCGCCGGCTCCGTGGAGGCCGGATTTTTGAGTCGTATCGCTCATTGCACTTTCCTTAGGGGTGGTCTGCCGGCGTCCCGGCTACTGCTGTATGGCGGTGCTGCGGAGTGGATTCTCCGGGCGCAGGATCCCGGGGAAGGCCCTGTCCTGTGGCACGGATGGCATCCTGGACGTGATCGGCCAGGGCTGCGCGGATTTCCGCAGCCGCCCTGTCCATTGAAACACGGCCCGGTTCACCCTTCCGGCGCTTCACCGTAAGAGGTTCACCGAAGCTCACGTGGAGCTTGCGGCGCGGTTTGGGGATATGGTCGCGGTGCTCGTCGCCCTGGCGGGTTCCGAGGATGGCCACCGGTATTACTGTTGCTCCGGAGTTAATGGCAAGCCAGGCAACCCCGTTGCTGATGCTTTCGGCTGCACCGCTCCCCCGCGTGCCTTCCGGAAGAATCCCGACGCAGCGGCCGTCGTCGAGCAGTTGCTTGCCGAGATGCAGGGCGGCGCGGTCCCCGGAACGGTCCACCGGAATCTGTCCGGAGCCCCGCAGGACTGAACCAAGGAAGCCCCTGAACATCTCTTTCTTGACGAGGATGTGCATAGGCCGCGGAGAGGCGCCGAACATCACAGGCCCATCGAGGAAGCTGATGTGGTTCGCGGCGAAAATCACCGGTCCGCCGGCGGGAACGTTGCTTTTACCCGCCACGACGGTCCGGTACATGACGTGGTCAAGGAACCACCCGACGGGGCGGCTCCACACTTTGGTCCACGGAGCGGGAAGCCCGTGTCCTTGTTCCTTAGTCGCCATAGATCACCTTGCTGACGATCGCCAGGGCGGTCTCCACTGTTTCCTCGAAGTCCAGGTCCGAGGAATCCAGCGTCACCACGCCATCAGCTGCCTGGGTGAAGTTCACCACCGTGGAGTCCTTGGCGTCACGCTGGATGACTTGGGCTGCCAGCTGCTCTTTGCTCTGGGTGCCACCCAACTGGATGCCCCGGCGCCGGAGCCGTGCTTCCTCGCTGGCGGTCAGGAGCATGCGGACCTCGGCATTGGGGACGACGACGGTGGTGATGTCGCGTCCCTCCACCACCATGCGGTGGTGGTGCTGGGCGATCAGCTCACGCTGGCGGCGGATGAGCTCCGTGCGGGCACCGAGCGTAGTGGCCACAGCGCTGACGGACGAGGAGATCAAGGGATCCCGGATTTCGTCCGTGACGTCTGTGCCATCCACTGCCACGTACTCCGCAGCAGTGGATGTGCTGATCTCCAACGGCATGGCTTTGGAAGCCTGCTCCACTGCTGCGCCGTCCTGGAGGTCAACGCCTGTCTTGAGGCAGTACCAGGTGAGGGCCCGGTACATCGCGCCCGTATCCAGGTAAGCCAGTTTCAAGCGCCGGGCAACTTCCTTGCTGACGCTGGATTTGCCCGATCCGGAAGGACCGTCGATGGCAATGACCAACGGCTTGCCCGGACGGGCTACCGTTTCCGGTCCAAAAAATTCACGCGTCATTACTGGAGTACCCGCCATCCACGGTCAGTCAAAGCTTCAACAAGGAGGTCATGCTTGCTGGGAAGCACGGAAAGCTCCACCATGCCCACGTTTTGTCCCGACGAATGGTCGAGCCGGAGGTCCTCGAGGTTCACGCCAATCTCGCCGATCTCCGTGAGAAGGTGGGCAATCTGGCCCGGTTTGTCGTCCACCAGGATGGTGAGCCACGAGTAGGCCTGCGGAGGTCCGCCGTGTTTACCGGGAATCCTCGCCTGCCCTGCATTGCCTTCACTGATCAGTTGCGCAAGGTCCAGCCGAGCGCCGGGCGCCAACGGCTCTTCAAGAGTTCCGATCAAGCGGTTCAGGTCCTCGCGGACACCGTGCAGGATGGAAACCACCTTTTCCGCGTTGCCTCCCAGGATCTGCACCCAAAGGGTGGGATCGCTGGCGGCGATGCGGGTGGTGTCCCGGAGCCCGTTGCCAGCCAAGGAAAGGGCATGCAGGGGCGTACCTTGCAGCCGGCTGGCCAACAGGGAAGACATGATCTGGGGCAAATGCGATACCAGTGCCACAGCTTCATCGTGTTCGTCTGCCGTGAATTGGGAGACGATTCCCCCAAGATCCCCGGCCAACAACCGGGCAGCCTGAAGCGCCGCATCCGAGGTTTCCTCTGACGGGCAAACAACCCACGGCATGGAGGTGAAAAGCTCTCCCCGGGCAGCCACCGGGCCTGACTTCTCACGCCCGGCCATAGGATGCGTCCCCACATAGCGGGACAGGTCCACGCCACGCTCACGCAGCTGCGCCTGAATGGTCGCTTTCACGCTCGCGATGTCAACCACGACGGCGGATGGGTAGTCCGCCAAAGCCTTCTGCACGACGTCGGCGGTAACGTCCGGCGGAGCCGCGACAACAACCAGCTGGGGTTCTTCACCCAACTCGCCCAACGGCCGTCCCGCTCCGATATCCACCGCGACCGCCTGATTGGTGGGCGAAGGATCGGACAGGAAGACCGGAACTCCGCGTCCGCGCAGGCCGAGGCCAATGCTGGCCCCCAGCAAGCCTGTACCGAGAACGACGACCGGGCCATCGAGATGGCCCCGGCCGTGCGTACCGAATGCCGACATGCCCTAGAGCCCTACAGATGCCAGGAGGTGTCCGACTTCCTGCCTGCCGAGGTTGCGGATGCTGCCCTGGCGCTGGTCACCCAAGCCGATGGGGCCGACCTTCACGCGGACAAGACGTTCAACCGGGAACCCGACGGCGTCAAACATACGGCGCACGATGCGGTTCTTGCCTGAGTGGAGCACAACCTCGATGAGGACGTGGCCCGGGGTGGAGTCCACCAACCGGAACGAGTCCACTGCGGCGACACCGTCTTCGAGCTCGACGCCGTTCTTCAGCTTCGCGCCCACGCCCTGCGGGAACGGGCCGCGCACCTGGACGAGGTACGTCTTGGGTACCTCATAGGAAGGGTGCGTCAAGCGGTTGGCGAGTTCGCCGTCGTTCGTCAGCAGCAGCAGCCCCTCAGTGGCGACATCGAGACGGCCAACGTGGAACAGGCGTTCGCCCTTGTTCTTGTTGTTCTTCAGGAAGTCGCTGATGCAGGGACGGCCTTCGGGGTCCTCCATGGTGGAGACGACGCCCTTGGGCTTGTTGAAGACCATGTAGACGAGGGTTTCGTCGAGCTGGATCCGGATGCCATCGACGTGGATCACGGCAGCCGTGGGGTCCACGCGCATACCAAGCTCGGTGGTCACTACGCCATCAACCTCGACGCGTCCCTCGAGGATCATTTCCTCACAGACGCGGCGTGAAGCCACGCCGGCTTGAGCCATGACCTTCTGCAGGCGTACGCCGTCAACATCGTGAAGGTCCGACTGCGGGACTTCCTGGCGCGGTCCGCGGTTGCGGCCTGGCTTGCGGATGGGACCCAGGTTCTGGCCGAATCGTTCGCTGCCGAATGCCTTGGAGCCGTACTGCCTGGCGGGCTTGGCCTTGGGCTTCAGTGCGCCCGGCGTACCGGGTGCCTTGCCAAAGCCGGGCTTGTTGGAGCCGGGCTTGCGGAAGGGCTTCGCGGGCCTGGAGGCCTGGCCCCGGTCAAAGTCGCCCGCAGTTGTGGGGTTGTCAGGATCGAAAGGTGCCGCTTCGCGCGGCTTCGGAGCCTTGAAGGGTCGGCCTTCGCCCTGGGTGAAGTTGCGCTTTCCAGCGCCGGCGCTGCCGCCGCGGCCTGAGAAGCCGCCGGCGTTGGTGCGGCCCGTGCCGCCCTTGGCCTCATTGCGTCCAGAACTGTTGCGTCCCGAACTGTTACGTGGTGAACTCTGGCGTCCCGCCTGTGTCATGACCCGTCCTTGTGTAGTAATGGCCGGCTTTCCGTGCTGCAATCAACACTAGCCAGCCGGGCAGACATCGTCTGCCCCTTGTCGCTGTGCACCCTGAAGGTGCCGTGAATCCATCTGAAGTTTTCCTGCGGTGCCGGGCGTAGCCTGTGGCTACATCCGGCTGGCGTCGTAGTACTCGTCAATTCCTTCCAAACCTGGAAGGTGTGGCGAAAGCTGTGGCAGTTCAGCCACTGAGCCAATACCCATCCGCTCCAGGAAATACGAGGTTGTCCGGTAAAGGACAGCCCCGGATTCGGGATCGTTTCCGGAATCCTCGATCAAACCCCGTTGGGTGAGTGTCCGGACTACCGAATCGACGTTGACGCCGCGAATGGCAGATACCCGGGCCCTGGAGACCGGTTGCCGGTAAGCTATGACCGCCAGGGTCTCAAGCGCTGCTTGAGTGAGCCTGGTGGTCTGCCCTTCGAGAACGAACCTTCCCACGATGTCGGCAAAATCCGACCGTGAATAGATGCGCCACCCGCCGGCGACATTCCGCAATTCAAAACCCCGGGGTGCAGTGCTGGCATCGGCATAGCCGACAGCATCCACGTCCGGGGCTTTAACAGTATAGCCGCTATACTCCCGTTGCAGGTCATGCAGCAAATCCTCGACGACGGAGACCGTCACGTTGAGTCCGGCGGACAACTCTTCCGACGTAGCAGGCTCGTCGATGACCATGAGCACTGCCTCCAAGGCTGCCCGTGCACCACCTGGCAGCGCTTCCAGGTCAGCCAGCCCCTCCTGGGCCGTTTCCTGCTCATTCACTGCTGTTCTCCCCGTTTTCCGGCCCCACGCCAGTCTCATACTCTTCACTCAGGCGGGAACTGTCCCACCCGGCGTCGTCGCCCGTCCACCGAACCGTCAACTCCGCCAAGGGTGCGGGCTGTTCGAAAGCCACCACGCGGTCCCGGAACATTTCCAACAACGCAAGGAAGCGTGCCACGACCACCAGGGTGGTCTCTGCGTCGGCTATCAGCGCCTGGAAGGACAAGGGCGCGCCCAGCTTCAGGCGGTGGCCCATGATCCCGGCCTGTTCCTTGACGCTCACCGGTGGAGCGTGAAGATGGTCCAGGCCCACCTCGGCGGGAGCCGAATCCTTGGGTTTCAGCGCCTTGGCAGCAAGTTCCGCGAATTGTTCCGGGGTATGGCGCCATACGAGTTCGGGCAGCAGGGCGGCGAAATGGCTTTCCAGAGCAACCTGGCGCGGATAACGACGCGCTTCCTGTTCCAGCGTTTCACCCAGGATCCCGGCTATCTGCTTGAAAGCCTTGTACTGCAGGAGGCGGGCGAACAGGAGATCCCTCGCCTCAAGGAGCGCAATATCCTCTGCGTCCTCCACCTCACCGGCCGGCAGGAGGCGCGCGGCCTTGAGATCCAGCAGAGTGGCGGCGATGACCAGGAACTCGCTGGCTTCGTCCAGCGCCCAGTCCTCCCCCAGCTCCTGGAGCCGGCGGATGTACTTGATGAACTCATCGGTGACGGTGGCCAAGGCCACTTCGGTGATATCCATCTTGTGCTTGGAGATCAGGCCAAGCAGGAGATCGAACGGGCCCGTGAAGTTGGCCAGCCGTACCTCAAAACCGGGTTTGCGGGCTTCGGCGGTACCGGCGTCGGGCGCTTCTGCAGAAGCGGAAGCGCCAGCTTCCATGGCCGGAGCGAGTGACGGTCCCACGGTCGGCTAGGGCGCGCCGCCGCGCGAGATCAATTCCTTGGCAAGCCGGCGGTAGGCGTCGGCGCCAATGTGGTTGCCCGCATAACTGGTGATGGGCTCGGCCGCGACCGTTGCATCCGCGAACTTGATGGAGCGCTTGATGACGGTCTCGAACACCTTGTCACCGAAGGCTTCCACGAGACGTGAAATCACTTCGCGGCTGTGCAGGGTGCGGGCGTCGTACATGGTGGCCAGGACACCGTCCACCTGCAGCCTCGGGTTGAGGCGGTCCTGGACCTTTTCGATGGTTTCCACCAGGAGGGCCACTGCCCGCAAGGCGAAGAACTCACAGATCAGCGGAATAATGACTCCGTGCGCTGCCGTCAGTGCATTGACGGTCAGCAGCCCCAGGGACGGCTGGCAGTCGATCAGGACGACGTCGTAATCGTCCTCGACGCTCTTGAGCGCGCGGTCCAATACCTGCTCGCGTGCCACCTCGTTGACGAGTTGGACTTCTGCGGCGGAGAGGTCGATGTTGGCGGGAAGAAGGTCAACGCCCTCGACGCCGGTCTGCTGGATGGCATCCCGGATACTCACTTTGCGGTCCATCAGGACGTTGTACACAGTGAGGTCGAGCTCGTGCGGATTGGCTCCCAGACCCGCGGAGAGCGCGCCCTGGGGATCAAAGTCCACCAGCAGGACACGCCGGCCGTATTCGGCGAGCGCAGCAGCGAGATTGATGGTGGAGGTGGTTTTACCCACGCCACCTTTCTGGTTGACCATGGCGATGACTCTCGCCGGGCCGTGGGAAGCAAGGGGAGCAGGTTCCGGAAATTCGCGGTAAGGGCGGCCTGTTGGCCCCATGATGGCGTCTTCCAGATCGAGCTCGGTGCCTCCCAGCGTAGCTGTTCCTCGTTCGATGCTCACGTATCTAACCACTCTTTCGACGACGATCTTCCCTGCCGCTGGCCCCCAGCTACAGCGCTACTACCCACCTAGGCTACAGCGCCCGACACGGTTATTTGGGGAACTTGACTTTGTCCTGCTCGTGAGCCTTGACCCTCTAGCTGAGGTAGAAGGTTGCCTTCATTGCCGCAGTTTGGCGGCCACATGCGGAAGGCCGGCACCTGGAGAGGTGCCGGCCTTCGTAAATGATGCGATGCGCTGATCCCTGCCCGGGTTAGACGGTTGCCTTTTCGCGGGTTTCAGCTTCAGGAGCGGCCTCTTCTTCGCCGCCATGGGCGATCATGGTCTGCTCATCGAAGGGTTCGCTGCCGGAGAGGACACGCTCCACCTGTCCATTGTCGATTTCCTTCACCCAGGTTCCGATCAGGACCGTGGCTACTGCGTTGCCGGTGAAGTTGGTCAAGGCGCGGGCCTCGGACATGAAGCGGTCGATTCCTACGATCATGCCCACGCCGCCGAGCAGCTCAGGCTTGTGTGCCTGAAGACCTGCGGCAAGGGTTGCAAGTCCCGCTCCCGTGACACCGGCGGCACCCTTTGAAGCGATGATCATGAAGACCAACAAGGAGACCTGGGCGCCGAGGTCCAGCGGGGTGCCCATGGCGTTGGCGACGAAGAGCGAAGCCATGGTCAGGTAGATCGCCGTGCCGTCAAGGTTGAAGGAGTAGCCCGTGGGAACGGTGACGCCAACTACCGGCTTGGAGACACCCAGGTGCTCCATCTTGGCGATCAGGCGGGGCAGCGCTGCTTCGGAGGAGGAAGTGGAGAAGATCAGGAGGTACTCACGGGCCAGGTACTTCATGAGCTTGAAGATGTTGACGCCGGCCACTGCACGGAGCAGGGTTCCGAGGATCACCACGATGAACAGTGCGCAGGTGACATAGAAGGCCAGCATCAGCGTGAACATGCTGAGGATTGCCTGGGCGCCGGTGGCACCAACGACGGCGGCAATGGCACCGAACGCGCCTACCGGCGCCAGCCACATGATCATGATGAGGATGCGGAAGACGAGGCGCTGGCCGTGGCCGATTGCGGCGAGGATAGGGGCTCCCTGCTTGCCCATTTTCTGCAAGGCGAAACCGACCAGGATCGCGGCAAGCAGTGTGGGCAGGACCGGGATATCACCGGGGATGATGCCCAGAAGGAAGTCAACAGTGCTGTTGGTGTCCGCCTTCTTGGTGGGATCGTACGGGGTCAGCTTGAGTCCCTCACCCGGGTGGATGAGGTTGCCCACCACGAGGCCGATGGCCAGGGCAAAGGTTGACATGGCCACGAAGTAGCCGAGGGCGAGGCCACCCACCTTGCCAACGGTGGCAGCCTTGGCGATGGAGCCGATGCCCAGGACGATGGTGCAGAAAATGACCGGCGCGATCATCATCTTGATGAGCTTGATGAAGCCATCGCCGAGTGGCTTGAGTGACTTGCCGACTTCGGGGAACATCAAGCCGACCACGGCGCCGAGTACTACGGCAAGGATGACCGCGATGTACAAGTAATGCGACTTGTCGAGCCCCTTGCGTCCAGCTTTGGCAGCTACTGCCGACTCTCCTCGTTGAGAGGTCATGGGATTCTCCTTTGGATACTGTGTAAGGCGCTGCGGTCCTGCACTGATGTCCAATCCGCTGCCCTTGTGTGATATCCATCATTGAGCCGTTGGTGACACACATCACCGTTGCGGTCATATTGGTCATGGAGGTCCACGTGTTTCACAGCTGGAGCATCGCCCGCAGGTTGTTTGTGGCAAACCTCCTGTTCGTCCTGGTCCTGACGGCGGTGTTTGGAGCCTTTTCCGTGGTGGAAGCCCGGGACAGGGCCTACGACAACGCCGGGGGTCGAATGCTCGCCGTGGCGACATCCATTGCCGACAACCCGTTGGTCCTGGACGCGGCTTCAGCTGCGGAGCCCTCTGCTACGCTGCAGCCCTACGCGCTGGACGTCATGGACGATGCTGATGCCGATTTCATCACCATCATGGCTCCGGACAGGACGCGCTGGACGCACCCGAGGGTCGAAGAACTCGGCAAGCCGTACATCGGAACCATTGAGCCCGCGCTGCGGGGCGAGACGTTCACGGAGGTCACGGCAGGCACCTTGGGTCCGTCGGTTCGAACCATCGCACCGGTCAAAGCTGCCGACGGAACCGTCAAAGCCCTGGTGGCAGCGGGAGTTACCGTCCGGACGGTAGATACGGATGTGGCCGAGCGCCTGGGGGTGATCGGAGGCATAGCACTGGTGGTGTTGAGCTTTGGCTCCGTCGCTTCGTGGCTCCTTGGGCGGTATCTGAGATCGGTAACGCGGGGCTGGGGACCGGAACAGCTCGCTCAGCTGTTTGCCTACTACGAGTCGGTCCTGCACTCCGTACGCGAGGGTGTGATCCTGATCGATAACCACGGCAAGGCAGTCATGTATAACGACCAAGCCGCCGAGTTGCTGGGCCTGCAGCCTTCGGACGCCGACCGTTCCCCTGTCGATGCCCCGAAACTCGCTGATCTCCCCTTCGACGGCAGCCTGCGGGCGCTGTTCGAATCCGGCAGGCCAGCACACGACGAGATTCACCTGACCGGTTCCCGGATCCTGGTAGTGAACCAGGCCCCCGCAGTAGGGCCGGTGCCTGAGCGCAGCCGACAGAAACCGGCGGTCTACGGCACAGTGGCCACCATCCGCGACCGTACCGAGATCGAATCCCTGGGCTCGGAACTCCAGACCATGAAAACCCTCTCGGATGCGCTGCGCGCGCAGACACATGAACACGCAAACCGGCTTCACATGATCGTCTCCCTGCTGGAACTTGGCCGCACACCCCAGGCTTTGGACTTTGCCACCAAGGACCTTGAACTCAGCCAGCAACTCACCGACGACATGGTGGCGTCGGTGGATGAGCCCGTCATGAGCGCCTTGGTGATGGGCAAGGCGGCAGAAGCCCACGAACGCGGGGTGGAGTTGGAGGTCCGGACGTCAGGGAGTTCCGGTGTCCGTGGCCTGGAGATCCAGGACCTGGTGACGATCCTCGGAAACCTGCTGGACAATGCCATTGATGCCGCGGCTGCCGGTGACTTCCCACGGAAGGTGGAGCTGGACGTGGAAGCCGGACCTGCCGCCGTCGAATTCACGGTCCGGGACTCCGGGAGTGGCATCAATCCGGAGTCCATTGACGACGTACTGCAGTACGGCTTCAGCACGAAGTCTCCGGACAAAAACCCGCGCGGCTCCCACGGGCGCGGCGTTGGCCTGGCACTGGTGCGCCAGGCCGTGGATCGGCTCAACGGTACGATGACCATCAGCAATCCCGGCGGAGCACAATTCCATGTAGTGCTGCCCGCGTCGGTTCCTGAGGAAGAGAAGGCATGACAGACATCCGTGTCCTGGTAGTGGAGGATGAGCCCATAGCTTCGGACGCCCACTCCGTCTATGTCGGCCGCCTGGACGGGTTTTCGCTGGTGGGCACTGCCCCTGACGGCCAGTCGGCACTGCGCATCCTTGGGGAGTTCGCTGCATCGGGGCCCCCGTTGACTTGGTCCTGCTGGACATGAATCTGCCTGACCTTCACGGGCTCGACGTGGCCCGGCGCATGAGGTCCGCGGGAGTTTTTGCCGACATCATTGCCATCACCGCTGTCCGGGAACTGAACATCGTGCGCAGCGCCGTGTCCATCGGCGTCGTGCAGTACCTCATTAAGCCCTTCACGTATGCAACATTCGCGGACAAGCTCGGCAGCTACCGAACGTTCCGTGAGCAGCTGGCCGGTTCATTGTCCGGAATCTCCAAGGCGGGAGCCTCCCAAAGCGATGTGGACCAGGCCTTTGCCAGCCTCCGCGCTCCGACGGAACTACCGCTGCCGAAGGGCCTTTCGGGATCCACCCTGGAAGCGGTGAAAGACCTGATGCGGGCGCGGCAGGAAGCGGTCTCCGCGAGCGAAGTCATGGACGCCCTGGGCATGTCCCGCGTCACCGCACGCCGGTATCTGGAATATTTGGCCGACGCCGGGACAGTCACCAGGGCGCCCCGGTACGGCACCCCTGGGCGCCCTGAGAACGAGTACGGCTGGAATCGCGGATAGGCGCCTGTATACACAGAAAGCATTTTTGGCCGTATTGCTCGCCTCAGAGGCCATCGGTGTATACACTGGGGGCATGCGCGCCAGTGATCGGGCTTACAACGCCCTCCGAGAAGACATCATTGAATGGCGCCTGCGGCCAGGTACTGTCTTGGCGGAAGTGGAGCAGTCCGAACGTCTCGGGGTGTCCCGGACGCCGATCCGTGAGGCGCTGGGCCGGCTCACCGCGGAGGGATTGACGACGGCGGCAGGAGGCCGCGGCGTCGTCGTGACCGATATTTCGCTTGAGAGCATCGACGAGTTGTTCGAGTTGCGCGAAACCCTTGAAGTGAGGGCCGCGGCGTTGGCTGCCCAGCGTGGGGAACCAGGGATCTTCGCCGAGTTGCATACCCAGCTGCTGCTGGCCCCAGAACTGCTCCGCGACGACGATCCCGCGCGCCATGAGTACTACGCCTTGGTGGGTCGCCTGGATGACGCCATCGACGCTGCGGTCTCCAATTCCTACCTTGCCCAGGCGATGCGCAGCTTGCGCGTCCACTTGGTCCGGGTCCGCCGCCTGGCCGCCGATGACACTGCCAGGCTCCACGCGGCAGCCGCGGAACATGCCGCGATTGCCGAGGCCATCGCCGCGGGCAAACCACGGCTGGCCGAGGCCGCCACCACAGTCCACTTGCACCGCAGCCTCACCCACGTTAAAGCCACCCACACCACTGCCCTGAAACAGCCTGCCTAGAAGGAGCACCATGGTCAAGAACCATCACGTCCGCGTTTACAAGAGCGAAGAGAACCTCCCCCGCGAGGAGCAGCTGGCGCATAAGATCGCCGTGGTCGCCGCTGATCCCGTCGAGGTCACCCCCGAGGTCACCGACATGGTGATCAACCGGATCATCGACAACGCCTCTGTGGCCATCGCCTCGCTGAACCGGGCACCGATCGTCGCAGCCCGCGCCCAGGCATTGACCCACTCCCCGTCGGCGAACGGCAAGGGAGCCCACGTCTTCGGCATCACCGAGCAGGTCTCCCCCGAGTGGGCCGCCTGGGCCAACGGTGTGGCCGTGCGCGAACTGGACTATCACGACACGTTCCTGGCCGCGGACTACTCCCACCCGGGCGACAACATCCCGCCGATCCTGGCCGTCGCCCAGCACGTGGGCTCCAACGGTGCGGATCTGGTCCGTGCCATTGCTACCGGGTACGAGATCCAGGTGAACCTGGTCAAGGCCATCTGCCTGCACAAGCACAAGATCGACCACGTGGCCCACCTCGGCCCCTCCGCCGCGGCCGGTATCGGCACGTTGTTGGGATTGGATGTTGAGACGATCTTCCAGTCCGTGGGCCAGGCCCTCCACACCACCACCGCCACCCGGCAGTCCCGCAAGGGCGAAATCTCCACCTGGAAAGCCCACGCCCCGGCCTTCGCAGGCAAAATGGCCGTCGAAGCCGTGGACCGCTCCATGCGCGGCCAGACCTCGCCCGTGCCGATCTACGAGGGCGAAGACGGCGTGATCGCCTGGATGCTCGACGGCCCGGACGCCTCCTACGAGGTTCCGTTGCCGTTGCCCGGTGAAGCCAAGCGCGCCATCCTGGACACCTACACCAAGGAGCACTCAGCCGAGTACCAGGCCCAGGCCTGGATCGACCTCGCCCGCAAGCTGAACCGCGAGCACCCCGAAACCACGGACCCGGCCAACGTGGAATCCGTGCTGATCAAGACCAGCCACCACACGCACTACGTGATCGGCTCCGGCGCGAACGATCCCCAGAAGTACTCCCCCACCGCATCCCGCGAAACCCTGGACCACTCCATCCCGTACATCTTCACGGTCGCGTTGCAGGACGGCGCGTGGCACCACGTGGACTCCTACGCCCCCGAACGCGCAGCACGCCCGGACACCGTGGAACTCTGGCACAAGGTCACCACCGTCGAGGACCCGGAATGGACCCGCCGCTACCACTCCCTGGACATCGCAGAGAAAGCCTTCGGCGGTTCCGTGGAAATCACCCTCAACGACGGCACGGTGATCACCGATGAAATCGCCGTGGCCGACGCCCACCCGCTCGGCGCCCGGCCGTTCGCCCGCGAGCAATACGTCAACAAGTTCCGCACCCTCGCTGCAGGACTCGTGGAGGAAGCCGAAATCGAGAGGTTCCTCGCCGCCGTCGAACGCGTCACCGAACTGGCCGAAGGCGAACTGGACCAGCTGAACATCACCGCAGCCCCCGGCGTGATCAACCTCGAAGCAGCTCCGAAGGGACTGTTCTAAATGCTGTACTCCAAAGTCACTCCCGAACAAAAGCGGGTGAAGCTGCGGGAATTGCTGGCCTCCGGGACCGTTCAGCAGTTCCCGGGCGCCTTCAACCCGCTCTCGGCCCGGCTCATCGAGGAAAAAGGCTTCGCCGGCGTCTACATCTCCGGCGCGGTCCTGGCCAACGACCTCGGCCTGCCGGACATCGGCCTGACCACCCTGACCGAGGTAGCCACCCGCGCCGGGCAGATCGCCCGCATGACCGATTTGCCGTCCTTGGTGGACGCCGACACCGGCTTCGGTGAACCCATGAACGTGGCCCGCACCATCCAGGAACTCGAGAACGCGGGCCTGGCCGGTTGCCACATTGAGGACCAGTTCAACCCGAAACGCTGCGGACACCTGGACGGCAAGAACGTCGTCGACATCGACACCGCCACCAAACGCATCCGCGCCGCAGCAGACGCCCGACGCGACCCGAACTTCCTCATCATGGCCCGCACGGACATCCGCGCAGTCGAAGGAATCCAGGCCGCTCAGGACCGTGCCAAAGCCCTCGTAGACGCCGGCGCTGATGCGATCTTCCCCGAAGCCATGCGTGATTTGAGCGAGTTCCAGGCGATCCGCGACGCCGTGGACGTGCCGATCCTGGCCAACATGACCGAGTTCGGCAAAAGCGAGCTCTTCACCGTCGACCAACTCCAAGGAGTCGGGGTGAACATGGTCATCTACCCCGTCACCCTGCTCCGCATTGCCATGGGCGCTGCAGAGCGTACTCTGGAATCGATCAGGGCTGCGGGGACCCAAGAGGCGGAAGTGGAAAACATGCTCACGCGTGCACGCCTCTACGAACTCGTCGACTACGAGGCATACAACCAATTCGATACCGGCGTTTTTAACTTCCAGGTTCCTGGCGTCCGCTAGGTACCGGATTCATCAAGGGGAAAGCAGGCACTCCGGACTCACCGGTGCGCCTGCATTATGAACGAAGGAGTTCAGCATGGCTGCTGAAGACATCAAAAAAGGCCTTGCCGGAGTCGTGGTGGACTACACCGCCGTCTCGAAGGTCAACCCGGACACCAACTCGCTGCTCTACCGCGGGTATCCGGTCCAGGAACTGGCCGCCAAATGCAGCTTCGAAGAGGTCGCCTACCTGCTGTGGAACGGCGAACTGCCGGGCGACGCAGAGCTGGCTGAATTTACTGCCCGGGAACGCGCCGGCCGCGCTTTGGACCCCGTGGTCAAACAGGTCATCGACACCCTGCCCACCACCGCCCACCCCATGGATGTGTGCCGCACGGCAGCATCCGTGCTCGGCGCCCGGCATGAACTGGCTGAAGATTCTTCACCGGAAGCAAACATGAAGAAGGCAATAGACCTCTGGGCTGCCATGCCTTCCGTCGTGGCCTACGACCAGCGCCGCCGCCGCGGCCAGGAACCCGTGGAACCGCGGGAGGACCTGGACTATTCGGCCAACTTCCTGTGGATGACGTTCGGCGAAGAACAGGTGCCCGAGGTGGTGGAGGCGTTCAACGTCTCGATGATCCTGTATGCAGAGCACTCCTTCAACGCCTCCACCTTCACCGCCCGTGTGGTCACCTCCACGCTCGCTGACCTGCACTCAGCGGTGACCGCCGCGATCGGCGCCCTCAAGGGTCCGTTGCACGGTGGCGCCAACGAGGCCGTCATGCACACCTTCGACGAAATCGGCATCCGCAGCGAAGAGTCCCTCGAGGAAGCCGCCACCCGTGCCCGGGCCTGGATGGAAGACGCCCTGGCACAGAAGAAGAAAGTCATGGGCTTCGGCCACCGCGTCTACAAGCACGGCGACTCCCGTGTACCCACCATGAAGGCCGCCCTGGACAAGATGATCGCCCACTACGGGCGCCCGGAACTCCTTGGGCTGTACAACGGCTTGGAACAGGCCATGGACGAGGCCAAGGCCATCAAGCCCAACCTCGACTACCCGGCCGGCCCCACCTACCACCTGATGGGCTTCGACACCCAGACGTTCACCCCGCTGTTCGTCGCCAGCCGCATCACCGGCTGGACCGCCCACATCATGGAACAGGTAGCCTCCAACTCGCTCATCCGTCCCCTGAGCGAATACAACGGGCCGGAAGAGCGGCACGTGCCCTAACGTTTCCGGTTAGTCAAAGAGACGTACGACGCCGGGCCGGTCACCGAAAGGCGACCGGTCCGGCGTCGTTCTTTCCGCGTTTCTGCTACGGCTGGTCCACCCAATCAGTGGTGTGGACGTCAGCTACATTTTCGTTATCTGCTGCCAAGGCCACCCGCACCGCAATGCGCTGGCCGGCAATCATGGCCGGCAGCCAGTGTTCGGCGTCGGCCCACATCCGGTCCACGGGGAGTTGCATCACCGGGAACCATGCCGGGGCGATCTCGTCGCTTTCGGAAGGTTCCCCCTCCCACGTGCGGGTCAGGAACACAGTGGTGGCCATGTTCCACTCCGGCCTCGCCGGAAACACAAAGTCAACAGTGCCCGCCGGAACCAGGTCCTGCGCGGCAACCACTACATTGATTTCCTCCATGACCTCCCGGCATGCTGCCTGGGAGGCGGTCTCACCCGGCTCCACGTGCCCGCCCACTCCCACTACCTTGCCCCTGCCGAAGCCAGTCTTCTTGGTGCCGAGGAGGACGTGCTCGCCGTCCGCACCGTCGCGGAGGAGGAAGCACAAAGTCACATGGGCTGCAGTCATGCTGCCTACCTTAACCTGATCTCCCCCGCCAGTGCTGCCATTGCTACAGTGAGCCCATGACTGAAGGTGGGGGTAACCGGCCAGCCAATGTGGCCGCCGTTGACGACGCTGCAGATCCTCCGTCCGTCGAGGAAAGTGCGGCTGCCGAAACAGCCACAAAAGCCACGCCCGAACGGGACCTATGGCTACCCCGTTGGCTGGTGGCCCGCCCCCTCTATGCAGGGTGGGCCTGGACTGTGCTGTGGGCCGGGCTTATTGTTTTGGACGAAGTGGTGGACCTGGCCGGATGGACCTGGTACCTCCTGGTCCTCGTTGCGGCACTGCCCACGTTGATCTCCACGCTGGTGGTCCTGCATGCCACGCCCCGCAGTCATCTCAGAGCAGTGGATGCAACAGTGCTGGGTCACTTTTTTGTACGGTTCCTGGCGCTTGTGGCGGCGTTCATGGTGTGGGCCGCCTCGGTGGTGATGAGCGCTTCCATCTCCACCACCGTCCAAACCGTGATCGGCGATTCCGAAAAGGAAGTTACGGCGTTGGGCTTCAACCTCATGCTCGCTGCCGTTCCGCTGGTGCTCTCCGTCCTCTGGATGGCCTTCATTGTGCGCTGTGCATGGTTCCTTCGACGGTTGCGCGGCTGGCGGCAGGTGCCGGTGAAGACCCGGGTTCCCAAGAAGTTCCTCAAGGGACGGCCCCGGCTCAAGCGCGTAGTCGTGGGCCTGGCACATCCGGGGCTCCTGCTGGTGGCCGGCCTGGGGACGTCGCTGTTGGCGTTGTTCGTGGACGCCGTGGAGTTGACGCTGAACGTGCTCGGGTAGTTCGCCGAACGCGCTCTTGGCCCAGCGCCCTCTTAGCCCAGCGCCCTCGGGTGCGCCGCCGCATAGACCTCGCGCAAGGTCTCTGCGGTAACCAAGGTGTAAACCTGGGTGGTGGTCACCGAGGCATGCCCCAGCAGTTCCTGCACCACCCTGACATCGGCTCCGCCTTCCAGCAGATGGGTGGCGAAGGAGTGGCGGAGTGTATGCGGCGAGACGTCCTTGGTGATGTTGGCTTTCTCAGCCGCCGCTTTGAGGATGGTCCAGGCGCTCTGCCTGCTGATCCGGCCCCCGCGGGCGTTGAGGAACAGCGCCGGCGTTCCTTTTCCTTTGGATGCCAGCAGCGGCCTGCCCCGGACAACATAAGCTCCGACGGCGCGGGCTCCGTAGGAGCCGAGGGGCACCAACCGCTCTTTGGAGCCCTTGCCGAACAACCTGACGATCGCAGGATCGCCACCGGTGTCTTCGAGGGAGATATCATCCACGTCCAACCCGACTGCTTCGCTGATGCGGGCACCGGTGGAGTACAGGAATTCAAGGAGAGCACGGTCTCTGAGCCCTGTGGGCGAATCGGCTCCCGCAGCTTCCAGGATCCGCGTGACCTCGCCGACGCTGATGGCCTTGGGAAGCCGTTTGCCCGGCATAGGCGGGTGGACATCGCTGGCGGGGTCCGCCGTCGTGGTTCCTTCAAGTGCCCAGAATTTGTGAAGACCGCGGACGGCCACTACCGTTCGCGCAGCGGAGCGGACACCCAGCACTGCGGCGCCATCGCTTCCATCCGACAAGGCCTGGGCGAAGGCGGTCACATGATGCCGGGTGATGTCGCCAGGCCGTTCCACGCCCTGGCCCGTGAGGAAGTTGGAGTAACGTGTCAAATCCCTGCGGTACGCCGCAAGGGTGTTCGCTGCCAGGCCGCGCTCCACACCCACATGCTGCAGGTAGTCCGTTACTGCGCGGTCAAGGCCAGTGGGGGTTCTGGTGGCAGCCTCGGCCATGCTCAGCGCTGGCTCGGGTGAGCCGGCCACGGCGCATTGGCGGGACGAAGCCCAGTGAACCCATCGGCTTTCGCGGCTGCGGCAGCCAGGATGCCCAGCACCGCGGAAGGATTGTGCAGGCGGCCTTCCAGCACTGCCTTCACGGCGTCATCGAGCGGCACCCAGTGGAGTTCAATTTCGGCCTCTTCATCGGTGCGGACGTGCCGGTCCGCCACGGGAACGTCACTGATGCCACGCGCCAGATAGATCCGGACTGCTTCGCTGGACGAACCGGGCGAGTTGAAGAAGTCCACCAGGACGTTCCACGTAGCCGCGACCAAGTCAGCTTCCTCCGCCAATTCCCGGGCCGCCCCCACCACGAAGTCTTCGCCTTCGACGTCCAGCAGGCCCGCCGGGATCTCCCACAGGTCCATGCCCACGGGATGCCGGTACTGCTTCAGCAGCAGGATCTCGCCGTCCACGTTCATGGGGAGCACTGCTACTGCGCCTGGGTGGTCAATGTAGTCACGAACAAGGGTGTCCGTGCCATCGCTGAGTTGGAACGAGTCGCTGACAACGTCCCAAATTCGGCCTTCGTAAACCTTGCTGGTAGACAAAAGACGGCGCGGGCTCGGCATGTCCGAAACCTGCCTTGATGTGCGGGGGGTTTCAGAAATTCCGGGCATCGCGCCGTCCTTCGTTAGTACTTGCGTTTACTTGGCAGCTACCGTGCGGGCACCGGTCTTGGTGGCCACGGGGGCACCTTCGCGACGCTCCAAGGCAGCTTTGACCAAACCTGCGAACAGCGGGTGGGGGCGAGTGGGGCGCGAGCTGAGCTCGGGGTGCGCCTGCGTTGCCACGTAATACGGGTGGACCTCGCGGGGAAGTTCCACATACTCCACCAACTTGCCGTCAGGAGAAGTACCGGAGAACACCAGACCTTCTGCTGCGATCTGGTCACGGTACTTGTTGTTGACCTCGTAGCGGTGGCGGTGGCGTTCGCTGACCGTGGTGGTGCCGTACGTCTCGGCGATGACCGAACCCTCGTCCAGTTTGGCTTCGTAGAGGCCCAGACGCATGGTGCCGCCGAGGTCTCCCTTGCCTTCCACGATGTCCAGCTGCTCTTCCATGGTGGCGATGACCGGGTACTTGGAGTCGGGCTCGAACTCGCTGGAGGAGGCGCCTTCGAGGCCAACCACGTTGCGGGCGTACTCGATCACCATGCACTGCAGGCCGAGGCACAGGCCAAGGACCGGGAGCTTGGACTCACGAGCGAACTTCAAGGCACCGAGCTTGCCTTCGAGGCCGCGGATACCAAAGCCGCCGGGCACGCAGATGGCGTCCACACCGGCCAAGGCCTTCGTGGCCCCGGCATGGGTCTCGCACTCGTCGGAGGGGACCCAGCGGATCTTGACCTTGGCTTCGTTGGCAAAACCGCCGGCACGAAGGGCCTCGGTGACCGAGAGGTACGCATCCGGGAGGTCGATGTACTTGCCCACCAGGGCAACCTCGACCTCGTGCTTCGGGTTGTGCACTGCTTCGAGCAGTTTGTCCCACTTGCTCCAGTCAACATCCTTGAACGGCAGGTCCAGTGCGCGGACGATGTAGGAGTCCAGACCCTGTGAGTGCAGGGTCTTGGGGATGTCGTAGATGCTGGGGGCGTCAGCTGCGTTGACTACGGCGTCGATGTCGACGTCGCACATACGGCCGATTTTCTCGCGCATGGCGTCGGGCACTTCGCGGTCCGAGCGGATCACGATCGCTTCAGGCTGGATGCCGATGGAGCGAAGGGCAGCTACGGAGTGCTGCGTCGGCTTGGTCTTCAGTTCCTGGGACGGTCCGATGTAGGGAACCAGCGACACGTGCAGGAAGAAGACGTTGTTGCGGCCAACATCCTGACGGACCTGACGGGCCGACTCCAGGAACGGCTGCGATTCGATGTCGCCTACCGTGCCACCGATTTCGGTGATGATGACGTCCGGGGCGTTCTTGCCTTCGGCAGGCAGCCGCATGCGCCGCTTGATTTCGTCGGTGATGTGGGGAATGACCTGGACGGTGTCTCCGAGGTATTCGCCGCGACGTTCCTTGGCGATGACGGTGGAGTAGATCTGGCCCGTTGTGACGTTGGCCGAACCTTCGAGGTTTTCGTCGAGGAAGCGCTCGTAATGTCCGATGTCGAGGTCGGTTTCGGCGCCGTCGTCGGTCACGAATACTTCGCCGTGCTGGAAGGGGTTCATCGTGCCCGGATCCACATTCAAATAGGGATCGAGCTTCTGCATAGTTACAGACAAACCGCGTGCCCGCAGCAGGTGACCGAGGCTGGAAGCCGTCAGACCCTTACCGAGCGAGGACGCCACACCACCGGTGACGAAGATGTGTTTGGTCGTCTTGGACGAGCCCGGGAACCGGGAATTTACACGGGAATTTGATCGCTGCACCACGGAATTCGAGCTTATCATCAATTACGCCTTCCAAGCGTCTGTTCGGATTCCCCAAATGGTCAATAGTTGCTCACCACCGCATTCCAAGCAAGAGCCGGGCGGGATTAAGTGTGCCGATGTGATGGTGCTCGCATTCCCGGCCAAGAGCACTAAGCGCGCTGCGGCATGAGCTTCGCGTCGTCCAGCAACTCTTGGGCGTGGGCCTGCGCCGATTCAGAATCTTCTTGCCCGGCCAGCATGCGGGCCAGCTCCTTGACCCGCTCGTCCTCGCTCAGCAGCTGTACGTCGCTGGAGGTGAACCCGGTGGTTGTCTTGCCGTCAGCACCGCGCACGGAGGTTTTTGTGACTCGGATGTGTTGATCGGCGAAGGCAGCAACCTGCGGCAAGTGCGTTACCACCAGCACCTGGACGTGCCGGGCAAGCATTGCCAGCCTCCGGCCGATTTCGACGGCGGCCCGGCCACCCACGCCCGCGTCCACCTCATCGAACACGAACGTCGGTACAGGATCTACCGCAGCGAGAACTACCTCGATGGCCAACATCACCCGGGAGAGTTCACCGCCCGAGGCTCCCTTGCCCAGAGGCCGGGCCGGAGCCCCGGAGTGCGGCTGAAGAAGGAAGGCGATCTCGTCGGTGCCCCAAGGGCCCAACGATCCACTGCCATCGACCTCAATGACCAGGGTGGCGTCAGCCATCGCCAGCGCCTTGAGCTCAGCACTGACCCGGGCTGAGAGATCCTTGGCAGCTTTGAGGCGGGCCTTGGAGATAGCCGCTGCTTGCTTCCGGAGAGTGGCTTCCGTCGAAGCCACCTCAGCATCCAGGGACTCGATGCGGCTGGAATCATCCTGAAGCTCGCCCAGCCGGGTCCTGGCAGTCGCCGCCCACTCCAGCACTTCATCAATGCTGGGGGCGTATTTCCGAATCAACTTGGCAAGGGCGGCCCGGCGCTCCTCGATTTCGGAGAGCCGCTCCGGACCTTCCGTATCCAGGGCGGCCTGATAGCTGGACAGCTCTGTTGCAATGTCGTTGAGGAGGAACCCAACCTCCGCAAGCCGGGCAGCGGCGGAGCGCAGTTCCTCGTCATGGTCGGCAACATGCTCAAGTGTCCTCTTGGCAGCATCCACCATGGTGGTTGCGTCGCCGGCGTCCCCGAATTCCTCGGCGATGAGGGACTCATGGGCTGCAGCGGCGGCCAACCGGAGTTCTTCGACGTTGGCGAGCTTCACAGCCTCGGCCTTCAGTGTCTCGTCCTCCCCTGGCTGGGGATCCACTTCGTCGATTTCCTTGAGCGCCGCATCCAGGGACTCAGCTTCCCGCAGCCGCTCCCGGGCCTCGCTGCGCAGCGTTTCGAGTTCGGACTGAATGTTCTTCCAGTGGCTGTAGAGCTCCTGGTACTCCCCCAGCGTCTTGGCAAGGGGCGCACCGGCGAACCGGTCCAGGGCATGCCGCTGCGCAGTGGCGCTCTTGAGCCGGATCTGGTCCGACTGCCCGTGGACCACTACCAGGCTCTCTCCCAACTCGGCCAGGACCCCCACGGGCGCCGCGCGCCCGCCAACGTAGGCACGGCTGCGCCCATCGGCACCCACGGTACGGGCCAGCAGGAGCTCAGCAACGCCGTCGAACTCTTCCGCCTCACCGCCTGCCTCCTTGGCGCGCTCAACAGCGCTGTGCGCCGGATCGAGCTTCAACACCGCTTCAGCGGACGCCGATTTGGCTCCGCTACGGACGGCGCCTGCATCTGATCGGGCACCCAGAAGGAGCCCGACGGCGGTCACCACCATGGTCTTGCCCGCACCGGTTTCACCGGTGACGACGCTCAGGCCAGGGCCCAGCGGCAGGGCGGCATCGGTGATGACGCCAAGGTCACGGATTCGGAGTTCTTCAAGCATGGTTCACTTCGCATTCGTGGGGTCGGAAGGGTCACCATCCCGGGGACCGTCTACATCCCGAGGACTGGGCAACGGAGCCGGTGAAAGGGTCCGGATGACCGGGATAGGGCCGGTGTGGACTTCCCCGCTCCGCGGAGCCGGTCCACGCCAGCCGTGGATGGGGAGTTCAAACTTGCGGACGAGCCGGGCGGAAAAGGGTGTTTTGTGGGTGCGCGCCAACCGCACAGGGGTGGCTGAACGGGTCACTTCAACACGCGCCCCGGGCGGCAGGTCCACGGAACGCCGACCATCGCACCACAGGACACCGATGGCTTCGGTGCGGTTCATGATTTCGACGGCCAGCTTGGACCTCGGCGATACCACCAACGGCTTGGCGAACAGGGCATGGGCACTGATCGGAACAATCACGAGGGCTTCCACCTCCGGCCACACCACTGGTCCTCCCGAGGAGAACGCGTAAGCGGTGGAACCGGTGGGAGTTGCGAGGACCACTCCGTCACAGCCGAAGGACGTCAACGGACGCTCGTCCACCTCAGTGACCACTTCCAGCATGCGCTCACGGTTGGCCTTTTCAATGGCAGCCTCGTTCAACGCCCACGTGTGCCAAATCTTCCGGCCCTTGACCCACACCTGGACATCGATGGTCATGCGTTCTTCCACCGTGTACTGGCGACTCGCGATCCATTCGACTGTTTGGGCCAGGTCGGCACGCTCGCTTTCAGCCAGGAAGCCCACGTGCCCCAGGTTCACTCCCAACAACGGGACGTCCACCTCACGCACCAGTTCCGCGGCCCGCAGGATGGTTCCGTCCCCACCCAGGACCATCACCAACTCCACATCCTCCAGGTTGACGTGGTCGTTAAGGATCTCAATGGGTGTATCCAACGCACCGAAAAAACGTTCAATATCGGCCAGTTCAGACTTCTGCAGTACAGGAACCAGGCCGGAGGAATGCAGTTGCGTACAGGCATCCCACGCTGCGCGGAGCGATTCTTCCCGCCCTGTGTGGGCAAGGACAAGTACACGCCTGCTCATCGGGTTCTGCTTTCTAGTGGTTTGGCCAGAATTTCGTGATCAATGCAGCAACGTCCCCGTCCCGCTCTTCGATCTTAGGCAACACCGCTGACATCCCGCGCTTCATCCACAGGAAGTATTCAACATTTCCGTCCTGGCCAGGCAGCGGACTGGCGGCAAGGTCCATCAGGACAAGCCCGGCATCCACCGCGGCCCGGGCCACCTGGGCAACGGCCCGGCGTCGTTCATGGTCCGATGACACCACGCCGGTTCGGCTCAGCCGTTCCTTGCCCACCTCGAATTGCGGCTTGACCATCAGGACCATGTCCCCGCCGGGTTCGGTGCAGTACGCCAGCGGCGCCACCACCAAGGTCAACGAAATGAAGGACAGGTCCGCGACCGTCAGGTTTGCGAGCCCACCGATCTGCTCCGGAGACATATATCTGACGTTCAGGCCCTCATGGACGTCCACACGGGGGTCATCGCGCAGGTGTGGCACCAACTGGCCGTGTCCTACATCCACCGCCACGACGCTTGCCGCCCCTTGCCGCAGCAGGACGTCAGTGAAGCCACCTGTGGAGGCACCGGCGTCGAGACACCGCTTCCCGGCAACCACGACGGCGGGAAACGCCTCCAGCGCGCCCGCCAACTTATGACCGGCGCGGCTGACGTAGATGTCCTCGAGATGGGCCTCTACGGCCAAGTCCGTAGCCGAGTCCACCTGGAGTGCGGCTTTGGCGAGGACAGTCCCCGCGGAGCTGACTTTTCCATCGCTGATGAGCTTTGCTGCATGGGTACGTGACCTCGCCAACCCACGGGTGACGAGTTCCTGGTCGAGTCGTGCCATACGCTAGCTGTCGCCTTCCGGGCGGGGAGTACTTTGTGGTGCGGCAGGGAGGCCGGGTTCAGCATCCAAGGCTTCCAGCAAGGAGTCGTGAATGGCTGCGTACAGGTCTCCGTGTTCAGCCACGGGGGTCGCCGGCACGTTGTCCAGGACGGCCAAGGCCCTGTCCACCAGCGGGTCCCCCGTGGAGCTGGCTGGATCGGGCCACTGGACCTCCGGGCGCGAGGGCTCAGAGTTTTCAGTCACGGGGCCGTCGTGGCCCGCATGGCTTTCCGCCGGTACATAATTGGGCTCGGTCATCGCACCAGTCTAGTGAGTTCGCCATTCCACCTGTGGCGCCTGCGCCACAGCCATGTCGGGGAACCTGGCCCACCACGCGGCACAGGCCGCGCGCCAAGCGTCAAGGTCATCCTCAGCGCCCGTGACCGTGACGGTCCCGTCCCCGGCGACCGCCGAGGCTGCACCGCAACGGAAGGTTCCGTCGTCGCTGATGACCTCAGGGTAGGGCGCGTAAAGGCCCTCCAAGTCGGCCAAAAGGTAGGTGGGGCGCTCGTCGGTCCGCGCCGCAAGGATGGTGTGGGTGGTGTCCACGCCAGTGAGGACGGCCGCCGTCGCAAATCCCGCACGGTTGCCGCCCAGAATGTCCGTGTCCAAACGGTCGCCCACAACCAGCGGACGATCGGCGGTCAACCGTTTCGCTGCCGCATGGAAAAGCGGCGCTTCGGGCTTACCAGCCACCACAGGAGTTTTCCCCGTAGCAGCCGCCACAGCAGCAACCAGCGTCCCATTGCCCGGTGCCATGCCTCGAGCCTGCGGTATGGACATGTCCGTGTTGGTGGCAAACCACATGGCTCCACCGGCCACTACATACGACGCCTCCGCGAGATCCTTCCAACCGATCTCAGGGTTGAATCCCTGGACCACGGCAACCGGGGATTCAGCGGCACTGTGGACCGGCTTGAGTCCCACCAATTCAATCTCATGGGCCAGAGCTGCGCTGCCGGTGATGAGCACATGCGCCCCCGCAGGCAACAGGGAAGCCAGAAGCTCTCCTGCTGCCTGGGAGGAACTGACCACTTGATGGTCCTCCGCCGGCGCACCGAGCTCACGCAAGTGCGCAGCGACCTGGGCCGGGGTGCGGGAGGCGTTGTTAGTCACGTAGCCAAGGCCAACGCCAAAGGTCTCCAGACGCAACAACGACTCCACGGCCCCGGGGATGGCGTGCGGTCCTGCATAGACCACACCGTCCAGATCCGAGAGGACGGCATCAAACAATGAGATGAGTGGATCAGCCATGCTGGGAGTCAGAACCCTGGTTCTCGGCGTCTTCTTCCTTGGCTTCTCTTTCCTCAGAGTCGTCTTCTGCGGAGTCGATGTCCGACTCCGCGTCGTTCGACTCGAAGTAGTCAGACTCTGCGTCATCAAGTTCAACGTCATCGTGCTCAACGTCAGCCGCTGCGGCTTCGGCAATAACCGATTCCGTCTCAGGCTTAACGACGTCGGGCTCCGGAGCCGACTTGACGAACCGCGGCTTGCTCGCGGCTGCTTCTTCCTGCTCATCCCACCCGAGGTCAAGGATCTCCGGTTCAGCGAAATCGCCGACTCCCAGAGCATTCTCAGCCACCAAAGCCTGCCGGGCCCACTTGTCCGCTTCTTCCGTGCGACCCACCGCGCTGAGCGCTTCAGCGTAAGCACGGAAAAGTCGCGGGCTGTAAGAGAAGGCCCTGTTGATGTCCAACTGGGGAATTTCCAGTTCGGTGACTGCAGCATCAAACTGCTTCAAATCCGCACGGGCACCGGCCGCCACCATGGCCAGCTCCACCTTGCCCGGGGCATCGAGGTCCTGGGCTTCTGGAGAACGAACCATATCCAACGCACGGTCCGGACGTCCGAGGCCTCGCTCGCAGTCAGCCATCACAGGCAAGTGCACGTTGGACCCGCTGATGCGGCGGTACGTACGGAATTCACGAAGCGCTTCGCCATAGTGTCCCGCGGCGTAGGCGGTCAGGCCCACCGCTTCACGAACAACCGAAAGGCGTCCGCCACGACGGCTTGCAGCCAATGCGTGCTGGAAGGCCAGCTCAGGCTCAATGTCAATCAGGCGGCCAGCCATGACCAGGTGCTTGGCGACCCAACCAGCACTCTGCTCCTCAAGTGTCTTGATCTGGTGACCCGTGGCGCGGTCGAGTTCCTTGCCCGTGACATCCTCATCGATCTCGGGAGACCGCTCACGGTCAGGACGGTTGGAGCTGCGGATGTCCTTGGCGTTGGGCACCCTGGCAGGACGCTCTTCCCAGGAGTTACCGCGGTCGTTGCGGTCACCGAAAGGCTTGCGGTCGCCGCGGTCGTTGTTGAAGGGACGACGGTCATCGTTGTCGCGGCGGGGGCCGTCAAAGTTCCGCGGACCGCGCTCGGGACGATCGCCGAAAGGCTTACGGTCGCCACGGTCGTTGTTGAAGGGACGACGGTCGCCGTCACGGGCCGGACGGTCGTTGCGGTCGCCGAAAGGCTTACGGTCGCGGTCGCCGAAAGGCTTACGGTCGCGGTCGCCGCCGAAGGAGCGACGCTCGCCGTCACGGGCTGGATGATCGTTGCGGTCGCCGAAAGGCTTGCGGTCGCTACGGTCGTTGTTGAAGGGACGACGCTCGCCGTCACGGGCCGGACGATCGTTGCGGTCGCCGAAAGGCTTACGGTCGCCACGGTCGTTGTTGAACGGGCGACGGTCATCGTTGTCGCGACGGGGACCGTCGAAGTTCCGCGGACCGCGCTCGGGACGATCGCCGAAAGGCTTACGATCGCGGTCGCCACCGAAGGAGCGACGCTCTCCATCACGGGCCGGACGATCGTTCCGGTCGCCGAAAGGCTTACGATCGCCACGGTCGTTGTTGAACGGACGACGCTCGCCGTCACGGGCCGGACGATCGTTGCGGTCACCGAAAGGCTTACGATCGCGGTCGCCGCCGAAGGAGCGACGCTCGCCGTCACGGGGCGGACGATCGTTGCGGTCACCGAAAGGCTTACGGTCTCCACGGTCGTTGTTGAACGGACGACGCTCGCCGTCACGGGCCGGACGGTCGTTGCCGTCTCGGTTCTCCCGGGAACGGAACCCACGAGGGTCCCCGCCTGAGTTGTTGTTGGGGCGGTACGAACCGCGGTCGTCGCGATTACCGCCGAAGTTTCCGCGATTACCGCCGCGATTGCCGCCGTTGTGCTCAGCCATGGTGGATTCCTCCTGTTGCGAGCCGACCACTGGCGCGTGCGTAGTCGCTCATAACCCTTATTTCGTTGTCACGCCGCCGGCAGCGCTCAGCTACCGACTCGTATGTCTTATGCAATTCTATTCGACGCCACCACGGCAGCCGAACGCCTGGACCTGATTCCCGGCCTCCCGTGTCAAGTCTCACAGCCGCTTCAGCAGCCTGCGGGAAGCCTTCAGCGACAGCGACTGGCCTGGGTTGTTGGCAAGTTCCCGGTTGATGGATGCTTTGCCTCGTTTAGGGGTTGGGTGGTTAAAGGGGAAGAGCCCCGACCTGTGGTCGGGGCTCTTGCCTTAATGGTTGTCCGGCGGTGTCCTACTCTCCCACACCCTCCCGGGTGCAGTACCATCGGCGCTGTGGGTCTTAGCTTCCGGGTTCGGAATGGGACCGGGCGTTTCCCCCACGCTATGACCGCCGTAACTCTGTTACCCGTCCCGGCCCCCCTTTTTTGGTGGGGGTGGGTGGGAAGACTTGTGGTTACAACTGTGGTGTTGTTATTTAGTTGTTGGTTCCGGCAACCCTTGGTGCGGGTTGTTGTTCGGGAACCACATAGTGGACGCGTGCAGTGTGTTGTGTGGTGTAAGTTGTTGGCCTATTAGTACCGGTCAGCTTCACGAGTCTTTAGTCCTCGCTTCCACATCCGGCCTATCAACCCAGTGGTCTGGCTGGGGGCCTCTCACACATAAATGTGTATGGAAATCTCATCTTGAAGCGAGCTTCCCGCTTAGATGCTTTCAGCGGTTATCCCATCCGAACGTAGCTAATCAGCGATGCACTTGGCAGTACAACTGACACACCAGAGGTTCGTCCGTCCCGGTCCTCTCGTACTAAGGACAGCCCTTCTCAAATTTCCTGCGCGCGCAGCGGATAGGGACCGAACTGTCTCACGACGTTCTAAACCCAGCTCGCGTACCGCTTTAATGGGCGAACAGCCCAACCCTTGGGACCTACTCCAGCCCCAGGATGCGACGAGCCGACATCGAGGTGCCAAACCATGCCGTCGATATGGACTCTTGGGCAAGATCAGCCTGTTATCCCCGAGGTACCTTTTATCCGTTGAGCGACGGCCATTCCACAATGTACCGCCGGATCACTAGTCCCGACTTTCGTCCCTGCTTGAGATGTCTCTCTCACAGTCAAGCTCCCTTGTGCACTTACACTCGACACCTGATTGCCAACCAGGCTGAGGGAACCTTTGGGCGCCTCCGTTACTTTTTAGGAGGCAACCGCCCCAGTTAAACTACCCATCAGGCACTGTCCCTGACCCGGATCACGGGCCGAAGTTAGATGTCCAAAGTGACCAGAGTGGTATTTCAACGATGACTCCACCCGAACTGGCGTCCGGGTTTCAACGTCTCCCACCTATCCTACACAAGCCACTCCGAACACCAATACCAAACTATAGTAAAGGTCTCGGGGTCTTTCCGTCCTGCTGCGCGTAACGAGCATCTTTACTCGTACTGCAATTTCGCCGAGTTTATGGTTGAGACAGCGGGGAAGTCGTTACTCCATTCGTGCAGGTCGGAACTTACCCGACAAGGAATTTCGCTACCTTAGGATGGTTATAGTTACCACCGCCGTTTACTGGGGCTTAAATTCTCAGCTTCGCCACACAAGGTGGCTAACCGGTCCTCTTAACCTTCCAGCACCGGGCAGGAGTCAGTCCGTATACATCGTCTTGCGACTTCGCACGGACCTGTGTTTTTAGTAAACAGTCGCTTCCCCCTGGTCTCTGCGGCCCACACCCGCTCACGGAGAGCAAGTCTCCATCACGGGGCAGGCCCCCCTTCTCCCGAAGTTACGGGGGCATTTTGCCGAGTTCCTTAACCATAATTCTCTCGATCGCCTTGGTATTCTCTACCTGATCACCTGTGTCGGTTTGGGGTACGGGCGGCTAAAACCTCGCGTCGATGCTTTTCTAGGCAGCATAGGATCACCGGATCCCCCCATACGGGAGTCCCATCAGATCTCAGGAACGTGCTCGAAGCACACAGGAACGGATTTGCCTATCCCTGACCCTACATCCTTAGACCGGGGCAACCATCGCCCGGCCCGGCTACCTTCCTGCGTCACACCTGTTAATACGCTTACCTCCCGGGATCAGGTCCCGCGCTCGGCCAAAACCCACAACACCACAAGGGTGAGCGGGCAGGCTCCGGGCGGTTAGTATCCCCCGCTTGGCATGGGCGGTTTTTCGCCGGTACGGGAATATCAACCCGTTGTCCATCGACTACGCCTGTCGGCCTCGCCTTAGGTCCCGACTTACCCAGGGCAGATTAGCTTGACCCTGGAACCCTTGATCATTCGGCGGACGGGTTTCTCACCCGTCTTTCGCTACTCATGCCTGCATTCTCACTCGTGTAGGCTCCACCGCTGGTTTCCACCGCGACTTCACTGCCCACACGACGCTCCCCTACCACTCCACACCCCTGAACCACGAAGGCTAGGGCAATGTGTGAAATCCACAACTTCGGCGGTGTACTTGAGCCCCGCTACATTGTCGGCGCGGAATCACTTGACCAGTGAGCTATTACGCACTCTTTCAAGGATGGCTGCTTCTAAGCCAACCTCCTGGTTGTCTTCGCAACTCCACATCCTTTCCCACTTAGCACACGCTTAGGGGCCTTAGTTGGTGGTCTGGGCTGTTTCCCTCTCGACTATGAAGCTTATCCCCCACAGTCTCACTGCTGCGCTCTCACTTACCGGCATTCGGAGTTTGGCTGACGTCAGTAACCTTGTAGGGCCCATCGGCCATCCAGTAGCTCTACCTCCGGCAAGAAACACGCAACGCTGCACCTAAATGCATTTCGGGGAGAACCAGCTATCACGGAGTTTGATTGGCCTTTCACCCCTACCCACAGCTCATCCCCTCCATTTTCAACTGAAGTGGGTTCGGTCCTCCACGACGTCTTACCGTCGCTTCAACCTGGCCATGGGTAGATCACTCCGCTTCGGGTCTAGATCACGCCACTACACTCGCCCTGTTCAGACTCGCTTTCGCTACGGCTACCCCACACGGGTTAACCTCGCGACGTAACACTAACTCGCAGGCTCATTCTTCAAAAGGCACGCCGTCACAACTACTATGCGATCACTCGCGGTTGCTCCGACGGATTGTAAGCACACGGTTTCAGGTACTGTTTCACTCCCCTCCCGGGGTACTTTTCACCTTTCCCTCACGGTACTGGTCCGCTATCGGTCATTAGGAAGTATTTAGGCTTATCAGGTGGTCCTGACAGATTCGCACGGGATTTCTCGGGCCCCGTGCTACTTGGGATACTCTCCAGGCTGCACACAACATTACGGTTACGGGGCTCCCACCCTCTCTGGCCGGCCTTTCAAGACCGTTCACCTATGCCTGCACATCACCCCAACGGTCCGGCAGAACCATCACGGAAAGTCCCACAACCCCGCCCATGCAACGCCCGCCGGCTATCACACATGGAACGGTTTAGCCTGATCCGCGTTCGCTCGCCACTACTAACGGAATCACTATTGTTTTCTCTTCCTGCGGGTACTGAGATGTTTCACTTCCCCGCGTTCCCCCCACGCACCCTATGTGTTCAGATGCGGGTCACACAATCACCTTGCAGCGTTGTGCGGGGTTTCCCCATTCGGACATCCTGGGATCAACGCTCGGTTATCAACTCCCCCAGGCTTATCGCAGATTCCTACGTCCTTCTTCGGCTCCTAATGCCAAGGCATCCACCGTGTGCCCTTAAAAACTTGACCACACAAAGATCAAAAACTTACTCGAGAGAACCACGACCACAAGGGCCAGGTTCATTCATAAGAAATTGCTGTAGAAACACACACACCAACCCCGAAAGGCCAGCCATGCATGTCTCAGATGCTCGCGTCCACTATGTAGTTCTCAAACAACAACCCCATCAACCAGACCACCACCACCCCACACAGGGACACGCGGCAGAACCGGAAGCAGGAACAAAAGAAACACCAGAACGATGCCCTCTGCATTGCTGCAAAAAGGTCCTGTTGCCTCAGGACCCAACAGTGCGCCAAACACAACCCCCACAAACCATGCACCCCGGCAGCGTTCCCAACAACACCCACCCCCACAAAAAGCAGAGACACATGCTGCCGTACTGGCACCAGGACACAACCGGTAAAGGCCATGCCAAACAAGTTTGATTCGTTGATATTCCACCCATGAGCACCCACCGCAGAACAGACGCCTGCGCAATGGGCAACACTGACAACCACCACGAACTGCATACACAGAACACGGAACAGCTGCTAGCAGCTCCTTAGAAAGGAGGTGATCCAGCCGCACCTTCCGGTACGGCTACCTTGTTACGACTTAGTCCCAATCGCCGGTCCCACCTTCGACGGCTCCCCCCACAAGGGTTAGGCCACCGGCTTCGGGTGTTACCAACTTTCGTGACTTGACGGGCGGTGTGTACAAGGCCCGGGAACGTATTCACCGCAGCGTTGCTGATCTGCGATTACTAGCGACTCCGACTTCATGGGGTCGAGTTGCAGACCCCAATCCGAACTGAGACCGGCTTTTTGGGATTAGCTCCACCTCACAGTATCGCAACCCTTTGTACCGGCCATTGTAGCATGCGTGAAGCCCAAGACATAAGGGGCATGATGATTTGACGTCGTCCCCACCTTCCTCCGAGTTGACCCCGGCAGTCTCCTATGAGTCCCCGCCATAACGCGCTGGCAACATAGAACGAGGGTTGCGCTCGTTGCGGGACTTAACCCAACATCTCACGACACGAGCTGACGACAACCATGCACCACCTGTAAACCGACCGCAAGCGGGGCACCTGTTTCCAGGTATTACCGGTTCATGTCAAGCCTTGGTAAGGTTCTTCGCGTTGCATCGAATTAATCCGCATGCTCCGCCGCTTGTGCGGGCCCCCGTCAATTCCTTTGAGTTTTAGCCTTGCGGCCGTACTCCCCAGGCGGGGCACTTAATGCGTTAGCTACGGCGCGGAAAACGTGGAATGTCCCCCACACCTAGTGCCCAACGTTTACGGCATGGACTACCAGGGTATCTAATCCTGTTCGCTCCCCATGCTTTCGCTCCTCAGCGTCAGTTACAGCCCAGAGACCTGCCTTCGCCATCGGTGTTCCTCCTGATATCTGCGCATTTCACCGCTACACCAGGAATTCCAGTCTCCCCTACTGCACTCTAGTCTGCCCGTACCCACTGCAGAACCGGAGTTGAGCCCCGGTCTTTCACAGCAGACGCGACAAACCGCCTACGAGCTCTTTACGCCCAATAATTCCGGATAACGCTTGCGCCCTACGTATTACCGCGGCTGCTGGCACGTAGTTAGCCGGCGCTTCTTCTGCAGGTACCGTCACTTTCGCTTCTTCCCTACTGAAAGAGGTTTACAACCCGAAGGCCGTCATCCCTCACGCGGCGTCGCTGCATCAGGCTTGCGCCCATTGTGCAATATTCCCCACTGCTGCCTCCCGTAGGAGTCTGGGCCGTGTCTCAGTCCCAGTGTGGCCGGTCACCCTCTCAGGCCGGCTACCCGTCGTCGCCTTGGTAGGCCATTACCCCACCAACAAGCTGATAGGCCGCGAGTCCATCCAAAACCACAAAAGCTTTCCACCACCTGACATGCGTCAGACGGTCATATCCGGTATTAGACCCAGTTTCCCAGGCTTATCCCAGAGTCAAGGGCAGGTTACTCACGTGTTACTCACCCGTTCGCCACTAATCCCCCAGCAAGCTGGGATCATCGTTCGACTTGCATGTGTTAAGCACGCCGCCAGCGTTCATCCTGAGCCAGGATCAAACTCTCCGTTGAAGTAAAACAAATCAAACAGACACAACCACACCCACCGGAAATAACGGCCGGCACGGCTGCACAAAATTCGAAACCAGCTGAAAACCAGACCACCACACACGGGGGTGCGCAATGATCCAGCCATAATTTCAACCAATCAATAAAACAATCGGTATCAACAAACTTGGCACACTATTGAGTTCTCAAACAACAGACACTACCGGCACCACCCACACCACAAGGGTCCAGGATCGCTCCGGAGCAACTTTTCAAACTTACCCGAACCAGCCGCACAAAGCAAACCAGAACCCGGGCCTCCCACACCAACCAGCAGCACACAAAAGCACCACCGAAACCGGCAATTTGAAGGGAGTCGGTCGCCATCTTTCCGCATCAGCGGCGGCGACTCGAATAACTTTACACGCGCCCCACCCCCACACCAAATCCACCCCAACACCACCCAAAAACCCCGCCAACACAAGGAAAACACCCCCAAAACCACCCCACCACACCCCAAACCAACCCAAGTGAAGCCCATCACACAACCCCACCACCGCCGTCGAACCCCAACCAAACCCAAGGAACGCGAGAGAGCATCCGCCCCAAACCCGAGGGACATGAGAGAGCGACGCCATCAAACCCGCGGGATGTGAGCGAGCGACGAGGATGACATGCACGGAATCGCAGAAAGGGCCGGCAACCGTAACGGTTGCCGGCCCTTTCGGAACGCGGTGGAAAAGAGTACTAAGCAGAAACCTCAATGGTCGCAAGGTTTTTCTTGCCACGCCGGAGGAGCAAGTACCGTCCGTGCAGCAGTTGATCCTGGGCAATGACTGCATCGGGATCGGAGACCTTGGTGTTGTTCACATACGCGCCGCCCTCCCCTACGGTCCGGCGGGCAGCCGACTTGCTGTCGGACAGACCCGAGGCAACCAGGAGGTCGATGATCCCCAAACCGTCGGTGCCGATCGTCGCCAATGGAAGTTCGGCGGTGGCGGCTTCAAGGGTTCGCTCATCCAGAACTGTGAGATCGCCGTTGCCGAAGAGTGCAGCCGAAGCTGCAATGACCTTCTCCGTTGCCTCGACGCCATGAACGAGCGAGGTCACTTCGAAAGCGAGCTTTTTCTGGCCCTCGCGGGCAAATGGACGCTCCGCCACAGCTTCTCCAAGTGCCTCAATCTCTGCACGCGAAAGGAAGGTGAAGACCTTGAGGCGGTCCACAACATCCGCGTCCGCCGTGTTGAGCCAGAACTGGTAGAACGCGTACGGGCTGCACATGTCCGGGTCCAGCCAGATGGCGTTCCCTTCGCTCTTGCCGAACTTGGTGCCATCGGAGTTGGTGATCAGCGGCGTCCCCAATGCGTGGACGCTCTTGCCTTCCACCTTGCGGATCAGTTCGGTTCCGCTGGTGAGATTGCCCCACTGGTCAGAGCCGCCGGTCTGCAGCGCGCAGCCGTAATCCCGGAAGAGTTGGAGGTAGTCCATGCCCTGCAGGATCTGGTAGCTGAATTCGGTGTAGCTGATGCCTTCGTCGGAGTTCAGGCGGGACGCCACAGCATCCTTGCGGAGCATGGTGCCCACACGGAAGTGCTTGCCGATTTCACGCAGGAAGTCGATAGCAGTCAGCGGCGCCGTCCAGTCCAGGTTGTTCACCATGCGGGCCGGGTTTTCGCCCTCGAAACTGAGGAAGCGGCGCACCTGGCCCTGCAGGTAACCAACCCACTCAGCAACGGTGTCCTTGGTGTTCAAGGTGCGTTCCGCCGTCGGACGTGGGTCACCGATCAGGCCAGTGGACCCACCCACCAGGCCGAGCGGCTTGTGGCCTGCCAACTGCAGGCGTCGCATCACCAGCAACTGCACAAGGTTGCCCAGGTGCAGGGAGGGCGCGGTGGGATCGAAGCCACAGTAATACGTGATCGGGTCCCCGGCGAGCAGCTTTTCCAGTTCCGTTTCATCGGTGGAAACGTGGATCAGGCCGCGCCATTTGAGCTCCTGCCAGACATTGGCAAAAGCGGGATCGTTGTGCTGGGACTCGAGGTTGTTTACGTGTGACACGAGATCTAAGTTAGCAGGATTGCGGAGGCCCGTTTTCCTAGCGCTCGATACCCGCAGGTACCGGGGCGGCGGCAATGAGACGCAAGCGCTGCGTGGCTCGCGTCATGGCGACGTAGAGGTCGCCCACCTTGCCGTGCTCATGGTTCAGCATGGCGGCCGGTTCCAGGACCACCACCCCATCGAACTCCAGGCCCTTGGCCTCCTTGGGGCTGATGACCACGATGTCCTGTTCGTAGCTGCCCGCCCCGGCGCCAATACGGCGGCCGTAGACCTCCCGCAGCGCAGCGGTGGCCTGCGGAAGAAGAGGCCCGTCGGCAATGACAGCCAGCAGGCCGCCGTCGATCGCTTCAACTTCCTCGGGCAGGACGTCCACCAGGTGCGACACGATGCTGTCGGCATCGACGCGGTCCACAATGGGCGACCATTTACCTTCGCGCACGGCCTTGGGAGCCGAGACCACCAGTCCCGCGCGGTTGGCCATGCGGACTGCGGCTTCGGCGATCTGCGAGGGCGTGCGGTAGTTGACGGTGAGTTCTTCGAGGGTCCAGCGGTCACCGAACGACGGCGCCAAGGCACTCTGCCACGAATTGGCACCTGCCGCAGCACTCGTCTGGGCAATATCACCGACGATCGTGAACGACTTCAGCGGGCAGCGGCGTACCAGGAGCCGCCACTGCATGGGTGAGAGTTCCTGGGCTTCGTCAACCACAATGTGGCCGAAAGCCCACGAACGGTCGCTGGTGGCACGTTCCGCCGCGGTCAGGCGGCCTTCGCGTTCCTGGTTCTGGTCGGCAAGTTCTTCAGCCGAGACCAGGACGTCGACACCCATGGCTTCCATGTTGGCAAGAGTCTGCTTGGCGTTGGCGATGTCGCGTGCGCGGTCGGCCTCCTGCTGGGCCAATCCCCTGCCGGCTGCCGGGTCCAGTTCGCCCAACAGTTCAGCAGCTTCATCCAACAGCGGAACGTCAGCTTCCGTCCAGGGCGCGTCCACGGGCCGCTGCAGCAGCGAACGCTGTTCAGGCGTCAGGTGCGGTGTGCAGGCTTCAAGGATGGCCGGCTTGCTGAAGAGCTCGGAAATGAGCTTCTCCGGTGTCATCGGCATCCAGCAGAGGTTCAGCGCAATGCGCACGTCCCTCGCCGACCGGACGTCTTCCGCCAGGTAGGCGCGATCTGCGTTGTTGCCGATGTTGCCTTCCTCGACGAGGTCCGTCAGCTGTTCCGTGAGCTCGCGAAGGAGGATCTTCACGAACGTGAGCCGCGCTTCGTTGTGGGGTTTCCCCGTTGCGCGGGCCTTTTCCCGGGCACGGCGGACCTGACGGACAGTCAGAGTGAGCTTCCGTGAATCGACTTCCAGGATGCGGTCTTCAGCAGGCGTCCTTTGGCGGTTCGCGACGGCGTTGGCCACCACCTTGGCCATGTCCAGTTTGCCCTTGAGTGCGGCAACGTCGGCGTCTTCCTCGGGGATGGCATGGATGCCGGGCATCAGGCGGCCAAGGCTTGCCATGACCACGCCGGTCTCGCCGAGGGATGGCAGTACGCGTTCGATGTAATGCATGAAGGACGACGACGGTCCAACGAGCAACACGCCGGCGCTCTTGAGCCGTTCGCGGTGCGTGTACAGCAGATAAGCAGCGCGGTGCAGGGCAACGGCGGTCTTTCCCGTTCCGGGACCGCCTTGGACCACCAACGCGCCGGAGATGGAGGATCGGATGATCCGGTCCTGCTCAGACTGGATGGTGCCCACGATGTCCGACATGCGGCCCGTGCGCTTGGAGTTCAGTGCTGCCAGCAGTGCGCCTTCACCTTGGAGAGAGTCGTTGTCTGCGAGCATCCCCGCGTCCAGGACATCGTCTTCAATCGCTTTCACGTCGCGCCCCTGAAGGATCAGGTGGCGACGGCGACGCACGCCTTGACGATCGAACGCCGTGGCTTGGTAAAAATGCCCGGCTTCGGGCGCACGCCAATCGACCATCAGTCGCTGGAGATCGGCAGTAGAGAGACCGATGCGCCCGATGTATTGTGCTTCACCGGAGTCAAGGTCAAGGCGGCCGAAGACCAAGCGGTCGTCGACGGCGTCGAGCTGGGCAAGGCGGTCTTCGTACAGGGCCGCGAACGCGTCACGCTCGGAAACGTTCTGCATGGTTCCCACCGCGCCGGCCTTCCGCACCTGCGCCAGCTGGGCGCGCTTTTCGGCGCGCAGCTCATCGAGCCGGGCGTACAGCCCGGCCACATATTCCTGCTCGTGGACCAAATCAGCGTCGTGCATCGAACCGTAACCCCTATCGCAAAAGACAGACCGTCCATTCTACAGCGATTTTGGTAAACGCGTGGGGTACAAGTCATGTGGTGGGACGGTTATTGCGGAACGACCCTATTTCGGGGCCGTGCTGCCTTGTACCGCGACACCGTTGGATCGTCTTCGATCCAAAAGCGCCAAGGATATTCCGTGGTGCCGCCAGGACCCGATACACCCACCCGCGGTCCGCTGGCGACGGCGGCTGCGGGTGTCGCCGGCAACCACAAGCTGAACGGTGAAGCGAGCGCGTCACGGCCGGTGTCCGCCGTCGTGAGTCCCAACGCGGAGGCGAGTCGGGCCGGTCCGCTGGCGAGGTCCTTGTGCGCTTTGGAGGCTGGCCTGCGGACGGCGGCGAGCTCCTCCCCCTCTACAACTTCTCCTGCCCGCAGGAGCAGCGCGGATGCGAACCCGTCGGGTCCACAGACGATGTTCGCGCAATAGTGCATCCCGTACGTGAAGTAGACGTAGAGGAATCCGGGTGCCCCGAACATGGGCGCATTACGGGCCGTGGGGCCACCGAAAGTGTGTGATCCAGGGTCAGGGTGTTCCGAACCGCGCGGCCCCATATAGGCCTCCACTTCGGTGAGCCTTACGGAGACAGGGCCGGCATCGGACTGGTGGGTGAGGACGGCTCCCAGGATCAACGGGGCAATGTCGCGGGCATCGCCCTGGAGAAAACTGCGCACGTCGTCGGGATGACCGATTCCGTTTTCCGTGAACGATCCCATCCCCAGACCCTAGCAAACTGCCAACGCCCATGTCCGATTTCCGCTAGCCGTGGTCGCGGCCGGCTGGCAGGATGAAGCCATGGACTTCTGGCAGCGCTACCGGGCAATCGACGCCCGGGACACACGGTTCGACGGGCAGTTCTTCACGGCCGTCAGTTCCACAGGCATCTATTGCCGGCCATCGTGCCCCGCCAGAACCCCCAAAGCCGAGAACGTCACGTTCTACGAAACCTCGGCCGCTGCCCATGAAGCCGGCTACCGCGCCTGCAAGCGGTGCCTGCCCGAAGCTGTCCCGGGAACTCCGGCCTGGAACATCCGCTCGGACATAGCCGGCCGGGCCATGCGGCTGATCAACGACGGCGTGATCACCCGCGAGGGCGTCGACGGCCTCGCCCACCGGTTGGGCTACTCCGCACGGCAACTCAACCGCATCCTCAGCAATGAACTTGGCGCCGGTCCACTATCGCTGGCACGGGCCAGCAGGGCACAAACCGCCAGGACCCTGTTGGTCTCCACAGATATGCTCCTTGCCGACGTTGCGTTTGCTTCGGGTTTCAACAGCGTGCGGCAATTCAACGACACCATTGGCGAAGTGTTCGCCATGACCCCGACGGCGGTGCGCGCTACCGGGGCCAAGTCCAGGCAACACCGGGGTACCGGTGCTGCGGTGCACGCCCCCGCGGCCTTGACGCTGAACCTTCCTTACAGGGAGCCCTTCGATCCGGGCATTTTCGATTTCCTGGCAGTACGAGCGGTGCCGGGCATCGAGACGGTGCGCACCTCGGAGGACGGAACCGGCACCGATGGAAGCAGGACTTACGCCCGCACCCTGCGCCTGCCGCGGGGCAGTGCCTCCTTCTCTGTCTCGTATAACCCCTCAGCTCCTGGCAAACCCTTGCAACTTACAGCTGCGGTGCTGGACCTCCACGATCTCCCGGCACTCTTGAGCCGGGTCCGGAGGCTGTTCGACGTGGACGCTGATCCCCAGGCAATCGACGACGCTCTGGCAACAGATGCGAGGCTGACTGCCAGTGTGACCGCGATCCCAGGAATACGCCTGCCGGGGGCTGTGGATCCCCACGAACTACTCATCCGGGCCATGATCGGGCAGCAAATCACCGTAGCAGCCGCGCGAACGGCCCTCACTCAGTTATCTGCTGCCGGAACCAGCGTGGATAGCGCCACCCCCGGCTTGGAGCGTTTGTTTCCGACGGCGGCCGAGATCGCCGAACACGGGCGAGCGTTCCTCCGTGGACCCCAGCGGCGGATTGACTCCATCATGGCCGCGTCCGAAGCCATGGCCAGCGGAGCACTTGATTTCGGCTACGGCGACGATCCCACCAGCCTCGAAAGCAAGCTGCTCCCCTTGCCCGGAGTGGGGCCATGGACTGTTGGCTACGTGGCAATGCGTGTCCTCGGTGCTCCGGATGTTCTCCTGGCCAATGATGCTGCGGTCCGGAACGGCATAAAGGTCCTGCCCGCCGGCACTGGGCTCAGCGCCGATTTCAGGGAGGTCAGCCCGTGGCGTTCGTATGCCACCATGCACCTCTGGCGGGCTGCAGCGGAAAAAACCCGAAGCAATTAGCTCCCGGGGCCTGAGAGAGCGACCCGCCCAAACACGAGGGACGTGAGAGAGCGACCCGCCCAAACACGAGGGACGTGAGAGAGCGTGCGCGGCTCAGCGGGCGGCGGGCTGGGGTGCCGGCCAGGGCAGCAGGTCCGGCAGGTCCACTCCATCGGCGGCCGCTGTTGCGCGAAGGCTGCCCAGGCTGGGCTCTCGGCCCGCAAGCCACGCGGCGATGTCGGTCAGCATGCCGGTAATCGCGATGGAGGTGCCGCCGCTGCCAATGGTCCTCTGTGGCAGGCCGGTGGGCTGCAGGACGAATTTGTACGTGTCAGGGACGCGTGCAGCGAGGAAGCCAATCAGGTGTTCGCAGAAAGGCCTGTTCCATGTCTCCGGTCCGAACCCCACACCCAAATCCGACGCATGGATGGTGAGCTCCCGCCATAGGGCCAGGCCGCCGTCGAGCACTGTCCCGTCCCGGTACGCAATACGCGCCTGCCAGTCCTCCGGTCCCAAGGCATCGAACGCGGCAATCGCCGCATCCATGGCGGTGGTGACGGCCTCCGTGTGCTCCGTGAGGCTGTGCCCCGCCGCGAGTGCGATGGCCTTGTTACGGCCGTCCATGCCGCCGTCGTACAGTTCCCCGGTTTCGCCGCGGCGCGCGTACTCAAGTTGCCGGGCCATGGCATTTGAGATCCCGGCAAGGTGGGCGAGGACGTGACCCCGGGTCCAGCCTGGCAGCTCCGACGGTTCAGCGACGGATGAGTCGTCCAGTTTGGCGAGGATGCGGGTGACGGTGCCGGCGGCTTTGTGAAGCTCTTCGGGCAGCGTCTCGGGGGTGATCTGAGTCATAGCGCCATGTTAACGCACAGCGGGACGGCACCTCGCGATGCCCTGCCCGAAGGCATGGCCGCGACGTGCCGTCCCGCACGTGGTCTAGCTGGCGTAGGAACGCACTGCGTCCAGTTCCGCTTGGAGAGCCGTCAGTTGGCGTTCGACGGCGGCCGGTGCCGTTCCGCCCTGCGAGTTGCGGCTGTTGAGCGAACCTTCGGTGCTGAGGACACTGCGGACCTCGGGAGTCAGGTGCACCGAGATCGCTGCGTATTCCTCGTCCGTCAGGTCCCACAGCTCAACGCCACGGCCTTCGGCCTGCTTGACGGCAGCGCCGGAGAGCTCGTGGGCCTCGCGGAAGGGGACGCCCTGGCGGACCAGCCATTCTGCGATGTCCGTTGCCAGCGCGAAACCCTGGGGGGCCAGGGATTCCATGCGCTCGGTGTTGAACTTCAGCGTGGCGATCATGCCGGACACGGCCGGAAGCAAAAGCTCCAGGGTGTCGGCGGCGTCGAAGACCGGTTCCTTGTCCTCCTGCAGATCGCGGTTGTACGCGAGCGGCAGTCCTTTCAGGGTTGCCAGCAGACCGGTCAGGTTGCCGATAAGCCTGCCTGCTTTGCCACGGGCGAGCTCAGCGACGTCCGGGTTCTTCTTTTGCGGCATGATCGAGGACCCCGTGGAGTACGAGTCATGCAGCGTGACAAAGGAGAACTCCTTGGTGGCCCAGAAGATGACTTCCTCGGAGATCCGGGACAGGTCCACGCCAATCATGGAACACACCCAGGCGAACTCGGCGAAGACATCGCGGGAAGCGGTGCCGTCGATCGAGTTGTGGACGGCCGAGAAGAATCCGAGGTCAGCAGCAACAGCCTCGGGGTCCAAACCAAGCGAAGAACCGGCCAAAGCACCGGAACCGTACGGCGAAACACCGGCGCGCTTGTCCCAGTCCTGGAGCCGCTGCACGTCGCGCAGCAAAGCCCAGGCATGGGCCAGGAGGTGGTGGCTAAGCAACACCGGCTGGGCGTGCTGCAGGTGTGTCCGGCCCGGCATGGCAACGCCTTGGTGGGCCTTGGCCTGCTCCACCAGGGCGTCGATGGTGGCAAGGACACCGCCGGCGATGATGCGTGCATGGTCGCGAAGGAACATACGGCCCAGGGTGGCCACCTGGTCGTTGCGTGAACGGCCGGCGCGGAGTTTGCCGCCCAGCTGGGTCCCGGCGCGCTCAATCAGGCCACGTTCCAGGGAACCGTGAACGTCCTCGTCGCTCTCGGCCGGCAGGTAGGCGCCGCTCGCGACGTCCTCGTCCAGCTGGGTGAGTGCGGAAAGCATGCCTTCGAGCTCGGCGTCGTCCAGCAAACCTGCTTTGGCCAGCACGCGGGCGTGGGCCTTGGAGCCGGCGATGTCATAGCGGGCAAGCCGCCAGTCAAAGTGGGTGGACTTGCTCAGTGCGGCCAGCGCATCCGCGGGGCCACCAGCGAACCGGCCGCCCCACAGTGCACCTTCGTTTGTTGCCGAGGCCATTACTTGCCTGCGACGCGCAGGTCGCGGCCGGAGGCAACCTTGGAGGACATGCCCCACAGCTCGATGAAGCCACGTGCCATGGACTGGTCGAAGGTATCGCCGGTGTCGTAGGTGGCGAGGTCGAAGTCGTACAGCGAGGTCTCGGAGCGACGACCGTTGACTACTGCCTGGCCACCGTGGAGGACCATACGGATGTCGCCGGAAACGTACTGCTGCGTGTCCTCGATGAAAGCGTCCAAGGAGCGCTTCAGCGGGGAGAACCACTGTCCGTCGTACACCAGCTCGGACCAGCGCTGGCCAACGGTGGCCTTGAAGCGGGCCTGCTCGCGCTCGATGGTGATGTCCTCGAGGTGCTTGTGCGCGGTAATCAGCGCCATGGCACCCGGGGCTTCGTAAATTTCGCGGGACTTGATGCCAACAAGGCGGTCCTCGACGACGTCGATGCGGCCGACGCCCTGGGCGCCCGCACGGCGGTTAAGTTCCTGGATGGCCTGCAGCGGGGTGACCTTGACGCCGTCGATCGCTACCGGCACGCCGGCCTGGAAGGAGATGGTGACCTCGTCCGGT
This sequence comes from Arthrobacter sp. D5-1, assembly GCF_017357425.1. Taxonomy (NCBI): domain Bacteria; kingdom Bacillati; phylum Actinomycetota; class Actinomycetes; order Micrococcales; family Micrococcaceae; genus Arthrobacter; species Arthrobacter sp. D5-1. Next base: position 1,895,486 of record NZ_CP014571.1, on the reverse strand, counting down.
GCCGGGGGGAATTCCGGGGTGGCCGTGTAGTCGTAGATGTCCTTGGTGGGAGCGTTCCAGATGTCCTCGAGGTAACCGGTCTCAACGGCGCGTCCCCAGACGTTCTGGTCGATCGAGTACGGGTTCTTCTTGGTGGTCTCGATCGGCAGTCCCTTCTCCTCGGCGAAGGCGATGGCCTTGTCGCGGGTCAGGGCGAGGTCGCGAACCGGTGCGATGCACTTCAGGTCCGGGCCGAGGGTCTGGATGCCGACTTCGAAACGGAC